>JAQTPS010000027.1 GCA_028712595.1 Minisyncoccota bacterium | reverse complement strand
GCGTTTTTGTTCACTTTCTTCTTTTCTTATGCAATTGTAAATTTTGTCATTGCAATAAATCTCTGGAACCTAGCCTCAACTAGCTACATATATAATCTTTCTCCATACGCAGTTCTTGGTATGCCAATCCTCCTCGCGTTTCTCGGATACCTTATCGCAAAATATCAGGCGTTTGATATAAGACTCATCAAATCAATAGTTTTGATAGTGACACTGATGATTCTCTTGTTTGTCGGTTTGTTCTTTGCGTAAGGTCGGAGGTTTAGCACAATAAGCATATATGATTTTCCAAATATTTTCACCGTTCATAAGTCCATACTTTTGGAATATTATTGTGCACCAAATATCAATACCTCTTTTACTCTACACACATCTAGTACCCGTGTTAGTTGCGATTCCTTTTGGGGCATTTCTATTTTTTAAAACAAGAAAATTGAGTAGTTTTTACTTGCTTCTAGTTGGTATCTTTTTTTCAATTTTTAGTTTGACTGATTTAGCGTCATGGACCTTGAGACCACAGATAATAATGTTTGGGTGGTGCCTCGAGGAGATACTTAGCACGAGTTTCTTCGTTTTTTCGTTCTGGTTCTTGTATTCCTTTGTGAAGGAACACGATTTGCCACTCTGGCAAAAAGTTTTGACGGCTTGTGCTCTTGTTCCGTCTCTCCTCATAACCGCAATGAGCATAAATATGGACACCTACTATGGTCCTTCGGGGATTGCTTTAATAAACCAAACAGTTCTAAATGGCAATTCACTTCTTGAGGTTGTTATCATCGTTGGTATAATTGTTTTTTCAATTTTTGAATATCTCAAAGCTCTGGACGATGCTAGCAGAAAGAAAATTGCCCTTGCTGGCACTGGTGTGACAATATTCCTTTCCATATTCTTTTTCATGTGGACAACTGCAAACTTTTTGATCTCAATCAACTTTCAAAATCTTGCCTCGACGGGTTATCTATACAACATAACTACTTACAGTTTCCTTGGCATGCCGATTCTTTTGGGATTTTTGGGGTATCTCATCGCGAAATATCAGGCATTTGATATGAAACTCATCAAGTCCATCGTCTATATTATAGCTTTGATGGCGCTCTTATTTGTCGGTTTGTTCTTTGCGTAAAAAATACAAATTTAGTATAATTAATCCATGTTTGCAGCTGCTCCTTTTTCATTTCTAGGTGTTTATGGCTGGGGTGTTTTGATAAAACAAATATCCATTTCTTTTCTAGTTTATTCTTATATTATTCCCGCAGTCATTGCTATTGTATTTGGCACATCGCTATTCATAAGAACAAAAAACATAAGTTCGTTTTATTTGTTTCTGATTTGTCTTACTTTTTCCATTTACAGTATTTTTGATTTACTAGCTTGGACCCCAACTCCGGCGTTTGGCATACAGATATTTTCATGGTCAATTCTAGATGTTTTTTGCACATGCTTTTTCGTTCTTTCATATTGGTTCTTGTATGCCTTTGTAAAAGGGCACGATCTACCTTTTTGGCAGAAAATCGTAACAGCTACTGCTCTCGTGCCAACACTCATTATTACTGCTTTGAGTGTAAATATGAATTCATACGCTGTTCCAACAATTTCTGCTCTTGAAAACTTCAGTGTTACGAAATATTTTTCTTGGGTGCAGGTAGTATTCATTGCGATAATAGTTATATTTACATTCGTAGAATACAACAAAACAAACGATTCCATTGCCAAACACAAAATTGCCCTAGCTGGAGCAGGAGTGTTCATTTTCTTATTTATTTTTAATGCCATTCTACAAATTACCAATTTTGTTATAAGCATTAATTTTTTGGGCCTTGGCTCAACTCAACAAATTTACTCCATTGATTCATACAGTATTTTTGGCATGCCAATTCTTTTAGGATTTCTTGGTTATCTCATTGCAAAATATCAGGCATTTGACGTAAAACTCATGAAATCAAGTACAATTTCCTTGGTGATCATGGTATTGTTATTCGTAGGTCTATTTTTTACGTAATTCTCAAAGATAAATAAAAAACATGAATCCACCTCCTCTTTCATTTTTTACTACTTACGGATGGGACGTCGCTAGCACACAAGTATCGTATTATTTTCTTTCCTATTCTTATATTGGCGCTACTGTATTGGCAATTGCGTTTGGAACATTTCTTTTTGCAAAAACAAGAAAACTCCCGAGCTTTTACTTGTTTCTTTTGTGTCTCTTTTTTGCTATTTTCAGCTTGCTTGACTTTATCACATGGTTTCCAAATTCAGTTTGGGTCATGTCTACGTGGTCTATCGTGGATTTGTTTGCCATAGCTTTCTTCGTGCTTTCATATTGGTTTTTGTATTCATTCATAAAAGACCACGACCTACCAATGTGGCAAAAAATTCTGACAGGAAGCGCGCTCATACCGACACTCCTCATAACCGTGATGAGTGTAAATATAGATGCTTTCTATATTCCAACGGGCATAGCCTTAGACAATGCAAACGTCACTAATTATCATTCATTACTAGAGCTCCTTTTCATTCTCCTCGTTATTGTTTTTACTGTTGTTGAATATAAAAAAGCCCTCGACCCGGTCAACAAAAAGAAAATTGCCCTAGCTGGAGTGGGAGTATTGGCTTTTTTGTTCACATTCTTTTTTGCTTATGCAATCATAGGCCTTGTCATTGCGACAAATTTATGGGGGCTTGCGGCAACAAGCTATATATACAATGTTGCTCCTTATGCGATTATGGGAATGCCAATCCTTCTCGCATTCTTGGGTTACCTTATCGCAAAATATCAGGCATTCGACGTACGACTTATCAAATCGATAGTGTATATGGTGGCTCTTATGATTATTTTGTTCGTTGGTTTGTTCTTTGCTTAAAACCTGCCCGTTTAGTACAATACATATATGAACATTACACAAGTGCCCTTTTCATTTATAAGTCCGTATTTTTGGAATATCATTGTAAAACAAATATCGATACCTTTTTTGCTTTATACGCATTTGATTCCGGTATTGACAGCTGTTGCATTTGGGACATTTTTACTCATAAAAACTAAAAAACTAAGTAGCTTTTATTTGTTTCTGATTTGCGTGTGTTTTTCAATGTATAGTCTGTTTGATTTGGCTACATGGATTTTCAAGCCGGAGATAATAATATTTACGTGGGGAATTGATGACATATTTAGTACTTCCTTTTTCGTTTTTTCGTATTGGTTTTTGTACTCGTTTGCAAAAGACCGCGATTTGCCTTTGTGGCAAAAGGCAATTAGTGCTTGCGCGCTCATACCGGCAGTTTTCATAATTGGGTCAAGTGTCAATATGGATACTTTTTATGCTCCTTCCGGCATAGCTTTTATAAACCAAGCAGTGTTGAATTATAATTCACTCTTAGAGCTCTTTTTTGTAATCGTCATAATTATTTTTTCAATCTGGGAGTACTTCAAAGCGGAAAATCCAGTCAACAAAAAGAAAATTGCTCTTGCCGGTAGCGGTGTGGCAATATTTCTTTTTATCTTTTTTGTTGCGTGGGGAGTAACAAACTTTTTGACTTACATCAATTTCCAAGGATTGGCTGATACTGGTTATTTGTACAACGTGACCCTCTACAGTTTTCTCGGTATGCCAATCTTGCTGACATTCTTGGGATATCTTATTGCAAAATATCAAGCATTCGACTTGAGACTCATCAAATCAATAGTACTGATAGCTGTTCTTGCCGTCCTATTGTTTATCGGTCTTTTCTTTGCGTAAACAATCTGTATTTAGTACAATTAATCCATGCTAAATCCTCCTTTTACATTTTTTAGCCCTTACGGATGGATTGTTGTTACTAATCAAATATCTTTTTCCTTTCTCTCTTACTCTTATATTGGCGCTACTTTACTGGCAATCGCGTTTGGAACATTTCTTTTCGTAAAAACAAAAAAACTCTCGAGTTTTTACCTTTTACTTCTGTGTATTAGTTTTGCAATTTACAGTTTGCTTGATTTTGCTCTATGGGTTCCATTAAAAGATTTGTCGTCAATAATTTTTTCTTGGTCCATTGAATATATATTTAGCATTAGTTTCTTCATTCTTTCATATTGGTTTTTGTATTCATTTATCAAAGAACACGATTTACCGATGTGGCAAAAAATCCTTAGTGCCAGCACTCTTTTGCCAACATTCATAATAATTGCGACAAACTTCAACGTAAGTGCTGTTTCTGCTTCTGTCGACATAGCTTTAGAAAACGAAGTCGTCGCTAACTACCACTCATTGTTGGAGCTACTATTCATTCTTCTTGTAATTATTTTTACCGTTGTCGAATACCAGAAAGCTCTCGACACTGTCAACAAAAAGAAGATTGCCCTTGCGGGAACTGGGGTGACAGCTTTCCTGTCAGCATTCTTTTTTGCTTATGGGATTATAAACTTTGTTATCGCAATCAATTTGTGGGGGCTTGCTTCAACAAGCTACATATACAATCTTTCCCCATACGCTATTTTGGGCATGCCAATTCTTTTGGGATTCCTCGGATACCTCATCGCAAAATATCAGGCATTTGATGTACGACTTATCAAATCAATAGTATTAATTGTGATTCTAATGATATTGTTGTTTGTAGGGCTATTTTTCGCGTAATACGCTTGACCTAGAGGTGTTTCTTTGGTATAGTAAACGCGTAAGGAATTAATTTCCGCAACGGCGGATTTTTTGTTTAAGGTGGAAGCAAGGGGCTTCCATTTCTCTTGCCAAAAAAGAGGACTAAAACCAAAAAACTCATGGAAATACGAAATATAGCGATAATTGCACACGTTGACCACGGCAAGACCACCTTGACCGATGCTATTATGCGCCAGACTGGAATGACCAAAGAAGGCGTTTCGATGGACTCAAACGCGCTTGAACAAGAGCGTGGTATTACGATTTACTCAAAAAATACCTCCATTTTCTATAAAGGGACAAAAATAAATATTGTCGATACACCCGGACATGCTGACTTTGGTTCAGAAGTAGAACGCGTACTCCGCGCAGTTGATACAGTGCTTCTTCTTGTTGACGCTCAAGAAGGCCCAATGCCACAAACACGATTTGTTCTCAAAAAGTCACTTGAGCTTGGCCTCAAACCAATTGTAGTTTTGAACAAAATAGACAAAACAGCATCTCGCCCTAAAGAAGCGCTCGACGAAATTTTGGGACTTTTTATGGAACTTGGTGCTACGGAGGAGCAATTGAATTTCACAACAGTTTACGCTGTGGGTAGACAGGGAATTGCAAAGAGGAACCTGACAGATGATTCAAAAGACCTCATGCCACTTCTTGACGTGGTTTTAGAAGAAATTCCGCCAGCAAAATCAGCCCCCGAGGCTCCTTTCCGTATGCAACCATTTAACCTTGGGTATGATAATTTCCTTGGACGCCTTGCAATAGGCCGTATTTTTGAAGGTACTATCAAGGCTGGGCAGACGGTTGTTATAAAAAAGACAAATGGGGAAACTCGCACGGGACGTATTACAAAACTTTGTACCTATGAAGGCACAGAGCGCAAAGAAGTTTCCGAAGCGATAGGGGGAGACATCGTGATGGTTGCCGGACTTTCAGATATCTATATCGGCGAAACGATATGCGAAACTGCAGATCAAGAGGCTCTCCCTGCCATCAAAATTGACGAACCGACAATTTCTCTCAATTTCCTAGTTAACGATTCTCCTTTCGCTGGGCGTGAAGGCAAGTTTGTAACCATAAGACAAATTCGCGACCGCCTCGAACGCGAGCTCGAAGTGAACGTTGGCTTGAAGGTAGATTTCAGTTTAATGGACTCTTTCAAGGTATACGGAAGAGGAGAACTTCACATTTCAATACTTCTCGAAAATATGCGTCGCGAAGGTTTTGAACTTCAAGTGTCTCAACCGCAAGTCATCATCAAGGAGGAAAACGGAGTTACACTAGA
>JAQTPS010000026.1 GCA_028712595.1 Minisyncoccota bacterium | reverse complement strand
CCGCCACCAGCCGATGATCCTCCCGCAGACGACCCTCCTCCAGAAATCTAAATCTTAACCAAAAAGGACCGGCCTTTTTTAAATAAAGGCCGGTCCTTTTTGGGGACAAAATTGGACGAGCGATTGGGGGTAATATATACTTAATTCAATGTCAGACCTACTCAAATCCACCTTAGGTTTTATGGGGATTCTGTTTGTGGGTCTTCTTGGGGTTCTTATTGCTGAGTTTTTTAGGGTTGGCGATATGAATGCTACTATCTCAACTGTTGACAACATAATTCAAATAAAGTAGGATGCTTTTGAAGCCGTAGAAGTAGGCAGTTCCA
Source organism: Minisyncoccota bacterium (assembly GCA_028712595.1). Classification (GTDB taxonomy): domain Bacteria; phylum Patescibacteriota; class Minisyncoccia; order Phycocordibacterales; family UBA1550; genus UBA1550. The sequence continues at coordinate 5,647 of JAQTPS010000026.1, read as the reverse complement.
GAGAAATGGAACACAAGTCCTGCGGAGGTCGACTCTAAGGGGAAAATCCCCGGCTTACGGCGGGAAGCGCAACGCGCTCCAGCCGTCGATTATTATTTGTCGGTTCGAAAGGATCGAACAAAACAAAATATGGCAGTTACAAAACAGAAGAAAAACGAAATCTTGGCCTCAATGAAAGAGCGCCTCGCAGGTGCGAAATCGGTAGTATTCGTAAACTTCAAAGCGCTTTCCGTTGCTGAGACGAAAATTCTCCGCAGAAAGCTTGATGCCGAGAAGGTAGGATACTTTGTCGCAAAAAAGACCCTTGCAAAGCTTGCAATCAATGACCTCAAAGCAAAAGGTGAGATGCCAGAATTCCCAGGGGAAATGGCAATCGCTTATGGCGAAGACCTCATTGCTCCAGCTCGTGAGACGTATGCATTTCAGAAAATGCCTCACGAAAAGGGTTCAATTGCGATAATGGGAGGCATTTTTGATGGAGTTTACAAGACTCAAACAGAAATGATGTCGATTGCGATGATTCCTTCACTCAATACTCTCCGCGCGCAGTTCCTCAATATTATCAATTCGCCAATTCAGCGTTTGGTAATCGGACTTGAAGAAATTCGCAAAAGCAAAGAAGCAAAAGCATAACATTTAACAACCTTTAACATTATTATTATGGAAGACAAAAAAGAAGTAACAATCCCAGCAAAATTCAAGGATATTATCGCAAAAATCGAGGAAATGTCGGTACTTGACCTCCACGAGCTTGTGAAGACTCTTGAAGAGAAGTTCGGGGTATCAGCAGTAGCAACAGCAGCTGCAGCTCCAGTAGCCGCAGCAGTAGAGGAAAAAGACTCATTTAACGTAGAACTCACAGCAGTAGGTGAGCAGAAAATCGCCGTAATCAAGGCCGTAAAAGAGGCTTTGGCTATCGGACTCAAAGAAGCAAAAGACTTCGTAGACGGCGCTCCTTCAATGCTCAAAGAGGGTATGAAGAAAGCCGATGCAGAAGCTTTGAAGACAAAATTGGAAGCAGCTGGCGCAAAAGTTACATTGAAATAATATTTCAATGTAACTAGCCAGCTGGGGAAGGGGTCGGGAAACGGGAGTTTCCCGTGTCGGAGATAATTAGGAACCGAGGGTTCTTAAGGAGGAGCCCCCGCGACGACAGCTGGTGCCAAGGTTACGTTGAAATAATATTTGTAACTCTGTTTCAAGCGAAAAAAGGCGCGACCGCACGGTCGCGCCTTTTTTCTTTCCATTTCTCGTGGTATAATACCGGCTATGGATACTTTAGGAATATTGTTTGGAAGTTCGGCGCGGGTTAAAATCCTTCGCTTATTTCTTTTAAACCCGCTAGAGGTTTTTGATGTGAATACAGTGGCTCAGAGGAGCAAAGTTAAATTAGATGAAGCGCGCAGAGAAATTAATCTCTTAAAAAAAGCCGGATTCCTTGGGGACAAAAGCTTTTTTAAGGCAATTCCAGCTCGCGATGGTTCAAAAAAAGAATCTTCAAAGAAACGTACTAACGGAGTGGAGCTTAAATCTGATTTTCCGCTTCTTTATCAGCTAAAAAATCTTGTTGTTTCTGAAACTCCATTGAATCGCAACGAAATCGCAAGTCGTTTTCGTGGCGCGGGCAAAATTAAATTTCTTGCAATATCGGGAATTTTTATTGACGAGCCAAATGCGCGCGTAGATGTGCTTATCGTCGGCGACAATCTGAAAAAACGCTTGATTGAAAATGCCCTCCATTCTATTGAGGCAGAAATTGGCAAAGAAATCTCTTATGGTGCTCTTGAAACTTCGGATTTTCTCTACCGCGTCAGTGTGTACGACAAATTTGTTCGCGATGTGCTCGATTACAAACACGACAGGGTAATTGATAAACTTGGAGTGGTGTAATATGAAAAAGTACCTCCTAATCTTGGCTGGCATCGTTCTTGTCTTTCATTTTTTTCAGCCATTGTCATTTATTGGGGTTCGAACCGAGTGGAGCGATGGGGGAAGCATCCATCCAATGAACATAGGAGGTTCATTTTGCTATAACTACGGTCTTCAAATTGCACCTCTCGGCGTAGAATGGAGCATTTGGCGAGGTCCATGCATAAGTGCAAACAGTGCCCCTTCCATTACGCCCTGGTAATGATATAATATCTATTAGGAATCAAACTTTCTGGGTACGTGGTCAGTACCTATAAGAAGCTTGATTACTATAAATAGTACGCTTTTATTAAGTTTTAATAATAATGTTTATTCACGGATAAAACTCTGTGAAAACAATAAAAAAAGGATATGCAGTTATTTACTCAGTGGGTTGATACGCTTGGCGCAGCATTTACAGAAGGTTTTGGTCTTGCTGTGCTCTCGTTCCTTCCTAAACTAGTGCTTGCTATTGTCGTTGTTGTTGTAGGATGGATTTTCGGAAGTGTGCTCGGCGACGTAGTTAATAAGATTGTAAAATCAATCAAACTAGACGACATCTTGGAGAGCGCAGGGGTAAAAGGAGTTCTCCACAAGGGAGGATTTACCCTAAACTCAGGCGCATTCTTTGGTGCTTTGGTAAAATGGTTTGTTATAATTTGGGTTCTTCTTGCGGCACTTGATATATTTGAGCTTAAGACAGTAACAAATATTTTGAACTATCTTGTTACAAAGACAATCCCAAGTATCATCATTGCATCTATCGTTATCATAGCCGGCGCATTTATTGCAGACTTGGTAAAGAAAATAATTACAGGAACGGCAAAAGCAGCTGGCTCACATTCATCCGGTCTTGTGGGAGGAATTGCATACTGGACAATTTGGGGCGTTGCTATCGTTTCTGCTCTTATGCAGATTGACGGACTAAATCAAGTTTTGAGCACTATGGTGACCGGTCTCGTAGCGATGCTCGCGCTTGCTGGCGGTTTAGCATTTGGTCTTGGAGGGAAAGAAGCAGCATCTCGTTATATCGAGAAACTCCGTGGGGATATCTCAGGCCATAACTAGCCAAATTTAGCTTAATTTTTGGGGATTTTTCTCAAAAATAAGGAGAAAAAACGATGTCAGGCAGTAATGCTTGACATCGTTTTTCTTTCGTATATACTACTTTCTATTGTTGCATATGATTATTACGAACCAGAGAAACCCCCAGCGGGAGTAGAAAGAACCTTTTAGGTCCTTACTTTAACCCGCTAAATCGCGGGTTTTTTGTTTCTAAGTTCATATCACCGAATGTTAATTGACATCCTAGTTTTCTTTGGCAAACTTTTTGCAAAAGAAAATTTACATTCTGTCACGTACACCCGTTTAATAGTGTGGTCTTTAGAGGTGTATGGAGACAGGCAGGTTAAGAAAAGAAAAGAAATTGCGGAGTGGCAAAATTTTTGTTGCTCCGCATGTAAGCGAATAATGATTGTGGTTTTTAAATTTCCTAATGGGAAATTAAGAGCATATGGTGGATGCCTTGGTTCTAAGAGGCGATGAAAGACGTGGTATGGCTGCGATAAGCTTCGGGGAGGTGCCTAGCAACCTTTGATCCGGAGATCTCTGAATGGGGAAACCCGCGTGTCTTTACCGACATGAATTTTGCGCAAGCAAAGAGTATACCTAGGGAATTGAAACATCTTAGTACCTAGTGGAAAATAAAAAAAGCCGGCGAATGCCGGAAGATTTCCTTAATAGCGGCGAGCGAAACGGAAATAGCCCAAACCTGTTATTTATAACAGGGGTTGTAAGGCAGAAGCATCGTATTTATACGAAAAAAGTTACAAAATGTATTGTTAGTTGAATATGCTGGAAAGCATAGCCCTAGACGGTGATAGCCCGGTAAACGAAAACAATACATCTTTTTTGCTTCTGTTCTTGAGTACTTCGAGACATGAACAGCTCGGGGGAATCTGGGAGAACTAACTCCTAAGGCTAAATACTCTTAGAAACCGATAGTGAACTAGTACCGTGAGGGAAAGGTGAAAAGAACCCCGGTGAGGGGAGTGAAATAGAACTGAAACCATATGCTTACAAGGAGTCGGAGCGGAGCAATCCGTGACGGCGTGCCTATTGAAGAATGAGCCAACGAGTTAATGTATACTGCGCGGCTAAACCCTTTTCGGGTGGAGCCTCAGGGAAACCGAGTGTGAATAGCGCGTTAGTAGTATGCATAAGACCCGAAACCAAATGAGCTTGCCATGAGCAGGGTGAACTTTCGAGAAATCGAGAGGGAGGCCCGAACTGGTTGACCGTGTAACATCATCGGATGACTTGTGGTAAGGAGTGAAAAGCTAATCGAATTTGGTAATAGCTGGTTCTCTCCGAAATAGTTTTTGGACTAGCGTCGTGTGTACCCTCTGGGGGTAGAGCACTGGAAGGACTGAACAGGGAGAAATCTCGTCAGTCCTATCAAACTCCGAATACCAGAGGTTAATTATACGGCAGTAAGACTCCGGGGGCGAAGCTCCGGTGGTCAAAAGGGAAACAGCCCAGATCTCAATTTAAGGTCCCTAAATCTATGCTAAGTGCACTTAAGGAGGTGGAGTTTCATTGACAGTGAGGATGTTGGCTTAGAAGCAGCCATCATTAAAAGAAAGCGTAACAGCTCACTCACCTAGAGACTCTGCACCGCAGATAATCGGGGCTAAGCATGGTACCGAAAGTGAGGGATTGCATTTTTTTCGAAATTTGTAATCGGTAGGAGAGCGTTCTTGTCCGCACTGAAGGAGAAGCGTGAGCAACTCTGGAGCGACAAGAAGTGAGAATGTTGGCACAAGTAACCACAATGTGGGTGAGATCCCCACACGCCGAAAGACTAAGGTTTCCTTTGCGATGTTGATCAGCGAAGGGTTAGTCGGGCCTAAGGTGATGGCGAAAGCTGGAGCCGATGGACACAGGGTTAATATTCCCTGACTTCTTTTCCGTGCGATGGAGTGACGAAGACTAGTATGTCTTGCTCATTATTGGATTTGAGTTTGTTTTATAAGGTTGATTCTTAGGTAAATCCGGGAATCTGGGTTTAATCCCGTCTCCAAGTAAAGCAGAAATCGTGAGGTTCGCCTCATGGGATAAGGCAGAGCAGTTTTCCGAGAAAAGCTTCTAAGCTCAGCGGAAAAGAAACCGTACCGTAAAACCAACACAGGTAGTCGAGTCGAGTAGACTAAGGCGAACGAGTGAATGTTTCTCAAGGAACTCGGCAAAAAATCAGCCGTAACTTCGGGATAAGGCTTTCCCTCCCTACTTTTGGTAGAATGGAGGCATGTACATTGTGTATATTTTAGAGCATTCGGAAACTCAACAATTGTACGTTGGGTATACAACGAATCTCAAACGACGAATTCGCGACCATAATGCTCGCGGACACAAGTATACGACACGCAAAACTGGCCACTGGATTCTTTTATATGCGGAAGCATACAGAGATTCAGGTGATGCCCGCGAGCGTGAACGTAATCTTAAAATACACGGTAGTGCCATGAATTCTCTACTTAAGCGATTATTAAAAAGTCGTTTGAGCCAAAAGTAGGGAGGGACGCAGCGAAAGATTGCCTGGCAACTGTTTATCAAAAACACAGCTTCATGCTAACTCGTAAGAGGATGTATATGAGGTGACGCTTGACCAATGCCAGAAGGTCAAATATCGGTGGTGAACCCGCAAGGGGGAGCTGGCTGATATAAGCCCTGGTGAATG
>JAQTPS010000025.1 GCA_028712595.1 Minisyncoccota bacterium | reverse complement strand
GGAAGAACTCCAAAGGTCGTGGGCGAAGAAACTATCGGCACGCTCAAGGTGCTAAAAATCTTTAATGCAACAAAGCATAAACAAGTTGTCGGTGGAAAAGTAACAAAAGGTGTAATTAAGTTAGATGCGCAGGTAAAAATAATGCGTCGCGAGACAGAAATTGGGCGTGGAAAAGTAGTTGAACTCCAACAGCAAAAGATTGCTACTAAAGAAGTTCTAGAAGGGAGTGAATGCGGTATTATGGTTGAGGCAAAGATAGAAATTACTCCCGGAGATATTCTAGAGGCATTCGTAATGAACGAAAAATAATATGGCAACACCAAGACAAGAACGCCTTCGCGAGCATCTTCGAGAAATGGCGGCAAATTTTTTCAATCGCGAGTCCACAAGTCCTCGTTCACTCATCACGGTAACAGACGCAACAGTTTCTCCTGATTTCAAGCGCGCAACTATCTACATTACGACTATTCCAACCAGCGAGGAGGAGCGAGCCCTTGATTTTGCAAAAAGGAAACGAAGCGATCTTCGGGATTTTATCGCAAAAACATCCAAGCTTCGCATACTTCCCGTTCTGGAGATAAAGCTTGACCTTGGGGAACGCAATCGACAAAAAATTGACGGCCTTTCTCTTACGAGTTAATCTAGCAACATATAGATTTTAGGGCCTAAATGTGAGACAATTCAATACAAGGCGTGGTGGCCAAGTGGTAAGGCGAGGGACTGCAAATCCCTCATACGCGGGTTCGATTCCCGCCCACGCCTCAAGAAAATCCCCGATGGGATTTTCTTGAGGCGTGGAGTAAAGCAAAGCTTTACGTGCGGGGATCGAACGGCTTCGCGATGTTTTGCGAGTACGCAAAACCGCGAGCCGGTGCCCAGCACAAAATTTTTGTCGAAAAATTTTGTGCGAGGGAGATTCCCGCCCCGCTGGGTTTGTTCTTTTGGGCCAGTGGCGGAATGGTATACGCACAACACTTAAAATGTTGCCCGCATTGCGGATGAGGGTCCGACTCCCTCCTGGCCCACTAGTAAAACGAGTGTTTTACTAGTGGGCCAATAAAACGCGGAGCGTTTTAGAGGAGGGAGTCGGACGCCGGAGTATAAAATTTTCAGCAGAAAATTTTACGAGGCGGTGCCTAGACAAATTTTTTGTGACGACAAAAAATTTAGTCGAAGGAGACTCCCATTCCAAGTTTTTTGCTTTTGTGTTAGTATTTTTTTGATAATTTTTAATAAGCGCCCGTAGCTCAGCTGGTAGAGCAGCTCCCTCTTAAGGAGATGGTCGGGGGTTCGATTCCCTCCGGGCGCACAAATTATAAAACCCCGCATTAGCGGGTGTTTTTAATTTGTGCGCTCGAGTGAGATAACTGCTTGTCTCACGTGAGGGAATCGAATGGCGGAGATATGTTTTTTCAGCAGAAAAAACAATCGAGCCAGTGCCTAGACAAATTTTTGCGACGGCAAAAATTTAGTCGAAGGAGATTTCTACCTAGTGAGCATGGGGAGACTCGAACTCCCAATCCTTACGGAATGCGCTTCTGAGACGCACGCGTATACCAATTCCGCCACATGCTCTTGAGTATGCATTTTAACACAGAATTTACACTGTGGACTCTCCCTCGAAATTTCTCATCTCGACAGATGAGAAATTTCTGGGTATCAGATTGGCGACACTCGTTGGTACGAGCGTAAACCGCCAATCTGTTCGAGTCCTCACACAAAGCTACGCTTTGTTTCCCCGACACTAAAAACCGCTCAAAGCGGTTTTTTCTAGTGCCGGGGAGAGGACTCGAACCTCCATGGGTTACCCCGCTTGCTCCTAAGGCAAGTACGTCTACCAATTTCGCCACCCCGGCATGAAATACAATTTACATTAAATTGAGAGAAAAAGCGAGGGTTTGGAGTTTAGAAAACAAGGACTGTCCTTGTTTTCTCTTAGCATAAAACCAAAAAACCTCCCGTCTGGGAGGTTTTTTGGTGAAAAAAGTTTGCTATTTAATCGAAGTCAGAGTTGATTGAATGAAATTCAAGATTCCCCAAACTGACACCATTATAACTAAGCCAACTATACCCCATACCATATGCTTTTTGCCTTCTTCTTGGTTTTCTTCGTTGTTCTGTCCTGCAACAAACTTATATATACCCCAAAGAAAATAGACCACAGCACCCGCAAGTAGAAGATAGATTAGTGGCTGCAAAATCGCATCATTAAATTTGGCAATAATAATATCCACGGGAAATAGAGATTATTATTAATTATTAATATTGTAATTCAAAGTAGGCGGAGTAAGTGTGGCGCTGTTATTCAACCCAATACTGTTGGTCACAAAATATACAAGTCCGTATACAGAAACCATTACTGCAATGCCAAGGATACCTTGTATTATCATGAGGTGGGCCTTTTTGCGAGCTTCCTCGTCACCGGCCTGTCTAACCACATTTTGAAAGACTCCCCAAAGGAACCATACTACAGAAAGAGCAACAATGAAAACGGAAATATTGTTAAAAAGCGCTTTTGCCCACGCAAAACCGGAAGAGAGGTCTTTAATCCCTGTGTTTTGGGCAAATGCAAGAACCGGAGTTAAGGATGCTAAAACAAGTGCAATAACTTTTTTCATAGTGACAATAATTTAATTATTAATTTATAATACTCTACGATTAAATCTCTTACCAAATAAGTATATCATACATACCTAGAGATAAAAGACCCTATTCAGAAGCTAGCCAAGATTTATAGATCTTGTCATCCTCCATTCTTAATTATATAAAAACAGAGATAAAAGGGCAAGGAATCGAGTGGTGTCCATCATATACTCATTTATGCATTATAGGCAGGGATAGAGATAGGATTGTTGTTCAAATTGACACTAGCGCGCAAAAAATTCACAAGTCCCCACATAGAGACCATCACGGCTATGGCTATTATTCCCCACATTAGTTTCTTCTTAAACTCAACATGCGCCTCTGGGTCATCACTGTTTCTAACAAATTGAAAAGTATTCCAAAGAAAATAAACTACTGTGCCCGCAAGTATCAAGCCAAATATGGGCTCCGCGACACTTTTGATTAGATAAGCCACAAGTTCTTTAAAATTCATAATGATTATTTTATAACACTTGAAACGGTGTTATTGATGATTCGTGAGAAAAACTCTGCTCCGAGCAAAATAAACGCGCCAATAATGCTGTACCATATTACCTGTCTTGCGTGAGTTAGCCCTTCCTCGTTACCTTGCGCTTTTACAAAGAGAAAGCCCGCATATACGAATGCGAGGACGACAAATGGCATTAGAACTATTACTGCAGTGCTTATAATTTTTGCTACCAAATCGCTAAAATTATCAAAGATTAATGGATTACCAACCTGCGCAAATACAGACAGCGGTGCAAAAAGAATCGTAAACGCCGAGAGTCGAGCAAAAAGTTTTTTCATATGATCATATTATACCGCGCGCAACAGGGCTACGCAAGCATAAATAATATTAAAAACCCAGCGTCACTTATGGCGCTGGGCTTGCTCTATCCACTGATTGATTTGTCCTTTTCCTTTTAGAAAATCTTCGATACCCTTCACAATACGCGTTATTTTCTTCTTGTTCAATCTTGGGGACATTTCGACTACGGTTTGAATTTGGAAGACTATAGCGTCCAGTGGAAGAATCCATCATCCCTTTATAGTACGCATCCCAAATGCGTTTCCTGCGAATATAGTCTTCGTTTTCTTCGTTTTGGCTTATCGCGATATCTTTATCTAGGTTTTTGTGGGATTTGATTCGACGACGAGACCTGATTATGTCAGCTACTGTTATGCCGTCTGACCGAAAAAAAATTAAAGGAGAATTTTGATGATGCATCATATTGCTTGGGGGAAAGAACTTTTTTAAAGTGTGTGCAAAACTACTTCCAAAAATATAGCACAAAACCGCCAAAAGTCAATTTACCCCGTGGTATGGCTAAAATTCACGCGCTATAGATAGGACTCTCAAAAACTAATTTTTGAGATCCATGATTTTGCTGTTGTTGATATAATTCTGCGTATCTGGAGTCAAAAAAGTAGTTAAAATTAATTTAATCAAAATAAATGCCGCTACAATAATTCCAAGACCTTTTGCAATATTCAAAAGACGATCTTTGGCCTCGGTTCTTGCGCTCTCTTTGTTTGTGTTCAGCAAGAAATTTCCACCTATCCACATAAACGCAAGTGTCATAAGAGGGACTAGGAGGTACAGGAGAAAAGTAATTATGCTATTGGCAAGAGTAATTAGGTCACCAAAAGTACATGGATCACTTGCGGAGCCATCACACGGAATTTCTATTACTCCTTTCGTTTGGGCAAAAACAATCATCGGTAGTGTAAAAATTCCTATGGAGAGCACTATTTGACTTATTTTTCGTATTTTTGTTTTCATATTTTTTTATCTGTACTGGCTAAGAAGTCTGCTCATGCCACCCTCGGCGACTGTAAGGGCCTCATTGATGTTTTGTCTTCCTGACTCTACGTCGTTAATCATATTCTCGAAAAAATCGTCCGTTTTTGCAGGATCTGGGTCCTGCCATGCACGCGCGATTAATACCGAATCATAAAAGATGGATAGAACGGGGTCGTTTTGAGTAGCAACGAGAAGGTCACGCCTAACTGGAGGAAGGCTCATGGTTTGGGCTATTTCTCCGGTGGATTCTTTGCTTGAGAGCAGTAATGCGGCTTGTATTGCCCCGGTTGGATTCTTTGCATATTTGGTCAAGGCAAGACCCTGCACGCGCCCAAATGTAATTTTGGTAGACGAATCCCCTGTTTGCGGAACTGGCGCTACGTCAAAATTGAGGTTAGGATTTTTTGCTTTAATTTCCGGGTACTCGCTTGCATATCCAAAATATATCGCCAAATCACCCGCCTCAAACATACTCTTAGAAAAAGGAAGTGAACGATTCCATGAGTATGAATCTTTGTCAGATTTTGAAAATTGACTGAAGAAACTAACTGCTCGAGCCGCAGGGCCTTGTGGGCCCTGACTGTCGGTACTAGTTATATCAGCAGTCAAGACGTTATCTTTTATGGTCACAACAGGACTTCCCGCTTGCATCATTAACATCGAAAGGACTTCTTTTGCATGGGAGACGTTGCTGTAGGAACCAAAAGACACAAAGCTTTTGGTAATATTGCCGCTCTTGTCGCGAACGACAACGCGAGTGTTCATACTGTAAAATTCACTCCACTTTACTGGAGGCACCGCGATTCCAGCATTTGTAAACATATCTCGATTCCAATACATCACAATAGGATCAACAGTAAAAGGCATTGCCACAATTCCGTCGGTTTGCAGGAACATTTCCCCTTCGGAAACAAATGTATTTTTAAAATCCCGAGCGGAAACATACTGATAAGGAATCAGTGCAATTTTGTTCATATTTTGCAAGATTCCATCTTGAGATATTATAAACAAATCAGGACCGCTTCCAGAAGCAAGGGCATCGACTAAATCCGCCGTAAAAGTATCTTTGTTCTTTTGAACGTAAGAAATGGTTATATTCGTCTGGTTCTGCAACTTATCTCCAATAACTTGTTGCATCGTATTGAAAGGAATGGTTCCCCAAACAATAACCTTGCCGTAGTTGATGTTCTCTCTCCCTCCCAAAAATGGAATTCTTCCTGAAAATGCGAGCAAGCCAAGAATAATAAAGAAGCCAAATACACCTAGAACCACGGTTTGAAAAATTTTCGGATTTTGCATAATAATATTATTTTACCATAACGAAACCATAATGATGCTCGCCTGCATCAAATTCTTTTCGTAGTATAAATCCTTGCGCGCTACAGAGGTTTAGCGCTTCGGTTGATGTCACAACGGCCTTCGGTTCAGGCCCGAGATTATTAAAAGAATCCTTCCATTCAATGAGGAGAAGCTTCCCTCCTTGTTTTAATATCCTTTTTGCTTCAGCGAGAAGCCCATTTTTGTCTTCAGCCTGGAAAAGCACGTTTGAAACTATGACCGCATCTGCGCTTTCGTCTTTTAGTTTGGTACCATTTGGTCGCTCAATGTCGCCCCACACAACTTCCACATTTTTAAATCCGGCATGGCTTGCGAGATTTTTAATGTTGGCAAGAAATTCTTTCTGCACTTCAATAGCATACACACGACCGGTCTCTCCAACTTTTTTTGCAAGAGGAACTACATAAGCGCCGGTACCAGCGCCGAGGTCAACAACTACCATTCCTTCATAAAGACCGAGTTCACTAATATTTTTTTCAGGGTTGGTAAAATTTGTGAAGTCCATATGAATAAGTATAACGCCAAACGAGCGGTAGGACAAATATGAAATGTTTGTTATGCGTGAGCACCAAACACTAGAGGCAAGAAAGAGATGCTATTGTGTCACCTTCACGAAGTCGCATAATGCGAACGCCCTGGGTGTCACGGCCGAGGGTAGGCACATCTTTT
>JAQTPS010000024.1 GCA_028712595.1 Minisyncoccota bacterium | reverse complement strand
TATCCCAAAGAACCCGGTGGAATAGGTGAATCCAAAACTACGCCATATCCATCAAGAACTTTATCTACAATCGCATTTTTATCGATAGCAAGGGCAAGAGCTTTTCGCACTGAAGCATCCGCAAAAATTGGCGCCTGGTTTTGATTAAAAAATACAGCAAGAACACGAGGAAGCGGGGTATGCTCTATGCGATATCCATCATTTTGGAGCGCCTCGGCAGTTTCCGGGGATACCCCGTTTATTGTTTCTACCGACCCTGCTTCGAGAGCTTTTTTGAGCTCGTCTTCGTTGCGATAGAACACAGTTTTGATGGTTTGTATGTATGGTTCCCCAAGCGCGAAGTTTTTGAAAGCTGTAAGTGTATACGAGAGAGGAATATCGTCACCATCTTTGCTCACCGTTTGCATAGAAGTAAATTTGTATGGGCCGGAGCCAATAGGTTGACGATTATAATTGTTGGAATCAAAGCGATTAAAATCGATAGTCTCCCAAATATGCTCCGGAAGTATTCCGAGAGTGGCGTTTTCTAGAAAAAGTGAGTATGGCTTTTCAAGCGTAAAGCGTACGGTAAGGGTATCTAGTTGTTCAACTTTTATACCATCCCACAGAGAACGCTTAGGACTCTTTGTTCTGGTATCTTGCACGGTTTTTATTGTAAAAACAACGTCGCTTGCTGTTATGCTCTTGCCGTCGTGCCAAAGTAGTTTTGGTTTAAGTGTAAAAGTATAAATGAGTCCATCGGGAGAAACGTCGTAGCTTTTTGCGAGGTCTGGTATAAAACCACCTTGACCATCGTCGCGAAGAAGTCCCGAGTAAATGAGCGCGGTGAGATCTCGATCTGCCTCGTATCCTATTTCACTGGTTGCAAGAAGTGGATTGATGTGCGCTGGAGTATTTAGCACTCCTTCAACAAGTGTTCCTTTGTGCGCTGGGACTTGAACAATAAACTGATGATTGATATAAAAGAGCATTACGATGACAGTAATTGCCATTACACCAACTGCTCCAAAAAATATAGTTCGCTCACGACGAGAAAATGTTTTAAAGGCAACACCGAAACGCCCTTCTACGGGGAAGGAAAATCGCTTGTTCAATATGACTTTGAGTGATGAAAGAAATTGATTCACGACAATAAGTTAGTGTCGGATTTCTGACGCCTTATTTGTTGGCGAGGATGACAGCGAGAGCCGAAAAGGCAAACAAAATTGCCACGACAATCGTTACATAAAAGAGTACTTTTTCCATTCCGCGACGTGTGTAGTGAATACTATCGTCTCCGCCACCCATTGCTCCACCAACTCCTATTCCAGTTTGCTGGAGAAGAACCGATGTGATGAGTATGACAGAAAGAACAATTTGCACCCACGGCAAAAAGGGAAGCACCTTATTTATCAGAATTTCCATACGGGCTACTATAGCAGAAAAGGGGGAGGAATGCAATTCAGGCCCGCCTTCGAAAGAAAGCGGGCCTGTAAGTCTGAAGGAACTATGTATATTTAATAACCCCGCTGGTAGTATTGCCGGTCGTACTGATAGTACGGGCGATGCATCATTTGAAATGGCATCATTCTGTCTCTGTCTTCTCGGAATTGGTAATTATTGTAGCAAGAACGAGGAGGGTCAAAAACAAAAGACGTTACTGTTCCGTAAGCTAATTCACCATTCCATGTTGAAACGACGGGCCTGTAATAATATCGAACCCCAGGTACAAGACGAGAAATTGTCGCGTTCCAACTTCTACCCGACCTCGAAAGATTTTCTTGGTTAGTATAAGTGCGAGGTCCGTTGTAAACATTGTTTTCACTTGTCGCAACTTCAAACCGCCCGCTCGTCACTCTATCGCCGTCATAATAGACGGTGCCATTTAGCGTGACGCTCGAACAACCAATTGTTTCTGTTGATGTTATCTCGGGTCGCCAATATCTTTCTCGTGACGGGCGCGAATATCTTGGTTGATATGTTGTTGGTAGGGGTGTGTCGCAGGGCTGACCAGTTGGACTGTAATTGTAAATTGAAGTACAGCCCGCTGGAAGCCCGCCGTAATTTTCCGCGGACGCAGCGCTTGGGACTAAAACGAAAGATAAAGTGCCGATGATGACAGTGATAACCAATATCGCCCAAAGGCGAATAGACTTGGTCTTCATGAGGAAGAGGGGGAAAGAAATACGGTAGTGATCACTAAATATGAGTATTTGTGAGGAGCATCTACCTAATGGCATAACATACCAACAGGAAAAGTCAAACGAAATTTCCGTAGGTCGGACTTGTAGGCCCCACAAGTCCGACCTATGGAAATCTAGGAAAAAATAAAATAAATCAGCCCACTCTCTTGCGAAAGCGGGCTGTTACGATTTGATAGATCGTGAACTATTTTTGCCGTAAGAACTTCACGTCAAATAGGTCTGCCATCATCGTCCTTTCATTGATTGTGAGAGGAACGACGATTGTAAAAGTTTTGCCCATTCTGACTGGAAGTTTTGCCAACGACTCATGCGAGTACATTGTCACAATGGCACTTTTCCTCGAACCAGGGAGACGCTTGTACCCAAGGGCGCCGTCTGCCTTGACCGGCTTGCCGTCTACGAAGAGTACAGAACCTGCGCTCATGCGGAAATTTCCGACTCCGAACAGTGAGAATCTCACAACATTCACTCCTTCGTTCAGCTCTCGAGGAGTGATATAACCGGTGAACGTAAGTTCGCAGTTATAACTCCCTTTTGCCAACTGGTAGTCGGCGTTGCAAGAGGGAAGAATTTCCTTTCCGGTAATTGTGCTCCACGTCTTTGCAGATGCAAGAGTCGGAGCGAAGAAAGTACCGAGGAGGATTGATACGATCGCCAAGAGGCGAATAGAACGGGTCTTCATAGGAAGAGTGGGAAAAGAAATGGTGGCCGAAGTGGTTGCACCCAGTAAATGCCTACTAATTAAGCATCTTTTGGGTGCGACCACGAAACCTTTACAATGAACATCTAACTGCCTAGTAGTATAGCATATCCACAGGAAATGTCAAGGGGTAAAAACACAGCAAAAACACCAATATTTCTTGCAACACACAACCAAAAACATTATAATAATTGGACATTTAGCAAGTTCGTTTTATCAGATTTTATTTTATGATGATATATATTTTAGGCGCCGTAGCAGTTCTCGTCATTTGGGTGATTGTTATGTACAACAGTTTAATTTCTCTCGTTAATCGCACAAAGGAAGCGTGGTCGGATATCGATGTTCAGCTCAAACGTCGCTATGACCTCATTCCAAACCTCATTGCAACAGTGAAGGGCTATGCGGTTCATGAAAGTAAGGTTTTTGAAAAGGTTACAGAGGCGCGTTCGAAAGCAATGCAGGCGGGAAGTATGAAAGAAAAACAAACTGCAGAAAATGATCTCTCTGGCACACTAAAAAGTTTGTTCGCTATTTCGGAATCATATCCTGATCTTAAGGCCAATCAAAATTTTCTAGCGCTTCAAACAGAACTCTCTGATACAGAAAATAAAATCCAAGCTGCTCGTCGTTTTTACAACGGCAACGTGCGAGATTTAAACACAAAACTCGAAGTTTTTCCTTCGAATGTTATTGCAGGAATGTTCAAGTTCGAGAGACAGGAATTCTTTGACCTCGGCGATGCAAATGCTGTCGCTCGCGAGCCGGTTGCGGTAAAGTTCTAGCAAACTCTAATGAAAACGAGTTTTAAAAAAATATCACAACGCGTGAAATATATTTTCGGCGCCCTTGTGTTTGTTTTTGTTGGGATAGCTCCACTAGTTGTGTCAGCGCAGGAAACACGTTCCTATCAGTACGATGATATAACGACAAATATCACAATCAACAAAGACACAACTTTTGATGTGTCGGAGCAACAACTTTATAACTATACGGGAGAATACCACAAAGGGTGGCGAAGTATTCCGCTCTCAAAAGTAGACGCGATAACGGATGTGCAGGTCATCGATGGAGCGACTGGAGCACCACTTTCTTGGAGTTTCAGACAGCTTGATAAAACCAATCCGAATAGTTGGGGGAAATTCACGACTTATCAGGTTGACGGCAATCAAAATATTGAATGGTATTACAACGCGCGCGATGAAAAGCATTTGTGGATACTGAAATACAAGGTTCATGGTGATTTGAGTTTTTATAAAAACCACGACGAACTTTACTGGAATCTTTTTACTGATTATGACGTTCCTGTATTGCGCTCCGAAGCTTATATAAAACTGCCCGATGGAATTTCCGACAAATCTTCCATTCAAATTTCTTATTACAATACCGGTGGAGAAAATCACACCTCGGAAATAGTAGATACGGAGAATGTTGTTTTTAGCTCCGAAAATATCGCTCCCAAAGAAGCTCTCACAATTGCGGTTGGCTGGCCGAAAAACATAATTTCCACGAATGCATATTGGTATGATTTTTTGAAAACGCACTGGGGCTACATCGTGGCGGTTTTACTTGTGCTCGCAACTTTGATTTTTGCGATTCTTCATTGGTTTTATACTGAAAAGTGGCATCAAGGACGCGGGACAATCATTCCGCAGTACGAACCGCCTGAACATCTTGCGCCAGCAATGGCGGAAGTTATTGTGAAGGAGGGAATAACAGACAAAGCATGGCCAGCGACAATAATCGACCTTGCTGTGCGCGGATATGTGAAGATAAAAGAGGACCCGACGTCAATTATTGAAAATGTTACTTTGTCAGGAGTAAAAGTTATTTTCTTTGTTGTGATTCTGTTGTTCGTAGCGATGTTTTCTGGTGGCGGTGTTGGTTTCTTTCTGTTCATGCTTGCCATCCCAGGACTTCTTTATCTTGTTATCTCTTTTCTTTCTAAGGGGATGAATATTTCCGCAATTTTTGTTCCAAAAAATTATATTGTTGAAAAAACAAATATTGAAAGCGGTGCCGGTCTTCAGCCTTATGAGAGGAAATTCCTGCAAACAATATTTGACACCTGTGGCGGAAATTATTTTTCAACGAAAGAGATAAAAAAAGCTTCTAATAGTGAAAAGAGGAGTTTTTCATTAGAAATAATGAAGCTTCGCGAAGAACTCTATAAGGAAACCGAAACAAAAACCAACGCTTACGAGATTACTTTGACTCAAGAAAACAAGATGTCAAAAATATTCATGTCGTTTTTTGTTGGCATTATTCTTGTGTTCGGTTTTTCAGCTGTTGGAAACACCCTAGTTTCAGTTCTGGGGCCTCAAGTGCTCGGTGTTGTGACTGCTGTCATCTTGTCGGGATTTATTTTGTACTTTGTGAAAAATGAAGCGCGACTGAACAAACAGGGCCAGATTTTGAAAGAGGAGTGGTTAGGTTTCAAAATGTTCCTCGAGACAGCGGAAAAATATCGCGTACAAAATCTTACACCCGATATGTTTGAAAAATATCTTCCGTACGCAATTATTTTTGGAGTAGAGAAAAAATGGGCAAGAGCGTTTGAGTCATTTAATATGCCTTCGCCAAATTGGTATGGAAGTTCTGTCTCCGGAGTGTATGTAGCGGGGAATATTGCAGGTGGTGTGTCATCGTTCTCCCCGTCGGCGTTCACTTCGTCTTTTAGCGCAAGTTTTGCTTCCTCAATTTCAAGTTCAGGCGGTGGAGCAAGCGGAGGTGGAGGCGGAGGGGGAGGAGGTGGCGGTGGAGGAGGTGGAGGCGCAAGCTAGAACAACTGGACATAAAAATTCTCCGTGCTATTAATACGATATGGCAACTATTTATACACATCAATCAGAAAATTCTCGAAAGACGTGGTTTTTGATGGCCACTTTTTTCGTCGTCGTAATTTTTATTGCGTGGTATTTTAGTTATGCTCTCAATAATCCAATTATTCTTTACGTTGGAGTTGCGTTCAGCGTCATAATGAATATTGGTGGCTATTGGTATTCCGATACACTTGTTATAAAAATGTCAGGGGCGCAACCAGTGACGCGAGAACAATATTTTGATCTTTGGAATGCAGTTGAGAATCTTTCTATCACGGCAGGACTTCCAATGCCAAAACTTTATGTAATTCCGGACGATTCGCCGAATGCATTTG
This sequence comes from Minisyncoccota bacterium, assembly GCA_028712595.1. Taxonomy (GTDB): domain Bacteria; phylum Patescibacteriota; class Minisyncoccia; order Phycocordibacterales; family UBA1550; genus UBA1550. Next base: position 442 of record JAQTPS010000024.1, on the reverse strand, counting down.
CGACCGGTCGTGACAAAAACCACGCGGCTGTTGCTGTGACGAGTGGTCTTTTGCGAATTTTGGATAAAACCGAGCTTGAAGGAGTGATAGCGCACGAACTTTCGCACATTGGAAATCGTGACACGCTTCTTTCTACGGTTGTTGTCGTTCTCGTCGGTTTTATTGCAATAATGTCCGATATGTTTTTGCGCGCATCGCGGTTTGGCGGACGAAGTCGCGACCGAGAGGGTGGAATTGGGGCAATAATAATTATTGCTGGTCTCGTTCTTGCGATTCTCGCGCCTATCATTGCGCAACTCATAAAGCTCGCGATTTCTCGCAAGCGCGAATTTCTCGCCGATGCTTCCGGCGCTCTTTTGACGCGTTACCCTGACGGCCTCGCTTCTGCGCTTGAAAAAATTTCCTCATATCCCGTTGGGCTCAAGCATCAAAACACCGCAAT
>JAQTPS010000007.1 GCA_028712595.1 Minisyncoccota bacterium | reverse complement strand
ATGGTCTTCCCCTCGAATGATATGAGTAACCCCCATCGATGCGTCGTCCACAACGACAGCGAGATGAAATAATGGTTCGTCAATCTTTTTTGCAATTATAAAATCTCCCAAGTCAGTGGTGTCCATTTCTATTTCACCCCTAACGATATCTGTAAATTTCACACGCTTGTTTGGATTTTTGAAACGAACAAGCTCGCGAATAGCCCCAGATCCATCTTTTGCCTCCTCCAGCGAAACGTATGCATGGCCACTTTCTATCATCTGCTTTATTGCTTTTGTGTGATTTGCCACCAATTCGCTCTGTCTGTGCATTTCGTCATACTCTAACCCAAGCCACGAAAGAGACTCGAGAATATTTTGTTCAAATTCAGGTTTTGAACGTTCGCGGTCGGTATCTTCAATCCGGAGAATAAATTTGCCACCATTTTTTCGCGCAAATAAATAGGAAAAAATTGCAGTGCGATAATTGCCACCGTGAAGAAGACCTGTGGGGCTAGGGGCAAAACGCGTTACAACTTTGCTTAGATTATTATTGCTCATAAGTTTTTTGTGGAAGATGTTTTATGAGAACCTCGACTATTTGCTCGGCAATTTTTTCTGCGGCATCGGTTTTTGCAAACGCCTTTGCAGATTCTTTCATCGCAAGACGCCTTGGCTCGTCGAGAATGAGTCCATCAATTTCGGTAAATAACAAATTGGGCGCAAGATTTGCCTCCTCTATAACTATTGCACCCCCTGCGCGCATATAGGAAAAAGCGTTTTTCCTCTGGTGGTCACCATTTGTCTCCGCGATTGGAATTAATATCGCTGGGATATTCCATGCAGCAATTTCAAAAATAGCAGAACCGGCGCGAGAAATTACGACTGTTGCTACTTCCGAAGCCATACGCATTTTTTCTCCATCGAGATAGCCATGTATATGGTACCTCCCTGCATTGGGATTATCGTTTGCACTTCCAGAGACCCCTCTGTTTAGAAGTCCATCTATGAGTAGCTCCACCTCGGCTTGATTTTGAAGTCCGGTCTGATGTATAACCTGATATTTTTCCACAAGGCGCGGGGCGAGAGTAACAATTTGTTCATTTATTTTTTGCGCGCCAAGAGACCCTCCTAAAACGAGCAGAACAGGTATGTTCGGGTCAAGGCCGAGCTCTTTGAAAGCGTCTTTGCCGGATGGGGTTATCAAATCTTCTCTTATGGGATTTCCGGTGAGAGCAGTGCGTCCTTCGGGAAAATATTGTGCCGCTTCGGGATATGAGATGGCTATCTTTTCCGCAAATTTGCCTGCCCATGCATTTGCGCGTCCTGGAGCGCTGTCTGACTCATGAATGATGACCGGTATACGGAAAAACCTTGCCGCAATGAGCGCTGGCATACTTGCAAAACCGCCCTTGCTGAAAACTACATCCGGGAAAAGAATGAACATTTGAAAAAGGACTTTTATTGTTCCCCACACTGTTTTAAAGGGGTCGATAAAGTTTAGGAAAGAAAAATAGACGCGAAGTTTCCCTGCTGTAACTTTCTTAAAAGTAATATTGTTCATCTCGAGCAACTCTTGATTGTAGGGCTCGGTAGACATATAAAAAAGCTTTACGTCTAAGAGATTTTCACGCAAAAGAAGGGCGTTCAATTTTTGCGCCACGGCAATAATTGGATAAAAATGTCCCCCAGTTCCACCACCTGTAAAAATAATCTTCATAGTTATAAATTTTTCTTGTTAAGAGTGTGTCTAGAAATATTGAGTAAGATTCCAACCTCAATAAAGGAAAAGACAATTGCCGTACCGCCGTGGCTCACAAATACGAGCGGAAGTCCCGTGAGCGGGATAAGTCCTAGCATCGCGGCAATATTCACAAATGACTGTGATATTATCAGTATAACAATTCCAACGGCCAGAAGTCCACTGAAAGAATCTTGGCTTGCATTCGCGACTTGCATTCCTCGTATGCCAAAAAGGAGAAACAGAAGAATTAAGAGTGTTGCGCCTACAAATCCAAATTCTTCACCCATAACAGCAAAAATAGAATCTCCGGTTGGCTCGGGAAGAGTGCCATATTTTTGAACACTTTGCCCAAAACCTCTTCCGACGATGCCCCCAGAGCCAATGGCTATCAAAGATTTTTGAATTTGGTAACTTGCGCCCTGCGGGTCGCGCGAAGGATCAAAAAATGTAAGAATTCGCTCTTTTACGTGCGGTCTAACCATAGCCAAAGCCCCAATTCCTAAGAAAATAATGACGATCATTATTGAGAGATGTCTTATTTTTGCTCCAGAGGCAACGAGCATAGCAAGTACGGCAGAAACAATAACCATTAATGTGCCGGTATCTTTTTGGAAGAAAAGAACAATAGCTGGCATCGCGAGAACACCAAGCATAATCCCTAGAGAATATTTCATTGTCTTTATGCGGTCACGCAAGAGGGGTAAAATTGAAGCAAAATAAATAACTGTGGCAAGTTTAAGCATCTCTGACGGCTGTAGTGAAAAGTATTTCAGAGAAATCCACCGACTGGCTCCATTGTGCGAAAAACCAAGGTGTGGAACAAAAACAAGAAACGAAAAAACAACCGAGGCTATAAAAAGATGTAACGCGTATTTGCGAAGCAATCGGAGTGGAGTTTTTATTGCTATGGTTAAGAGTACGATTCCAAGCAAAAGTCCGGCTGTTTGGTCAAAGAAAATATTTTGGAGAGAAAAACCTTTCCTTACATAAAGCCCGAGTGACGCTGATGTAAAAACGAAAAAACCGACCGATACGAGAAGGATGGTTAGTATAAGGAATATTCGATCAATTTTATTTTTTTTCATATTATTGGGTAACAGGATTTATGCTTTGGAGCGTTGCTTCTGTCAAAGTTTGCATATCAGAAAAACGTCCGTGATAACTCGAGCCCAAAACTACTGCTATCACAGGATGCCCGATACCAGTATCAAAAATGATAGCAAGATTCCCGCCGGCAAGGGTTGTGTACCCGGTTTTCGAGGCGATCATTCCGGGGAAACGACCAAGCGCCTCATTTGTGTTCGGCACATCATGAATAATACCATTATCTGAAGTAATTTTTGCATTTTGGTACATTGTAATCTGGAGTGTGCTTGGATATTTTTGCCACAAATATTTTATAAGAAGTTCTACGTCCTTTGCGGAACCATACCCACCCGCTTTTGTTGACACAAATGGTATTCCATTTTTTATTTCCCCATCACCCACATCAAGTCCAGACTCATTAAAAAATTCCATGCTGGACAATCCGAGCATTTGCGCTTTTTCATTCATCATACCAACAAACCGCGTCATTCCTTCATCTTCTAAATCGTTCTGCCCCATAGAGCCGACAAATCTGGATACCGCATGAGCAGCGTCATTGGATGAGGCGACGAGCATTGTTTTTAGGAGGTCTCCTAAACGCCATTTTTCTCCAGACAATAGACCACTGTCCCCCTCTGCGCTAATATCCTTTTTTGTAAGCGTGACGAGAGAATCAGAATTCATGCCATCCAAAGCTACGAGAGCGGTCATAAGTTTTGTCAAAGAAGCAAGGGGAAGTTTTTCATTTTCATCCCGAGCATATAACACCTTATTTGTGGACAAATCAAAGACATACACAGCGCGAGCTTCGAGAGAAAGGTTTTTAAATGGGTCAATCGGTATTACTGTGGATGTTTTTTTTGAAGAATTATTTTTAGGAACTCCCGTCGCGTTATTGCCGTATGAAAAAAGCGTCTGGAAAATGAGCGCAACTACAATCACCCCGAAAGAAAGAAGGGCAAAAATACTAAGCGTCTTTATTTGCTGGTAAATCGGGCTCTTCTTCATATTCATCACTATCTTCTTTGCTCACATTTTTAAATTCTTCGACCGCAGTCTTTACTCCTTCATATTCAGGCAAATCTTCCACTTTGCTAACCCCCATATAAGAAAGAAGTTCGAAGGTCGGTCGGTAGATAGTGCTTCGCACGTGAGTTTCTTCTACTTTTTCAATGAGTCCCCGTACAAGCAAGCTTCGCAAAATATAATTTGAGTTTACGCCACGAATATAATTTATCTCGCTCCTTGTTATCGGACCTCGATACAAAACAATCGCAAGGGTTTCTAGGCCTGCTTTGCCGAGGTCTTTTGTAAGTTCTTCTTTAAGAAGATTTTCTATGGTGGCTCCCATTTCCGCAACAGTGCCGAGCATTATTTCATCGCCATTTCGCATAAGAGCGACTCCCCTTCCACCGGTTTTTAGGATTTCTTCGAGCTTGTTTAGGCCGTCCGCTATTTCGGTTTCAGAAACCTTAAGGGTATCTGCTAAAAATTTAGCGCTGACTGGCTCCCCCTTGAAAAAAAGTAGAGCTTCTATGCGCGCAGTAATGTTTAGGTTGTTTTCCATATTTCGTATTATATCATAAGCACAATTTTAACCATTTACGCCATATTCCGGAGTTCCAAGAATGCCTGTCTCCATATGAATATCGGCTCCGTGGGTCTCCTGCGTAACAGCGATTAGTCCTCTCTTTACAAGTTCAAGCATCGCGAGAAAACTTACAATAATATTTACTTTTTCTTCTTTGCCGACCCCCGCAAAATCACGGAAACTCATCTTTAGGGTGGTCGTGATACGCTCCGAAAGACGACTCATAACCTCTTCAAGAGAAATGACTTTTTTAACAGCAACTTTTGGAAGATTATTTTTCTTTGGGAATCGCGCGATTACGTCTCGCATTGCGGAAAACATACTAAGCGGTTGCATATGCTCATTTGGAGTAAAAATAACTACGCGATTTTTAGATTGTCCTTTTGGAAATAAAACTAGAGCTCCAAACAAACGCTTCACATGGAGAGAAAGCTCGCGTATGCGCTGATATTCTTTCAGGCGTCGTTCAAGCTCCTCTGTGTCTCTTGTTTCTTCTTCAGTAAGCGAGAGTGTAGGAAGAAGTGATTTTGATTTGATGAGAACAAGGGTAGCGGCAACGATAAGAAAATTGGAAACAAAATCCACCGGCATTTTTTCAAATGTTTTTAGATGCGCAATATAATCGTCGGCGATGCTCGCAAGAGATATTTCGTTTATGAAAAGTTTGCGTTTTTCAATCAGGTCAAGCAAAAGCTCGAGTGGTCCTTCAAAGGACTCTGTTTTTACTTGATATTGAAGAGTCATAATAACCTTATTTTACAGTTTTTGGGCTTATTTTTCAACCCAGCGGGGTGGTGGGTTATTCTTTTGGGCGAAGAGTTGGGAACAAAATTACTTCTTTAATATTCTTCGTGTCGGTCAAAAGCATAGCAACTCGATCAATACCTATTCCTATGCCACCGTTTGGGGGCATTCCGTGTTCCATAGCTTCAAGATACTCTTTGTCGGACGGAGAAATATCATTATCCCCTTCTTTTCTTTTTTTGTCTTGCTCAAGATAACGTTCTTTTTGGTCAACAGGATTATTTAATTCCGAAAAAGCGTTTACCATTTCAATACCGCCAGCAACTAATTGAAAACGGTCGATTAGGGTTTCATCTTTTTCTTTTCGTTTTGCAAAAGGGTTGAAACTTACTGGGTAATCAATGATAAAAGTAGGTTGTATGAGTTTTGGACGACAAGTTTTTTTGTAAATATTGTCGAGAATTTTTTCTTGTGAATCGGTTGGGGCAACATCCACACCAAGTTGGCTTGCGGACAATATAAGTTCCTCGCGACTTATCGTTTCTGGGTTAGCAATCAGAGCATGGCGCTTTAACAGATCATAAAATGTGATAACTGCAAAAGGCTTTTTAAAATTAATATTATTCCCTCCGTAAGAGATAATGTAAGTATTGAAAATATTTTTAACAACACTTTTAAACAATTTCTCAATGAACTTACGCTGACCTAGAGCGTCCGAGTATGCATCTTGCGACTCAAGCATTGTAAATTCTGGATTATGGGTTGTATCAATTCCTTCGTTTCTAAATTTACGCCCTATTTCATAAACTTTCGTAAAACCGCCGACAAGAAGTTCTTTTAGATAAAGTTCTTGAGCTATCGTAAGGTGAAAATCAATATCAAGGGCGTTGTGGTGTGTGACAAACGGTTCTGCGGTTGCGCCACCAGCTAAAACTTGCAAGCGAGGTGTCTCAACTTCGATATATCCCGCATCGTTATAAAATTGACGAATTTCTTTAACAATTTTTGAACGCACTACAAAACGCTCGCGTACCTCCGGAGACATTACGAGATCAAGATAGCGACGACGGAAGCGCTCTTCTACATCCTGAAGACCATGCCACTTATCTGGAAGTGGACGCAAACTCTTTGAGAGCATTCTCCAATCTTTTACAAGAAGTGTTTTTTCTTTGCGTTTGGTTTCAAAAAGAATTCCGGTGCATTCAATAAAATCTCCAATATCAACAGCGTCCTGGAAAAGCGAGAATAAATTTCCCTTTAGCTCATCTTTTTTGAAAAATCCCTGAATCATACGCTCGCCGTCTTGGAGGTTGATGAATGCAATAGCTCCCTGCCCCCTGATAGCCGTAACACGACCGGCAAGAGTGATCTTTTTCTTTGTTTTAGAAAGTTTCGTGAACGAGGAGACCGCGTCTTTCACAGACATCGTACGCTTTGTCTCAATAGGATAAGAGTTCATCCCACTTTTTTTGAGAATTTCGAGTTTTTTTAAACGTTCTGCGCGAATTTCTTCTATTGATGCCACGGAATTATTTAATTATTTTTTAAAAAACTTACTCGACGTTTATAACTGTACATTCCACAATTCCTGTAGGGGTTTTGCATTCAAACTTGTCCCCTTTTAACTTTCCCATAAGAGCTTTGCCGATGGGTGATTTGTTTGAAATCTTGCCCTCTTTGGTATTTGCCTCTTCTGAACCAACTATTTGGTAGCATTGCTCGGCCTTGTCTCCCGATTTTTGGAAAGTTACTTTTGAACCAACGGTAACAGGACCACCTTTGTGGTTTTCTTTTATAATGACGGCCTGCTTCAACATTTCCTCAAGTTTGGCAATGCGATCCTCTGCTTCGCCTTGGCTTTGACGAGCTTCGTGATATTCTGCATTTTCTTTTAGGTCGCCAAAGGCCTTTGCAAAATCGAGTTGTTCTGCAATCTCCTTGCGACGCACACTTTTAAGGTAAGAGAGTTCTTTTTTTAGCTCGTTGAATTTTTCCTGACTTAGATATTCTTTTTCTTCTGACATGTCGCCATTCTATCTTTTTTTGAGGTAAAAGTCAACCCAAATTTATTGTATAATAATGCATTTAAAATTGTGTGAGAATTAAAAAACATCCCCTAGACCAACAAGGTCGGGGATGTGTTTTTTCGCACCAGATTACGCGCATATCATTATTTTACTATGCCAAAAATTGCTCCCAATGAAGCAAAGACAAAAACGAAGGCTACGACAAGCCAAATCGCAAAAATGCCTATGAGCATCCACTTGTCATCACGGCGAAGCGAGAAATCTGGACCTTTTACAAGACAGTATGCAACGAAGGTTATTGTGTCTGATATGATAACTGAAACAAAAAATGAAAGCGGTATTAATACTTCGCGGACCATAGAGAAGGTTGGAAGTAAAATATAAAGAATCCACCTTCACTTTTGCAAGAAAGCCGACAAAAGTCAATGTAAAAATCTCCCCTATCCGAAGATAAGAGAGATTGCGGTGGTCCAGAGCCTGGGGTGCCTTGCACAAAAGTGCATCCAGAGGAGTATGAGCGGAACCCAGATGAACGATGTTAACAACAATGCCGCAAGAAGATATTCAAGGTCTACTTTGATTTTGAGGCCAATGCTAGGTTCTTCTGCTTTATTGTTCATAAAGAAGATTTGGGTAGGCAAATAAGAAACTGTTTCCAAAGGAAACCATATCACTAATCCCAAAAAAGTCAACGATATTCACAACAAAACCGACCTAGAGTTCTTTTAGGTATTCGGGAGTATTTGTGTGCATCCAGTCAAGCATTTCTCGCATTACAAAAACTCCACCGATTGTATTGTGATAAGGACCTTTTTCCATCACAACAGCAAATGCGTATCGCGGTTTTTCATACGGGAAAAATCCGACCACCCATGAATTAATGTATTTTTTTGCTGATCCGACTTCAGCTGTTCCCGTTTTAGCGGCTACGTCTACATAAGCAACATTAAGTCCTACATCAGTACCCTCAAGGACACCCTGACGCATTCCCTCTCTAACAACTTGAAAAGACGAAGAAGGAATTGAAATTTTCGTTGTCGGAAAATCCTCCACAGGATCTTTCAGCAAATGTGGTGTTACAAGAGTTCCGTTGTTTGCAATAGTAGCCGTTGCGCGAATCATCTGAAGAGGTGTTACCTGAAAACCATATTGACCGATAACTGTGTGGTAAGTATCTCCAAGGCGCCATGGTTCGCCATTAAAAACTTTTGCTTTCCATTCGGGGTTTGGTATGGTGCCACTTTTTTCGTCAGTCAAATCTATACCAGTTGGACTCCCCAATCCAAACATACGCGCATATTTTTCAATATTTGCGATGCCTATTCCATTTTGACCCTCGAACCCTCCTCCAATCTCATAAAAGTAAACGTCTGAAGAAACCGCGAGAGCGCGACGCATATTTACCCAGCCGTGCGCCTTCCAGTCATTAAAAACGGATTTGAGTTCTGGATAATATGGATTTGGAATTGTAATAGAGCCGGTGCTCAAAATTTGTTTTTCGGGAGTAATAACTCCTTCCTCCAAAGCTCCTATCGCCATTATTGGTTTTACAACTGAACCGGGAGCGTAAACTCCAGAAACTGCTCGGTCGAGAAACACTGAACGCTTGTCGGTCTGATAACTTTGGATGATTTTATTATTTTTCCCTTCCGAAAGTACGCCACTTTCATATTCAGGATAACTTGTAAGCGCCAAGAGCTCCCCCGTTTTAATATCCATGATAGCCCCTGAACCTCCAATGTATCCTTTGTCTACGGCAAGATTTTTTATGAAAGTGTGAAGTTCGGCTTGCACCTTCGAGTCGATTGCCAAAGTAATACCCTCGCCGTTTTGTGCTTTTTCTATAATGCTTCCCTCTCTGATATTCCCTAGAGCGTCTATCTCCGATATTTGAAGACCATTTTTGCCGGAAAGTAAATCATTATATTTTTCTTCCACACCGTCTTTCCCAATAAATGATTCCTGATAAAAAAAGCCGTTTGAGTCGCGTTTGGGATAACTCACATAGCCAAGCGCGTGCCCAAATCCAGGCAAAGAAATATATGATCTGTGAATCAGAGAAAGATCACCTGTTGTTGTCGCATTATCGGTCAAAGGCAGAGTTCCAACACTAGCACCTGATGTTTGAGAATCGGCTATAATTTTTTCATCAAAAGAATTCCAAGCAAGTTTTTCTCCGTTGCGGTCATATATCGTTCCACGCATTGCAAAAATAGGTGTATGCTCAAGGCGATTATTTTCACTTTTTTCCAAAAGCTCGTTGCCACGCACAACTTGTAGATTCACAACTTTGGTAAAAAAGACTATTTCAATAAGAATAAAAACTATGGCGACTCCAAAAATCGCCCTTATTCCTATGGGTTTTTCTAGACGTCCCTCAAATTGGTCCTTGTCAAAGTCGGGTAAGTTTTTTGAATCAAGAAAAATTTCGTCGGGATCTATTTCCCGCGAGAGTTGTTTGAGGCTGTACGCCGAAAGAGATTTTTTCTTGTTGAAAATCATAATTATCGCAATTCACATTTGATACGTTCAATCGCAACAAAAAGAATTATTGCGGTTAAAAATCCCAATACAGAAAAAACGGAGAACTCGTTGCCACTCACGGAATAAAGAATATCCAAAAGAATTCCGGCGACAAGAACTTCGTAATATGAATGAAAATAAAAAATACCAAAGACTGCAATCACGGCCACAAGCCACCACGGCAAATAAAAAATCGCGCAAATTAGAAAAAAGTCAAAAACTATGCGTTTTACCATCATGCTTGTTTTTATTTTATGAGAACTTCGACCTCTGATATTTCCGAAATATTAAATGTCGTTCGAATGAGCACGCGAACAAACGGTTCTCCGGGTTTTTCTTCCACTTCACCCACCTTGCCTAAAATCAACTTGCCTCCAGGAAGGAGTACCATATCGTCTACAGCAATAGGGCTTCCCGAGGGAACGGTGGCCTCAAAGTTTCCCATTCCTCGACCGCGACTCTTGGCAGGAATTTTGTGAGATCCTATCAATGAATTTGTTTCTTTGCCGGGAGACGAAAAAAGTTTTACTTTTGAGGACGAGGAGTAGACTTCGGCAATTTCACCAATAACTCCGGCTCCGGTGTATGCCACCACGTCACCCACTTTAATCCCAAGGTTAGTTCCTACATCAATAGAAAGAGTATCGTATGGCATCAATCCGGGACCCGAAAGAACCTCTCCACGAACACGTTTGCCTACGACTTCCCCTCTAGTTGCTTCCAATTCTATTATTTTTTGAGCCAAAAGATCTCGATTCAAGACTTGTACTTTCATAAGATCAACTTGTCTTTTCAAACTCTCGTTTTCGTACAACAAAAGCTGTTTAGAACGAAACCCCACGAAAAACGATTGAAAAGTTTGCCCAACATTGTTCCCTGTTTTCCAAACAAATGGCGCTACAGAGTAAACAGCGCTAGAAAAAAAACTTCTAACATTACTAAAAAAGAGCATCGCTCCGCCCACAAGAATTATGCCTACAAGCACAAACAAGGAAGGCTTTGTTTTCGTACTAGCGTGGAGGAAGGTCGTTTTCATGTTCAATCAAAACTTCTCGGAAATCGTCCATATTTTCAAGCACAATTCCAGCGCCCCTTGCTACTGCTGTAAGCGGGTCATTTGCGACATACACTGGCACCGATAAAGTTTTTGAAAGTAGCACGTCGAGTCCACGAAGAAGGGCGCCTCCACCGACCAATACGATTCCCCTACTCATTACGTCTGAAAGAACTTCTGGAGGTGTTGTTTCTATAACTTCTTTTACTGCGTCAACAAGCCCCAAAACGGACGGCGCAAGCGCTTCACGAATATCCATATCCGTAACAACAACTTCGCGTGGAAGTCCTGTCACCAAATCTCGCCCTCTTATAACTGCTTCCATTGGGCCCTCTCCGCCCAAAGCCGAACCAATTGCGATTTTCACACCTTCAGCAGTACGTTCGCCGATAAGAACCCGAAACTCGTCTCGTATATAATTTATGATGTCGTTATTCATTCTATCTCCGGCGATGTGAAGATTTTTTGAACGGACGATTCCGCCTAAAGAGATCACCGCAATATCGGTAGTACCTCCACCAATATCGATTATCATATTGCCGACGGGGTCTTTAATCGGAAGCTTGATACCAATAGCTGCAGCCATTGGTTCTTCAATAATGTGCACCTCGCGAGCTCCGGCATTTTTTGCCGCATCATACACAGCGCGAATTTCCACGCTGGTGATTCCAGACGGTACACCTACAACTACGCGCGGTCGAACACTCTTTTTTGAAATTTTATTCGCTTTGTTGATGAGATACGAAAGCATTTCTTCCGTAACTTCAAAGTTCGAGATGACACCGTCGACAAGCGGACGGATAGCGGTGACGTGACCCGGGGTTCTGCCTATCATCTGCTTTGCTTGTGTTCCGATAGCAACAACTGTTCCAGTTTTTTGGTTTACGGCAACGACAGAAGGTTCGTTGATGACAATACCGTGGTCCCTCAAATACACTAAGGTATTTGCAGTACCGAGGTCGATGCCGATGTCATTAGAAAAAAGTTTGAAAAATTTCTCGAACATAAATTATTAACTGGCAACACATTTCTTTAAAAGCTGAGAGCCATCGAGCATTGATACTTTGCCACTACTTCTCTCCTTTACTTCAAATTTTTTGCCTGCAAGGGTTTTCTCCGAAACAACAACACGAAGTGGGATTCCGATGAGGTCGCTGTCTGCAAATTTTTCACCTGCGCGCAAATCGCGATCATCCCATAGAACCTTAACATCCTTCTTAACAAGGTCTTTGTAAAGTTTTTCAGCACCCTTGCGAACCAAAGGATTTTCCGAAGGAATTTCAACCAAATGCACCATAAACGGCGCAATCTCTTTTGGCCATACAAGCCCCTTTTCGTCGCCCAAAACCTCCACAATGGTGCCTAAAACGCGTCCAAGCCCAATACCATAGCATCCCATAAGTACCGGTTGTTCTACTCCGCTTTCGTCCTTGTAGGTAAGCCCGAATGGAGCGGAAAACTTTGTTTTAAGGTCAAAAATATTCCCAACCTCTACGGCTGTTTCGGCGCGGAGCGATTTATTCCCACACTCGGGACAGGAGTTTTTTTGGTCTTCTATGATTTCCTTGTTTACAGCAATGCAACATTTATCGCAAATGTAGATAGCATCCTCCCCTGCGGTAGTAATGGCTTGAAATTCGTGTGAGTATTTTGAAAAAGTTCCACCAGATGCAAACGTGAGATACGTTTGCGCTCCAATTCCAACACGGTCAAAAATATTCTTGTATGCGTTTTTTACGGTTTCATAATATGCGCTAAATTCTTTCGGGTCACGATGAAAAGAATACATATCTTTCATCATGAACTCGCGTCCGCGAAGAATTCCTGATTTCGCGCGAAGTTCCATACGGAATTTATTTTGAAATTGATAAACAGAAAAAGGCAAATCGCGATACGAAGAAACAAATTGCTTCACGAGAGGAACAACTACTTCTTCGTGGGTTGGGCCGAGCGCATTTTCTCGTCCGGACGAATCGGTTACTTTGTATAGATCGGTCATCGCCTTCCACCTTCCTGTCGTCTCCCAATTTTCTTTTGGGTGCAGTGTTGGCATCAAGACCTCTTGTCCGTTCACGAGGTTCATTTCTTCACGAATAATGTTTTCAATATTTTTAAGTACGCGAAGTCCAAGTGGTAGATATGTGTAAACCCCGGACTGAAGTTTGTCCACAAATCCTGCTCTAATAAGGAGTTTTGCGTTTTTTGCTACCTCGTCTGCCGGCGCTTCTTTTCTGGTTTTTATGAATAGTTTGCTTTGTCTCATATGTGCGTATATTACATCAAAAATGTAACTACGCCAAATGACCCAAAAAAGGGAGTTCAAAAAGAAAGAAAGATGCTCCTTAACCGTAAATAATTTTTGCTATATCGTGATACGTCACAACTATCATTAAAATGATGAGAAGGGCAAATCCTGCGAGATTTACTGCGTTTGCTACTGTTGGTTTTATCGGTGAGCCCTTGATTTTTTCAACTAGAATAAAAAATAGTCGTCCGCCATCAAGGGCTGGAAATGGAAGTATGTTTATAACAGCAAGGTTGATTGAAATTAGAGCAGCAAGAGTGAGAAGTGTGACAAAACCAAGCTCGGTGGATGACCCAACCACACCAACAATTCCAACCGGACCAGAAACTTGAGAAAAATTTGCCTTGCCAATAAATATTTGCTTAAAAAAATCAAAGAGGCCGGTTGCCGTATCCCAAGTCAAAGAAACGGTAGTTTTTAAACCTGCGTATGGCGCTTCATAAAAAGGTAATTGAAGATTTCCGACTACATCCATCGCAATGCCTATGGCAAGTCGCCCTGTGGCAATTCCCTCTTTCGGATTTACGACTACAGAACTATAAATACCGCCTCTTTCATATGTCAAAACGACTTCCTTGTGACTTGCAACAAAATCTTGTGCTGAAGAAGCGTTTGGGTTTTCAAGAACATCTTTGCCTGATTTCAAATTAAGTATTTTGTCGCCTATCTTTAGGCCAGCAAGTTCTGCCGGAGATTTTGGAAGAATGTCTATTATTGTAAGGGCGGGGCTTGCAACACGAGCGCCATATTCCGAATCGGTAGATGCGTGAACCCCGATCATGTATGCCGAAGAAACAAGAAACCATGCAAAAACGAGGTTAAATACAATACCAGCGACAATAACGGATGCTTGAACAATTTTTGATTTGCTTGTTAAGCTTCGCGATGCGTCAACCCCATTAAGTGATTCTTCGTCGGGGTTTTCCCCAAAAATTTTGACAAAACCGCCGATCGGAAACGCATTGATCGAGTACATTGTCTCCCCTACTTTCTTTTTCCAAAGAGCCGGAGGAAAGCCGATGCCAAACTCGTCAACGCGAACGCCGGCTCGCTTTGCAACAAGAAAATGTCCAAGTTCATGAACAAAAACGAGCACTGCAAGAATAATGATAAAAATTAAAATCGACATAGGACTTCGTGAACATTATTCGCCGAGTATTTCTTTCTCCTTTTTCACGCCGGTCGCTTCAAAAGACGCATTTGTTTCATCAACAAGTTTCTGAAGAGCGTCAAGGGAGTGCTTTTTTTCGTCTTCGTTCATTTCTCCGTCGCGCTCTTTTGTAACAATATCGTTTTTAGTTTTTTCACGTTCGCCACGAAGGGATACGCGAGCATCTTCTACCTTGTCGCGAACAATTTTTGTGAATGCGATGCGGCGTTCGGTGGTAAGCGGAGGAAAAAACACACGAAGACCACCATCGTCAACAGACACGGACACTCCGAGATTTTCTGCGTTAATCGATTTCTCTATTTCTTTGCTATTTTTTTTGTCCCAAGGAACAATGCGAAGTGTTCGCGCGTCCTCATTTGTAATAGTTGCTAGGTGCGAAATCGCAAGTTGCGCGCCGTATGATTCCACGTGTACTGTATCAAGGAGCGCCATGCTTGCTCGTCCGGTATGAATACCGGAAAGCTCCTTTGCAAAATGTTCATTGATGTCCTTAATCTTCTTTTTGAGCCCTGAAAAATCGTAAGCCATATATGCCGGTATGATACCAAAATTGGGACTTTAACTCAAATATATAAAAAGAACCCCCGAGCACTCGCGAATGCTGGGGGGCGGATCGGATATGCTGTTCGGCATATCAACGACGATTAAATATAAAGGCGATCCTAGGCCTGGGGGTATAGTAAGGTAGTTGATGGCTACGGAGCTCCGGTGTGTGGGAGGCCGTAATGAGGACTCAGCAAGTTCGCTTTGGAGAATTCAGTGAAGTTGGATACTCCCACAGAAACTCTTTATCGAACCGTGCTGGTTTTATCCTGCTGTGCCACTACCTGATAAAGGTGCGTAAGGCCTGTACTACCTTCAATCTAAGTATCAGTATAGCACCTATTCAGCTTTTGTCAAGCCCTACGTACGGCCCTAATTCTAGTCAACTTGTATAATTGGAAGCGCGAGGACTAAGTGGTCCAAAAGTATTTTTGGGGAGGATCCGCGATCGCTTAAATAAGTCTTTATTTCGTACAGCTCGCGAAATACGTGCTCCGACAGCTTCCCTGCTGTACGTTCATAAAGTATGCGTTCCAGATGGTCGAGAATGTGCCGTATTTTCTCCCTGTCTACTGTTCCATCTTTTTTTATTTCTGATAATTTTTTTGAAATACCGAAACGATCACGAAATGGCGACCTCAAAAAAAGTTCCGCAATTTGGTCATCTTCGTCCGGTTCTTTGTGACGTTTTGTTTCATCAACAAAAATCATCCTTGAAAGAAGTGTTGGTAAAACTGTATCAATGCGAGGAACAATAATGAAAAAATGAGTACCTGCTGTCGGTTCTTCAATAGTTTTCAAAAGAGCATTTTGGGCCTCATTCGTAAATGACTTCGTGGTTATGATAAATATTTTATTGCACGTGCAATCTTTGTCGGACTCGCTTTGTTTGAATGCAGAGTGGGACTGCATCTCAGCCAAGATACGACTTTCTTCCACTCCAAGAGATTCATAATTCAAGATAGTTACATCTGGATTTCCCACAGCAGCGATACCCATATTTTCCTTAAGAGAAGAAATGAGTATTGGTATCAAAACCTTCGCATCGCCCTTGATCATGTGCGCATGATGAAGGTATCCGGTTTTCTTGAAATGATTAAAAATTTCATCTAACATAAATATTTTATTTTTTTGAAAGAATGCTTTTCTTATAAGTGTCAAGGTGTTCGAGCGCAATGCCCGTCCCCTTCACAACGCAGTAAATTGCGTCTTCGGCGAGGACAGCTTTTACTCCTGTAAGGCGCTCAACGAGCTCGGGGAAATTTCGAAGTTGCGATGAGCCACCAGTCATAATAATTCCCTCATCAATAATATCCGCAGAAAGTTCCGGAGGAGTATCCTGCAGAACATCTTTTATTGCGCGAACTATTTCACGAAGCTCGCGGTCTATCGCTTTTACAATCTGGTTTGTTGTGATTTGAGCTGTACGAGGAAGTCCACTGATATAATCGCGTCCGCGGATAGTTAAGAGAAGTTCGTCGTCTATTGTCGTAGCCGAACCAATGCGGATTTTTATATCTTCGGCGGTGCGATCACCGATGGCTAGGTTAAATGTTTTCTTTATATAATCCGCAATAGCGTGGTCGATTTTATTTCCAGCGCATTTAACCGATGTCGAGGAAACAATTCCTCCTAAAGAAATCACCGCAACGTCAGTGGTGCCTCCGCCGATATCAACAACCATATGGCCACGCGCTTCTTGAATAGGAATGCCTGCGCCGATGGCGGCAAGAATTGGTTCTTTCACAACGTAACAATTTTTTGCTCCCGCCTTAAGCGTTGCCTCAATCACAGCTCGACGTTCTGTCGAAGATACTCCAGCTGGAACTGAAACCATTACGTCCGGCTTCCACACATTCCATCTGCCGAGAGCTTTGCTCATATAGTAGCGAATCATCGCCTCTGTTACGCGATAGTCGGCAATCACGCCGTCTTTCATTGGGCGGTATGCAACAATATTGTCTGGAGTACGGCCGATCATTTGTTTCGCCTCTACTCCAACTGCCATAATCTTGTTTGTTTGCTGGTCAACAGCAACAACGGAGGGCTCATTTAGAACAATGCCCTTGCCGGGAATAAACACGAGCGTGTTTGCTGTGCCAAGATCGATGCCGAGTTTTCTTACAAAAATCCCCATAATATTTAATCTTTTGGCGCAATTGGCACAACCGGAGTCTCGGGAACCACCAAAACACGTTCTACGTTGACCCCTATGGCGCGTAAGCGTTTTTCTACGTTTTCATATCCCCTATCTATCGTCGTATCTACATTATGTATAACCGATTCCCCTTTTGCAACGACCGCCGCGATGACGAACGCAAGGCCCGCGCGAAGGTCTGGACTTGTAAGTTTGCGCCCTTTGAGTTCCGAATTCCCGTGAACGAGAATGCGGTGTGGGTCCATCACTGTGATGGACGCTCCCATTGCCACAAGTTCTTCGGTGTAATTCAAACGCCCTTCAAAAATAGTTTCAAATACTTTGCTTTCGCCCGTGGCTTGAGTAAGGAGAACTGTTATTGGCGCTTGAAGGTCAGTCGGGAACCCCGGATATTCGTGAGTTTTTATGTCAATTGGTTTTATTGCGCTCGGCGCCCTTACAATGATTTCTGTTTTCTTTGTTTCAACCGAGACGCCGGCTTGGCGAAGAATTTCAATCAGCGCTTCGAGATGTTTTGGATTGCAATTTTTAATATGAAGTTCACGCGCAGCGAGAGCCCCAAGAATAAGGAAACTTCCGGCATCAATGCGGTCGGGCATTGTTTTATATAATTTGCCTTTGCCACTTAGAAGCTTGCCTCCTTTGATTGTGATCGTTGGGGTCCCCGCGCCTGTGATTTTTGCTCCGCATTTATTCAAAAAATTTACAAGCTCGGCAATTTCCGGTTCCATAGCCACATTTTTAATAACAGTAGTTCCCTTTGCAAGGAGACCGGCCATAATAAATGTTTCTGTCACGGTCACACTTTGATTTTTTAGAAAAAGTTCTGCGCCGTGGAGACCATTCTCTGCGGTAACAGAATACATATTGTCGTTAACTTTTACTGTTGCCCCCATTTTTTGGAAACCATCAATAAAGAAATCGACAGGACGAGCGCCGATGATGCAACCGCCGGGGTGAGGGAAAGAAACCTTTCCGAAACGCGCGAGGATAGGTCCTGTGAGGACCACGGACGCTCTCATTCTCTTTGCGATTGCCGGAGAAATTTCTGTAGAAAATCCTTTGGGAATAAATACTGTGTATTTGCCACGACCCAAACGAGTCACTTCCCCGCCCATTTCCTTCAAAAGTTCAAAAATCTTTTCAATATCGTTTATTTCCGGAATATTGGAAAGTGTTAGCTCATCGCGGAAAAGAATGCCTGCAACAATGGCTTTTAAGGCAGCATTCTTCGCCCCTGGCACACGCACAATGCCATCGAGTTCACGTTTTCCACCAAAGCCCTTAATGACTAAAGAATCACTCATATGTCCCCTATCTTACTAGAACCCCCAATAAAAATCCAATTTTTGCATTATTTCGTATTTTTTTGATTTTTCCTCGGGAAAAAACAATTTTGTGGATATGCTTTGGCTATGGCGTGTTATATTATTGATGTATGAAAATACTCTCTGTTTCTCCGATTGTCCGTGGGGTACTCCGCGACACTCTCACATATTTTTCAAAAGAAACAGTACCGGTTGGGGCCCTGATAGAAGTGCCAATTCTTTCTCGAGAAGTTCCTGCGCTTGTGCTTGAGGTAAAAGATGCAACCACAATAAAAAGCACTATAAAATCATCCGACTATGCGATGCGAAAAATTACTCGTGTAAGGGCTCGTTATGTCTGGAATGATGCGTTTCTAAAAGCCACCGAGGAGACAGCGAGGTATGGAGCGCAAGCGCTTGGCGAAACACTTTTGGCGTTAACACCAAAAGCTATTTTGGATGCGCATATTTCGGGTCAACTTCAAAATGTGGAGAGGAAAGCGTCGCCGGGAAAAAAGTTCCGCCTTCTCGCAATCCAAAACGATACCAAAACACGGCTGGAATCATACCAGCGACTCGTGCGAGAATCTTTCGTCAAGGAAGAATCGGTTTTTATTTCTGCGCCAACTGTCGACGATGTGGAACGCCTCGCGCGAGAACTTGGTCACGGTATTCCGGAGTTCACATTTTCTTTTCATAGCGGTACCGGTAAGAAAAAAATGCTAGAAAGGTGGAGCAAGGCCATAAAAGAAAAACATGCGATTCTTGTTGTTGGGACTCCTCAATATCTTTCTCTGCCTCGGAAGTTTAAAACCATAGTTCTCGACGAAGAAAACTCTCGTTCTTGGAAAACTCTGTTGCGACCTCTAATTGATACACGAATATTTGCCGAGAGCTACGCAAGGTATACTGGAAGCACGCTTATCTTTGGCGCTTCAATACTCCGACCCGAAATTCACAAAAGAATAGAGGCGGGAGAAATAGAAGAGTGGCATCGCGTTGCAAGACGAGTTCTTTCGCCCGTAATCACAACTATTGTCGACCCACGAGAGGAAGAAAAATACATCAAAGAAACAATGGGCAGAAGAACTTTTCAAGT
The DNA here is from genome assembly GCA_028712595.1 of Minisyncoccota bacterium. Classification (GTDB taxonomy): domain Bacteria; phylum Patescibacteriota; class Minisyncoccia; order Phycocordibacterales; family UBA1550; genus UBA1550. The sequence continues at coordinate 9,751 of JAQTPS010000007.1, read as the reverse complement.
TTTAAGCGAAAAAATACGAGAACAAATAGGGCAAGCAGTGGCTTCGGGTGAACGTATTGTTCTGATCAGCGCCAGAAAAGGCCTCGCGCCTCTAGTCGCATGCGGAGATTGTGGCGCGATTCTCCGTTGCAAAAATTGCGAAAATCCGCTTGTCTTGCACAAAAGAGATAGCAATACGCGAGTTTTTTCTTGTCATGCGTGCGGACTTGTACGAGTACCCGAAGCCTCCGAACACGAAACATGTCCAGAGTGTGGGGGTTGGCGACTTGAGGGTTTGGGTATTGGCACTGAACGCATAAACGAAGAAGTGTTCAAATATTTTCCAAAAGCTCCGTGTTTTATTTTTGACGGAGACAGGGTAACTACCCATACGGAGGCAAAAAAACTCGTGACACAATTTGAAAAATCAGAGGGAGGAATTTTGATTGGAACCCCAATGGCCATTCCGTATCTCAACACAACCGAATATGCGTCTATTGTTTCCATAGATTCACTTTTTTCTATTCCTGATTTTCGCATGAACGAACGAGTTTTTGCTCTTATCCTCGGACTCAGAGAGAAAGTGACAAAAACCCTGCTCATACAAACACGCGCAAACGATACTACTTTTTTCAAGCAGATTGCCCTGGGAGATCTTGCTTCTTTTACCAAAAGCGAGCTTGCTATTCGTAAATCATTTTCATACCCGCCATACGGAACGATGATAAAAATTACTTTACGAGGCAGAAAAAATGAAATCCCTTTTGAAATGGAGCGATTAAGGAATTTTTTGGTGGAATACGCGCCACTCCCCCCACAAACAATGTCTCGAGAACCAAAAAAAGTTTTCCGAATGCACACAATTATAAAACTGAAAGAAAACGTCTGGATTGATGAAAAACTTCTTGTTAAACTCCGCGCTCTCCCGCGACAATTCACCGTTGAAGTCAATCCGAGTCATTTGCTCTAAGTCTTCAAAAAATATTCAAAATAAGCTATAATCCAAAGCACATGGCAACAATTGTTCAAAAAGATTCGCCGGTACTCCGTGTCGTTGCCGACCCCGTAAATCCAAAGGATTTTGGGACTCCCCTGCTCAAAAAGATTATCGAGAGCATGAAAACATCCCTAGAAAAAGAAGAGGATGGGGTTGCTATCGCTGCGCCACAAATCGGAGTTCCACTTCGAATTTTTGTCGTTTCGCATCGAGCTTTTGAATATGCGTCAGAAGAAGATTCTGCATCGCCGAACCCGGCACCAGAAAATATCGAATCGGGAGGATTGTCTGCTCCGCCAAAAAGAAAGTATAAGCGCAAAGATATGGTTTTTATCAATCCGGAAATTATCAAGCTCTCCCGTAAAAAAGTTTGGGTTCCGGAAGGATGTCTATCGGTTAGGTGGCTTTATGGCGAAGTTTCTCGCGCAGACAAAGCGACAGTGCGGGCGTACGACGAAAACGGAAAACTTTTTACCCGTGGTGGCAGTGGCCTCATTGCTCAAATTTTTCAACACGAAAACGACCACCTAAATGGAATTTTGTTTACAGACAACGCCAGAAGGGGTTGAGGAAATTACAAAAGAAAAACAAGAGGAGCAAAAACGCGCAAGCGGAGTTGCGAACACAATCTAAACATTATGAATAATTCTCGTATCGGATTTTGGGGCACATCGCTTTTTTCGGTTTTTATTCTTGAGGAAATGAAACAAGGTGGTGTTTTACCAACACTTATCATCACAATGCCTGCAAAGCCGAAGGGTCGTGGCCTTCTGCTCGCGCCGAGTGAGGTAAAAGTTTGGGCCGACCGGCACGGCATCAAAACTATTGAACCCACTGAAATTAAATCGGATGAATTTTTAGAAATTCTTGGGCCTAATTGGGAACTTTTTATTATCGCTTCTTATGGGAAAATAATACCTCGAAGAATTCTGGATTTACCAGCGCGCGGCACTCTGAATGTGCATCCTTCCCTTCTCCCGAAGTTTCGTGGAACTTCACCTCTCCAAAGCGCCATACTTGAGGATGTGCCAATAGGAAGCACAAACGAAACAGGCGTAACCATTATGCAAATTGACGAGGAGGTGGACCACGGCCCTATCGTCGCGCAAGAAAAAGTACTTGTAGAAAATTGGCCCCCAAAAGAAAGCGAGCTCGAGGAAATGCTTGGACGTATGGGTGGCAAGCTTTTGACAAAAACAATGCCTCTATGGCTCGAAGGAAAAATAAATCCGCACGAGCAAGATCACTCTTTGGCAACATATACAAAAAAAGTTACAAAAGATGATGCTTGCATAAACCTCGAAAATGACCCGGGGAAATCCTTGCGAAAAATCCGCGCTTTCAATGTTTGGCCGAGAGCATATTTTGTGACTCGCCACAACAATCGCGATATTCGCGTTATCGTTACTGATGCAAAAATAGTAGAAGGAAAATTGATTCCACTGCGTGTTATTCCGGAAAGCAAGAACGAAATGTCTTATGATGAATTTTTACGCGGACAGAAATAAAAACTAAAAAGGACCGTCCTTTTTGAATTCCTAAGGACGGTCCTTTTTAGTTTTATACTACTTCACTACAATCTTCTGAATTATCATATCGTCGATAGGACGATCTACTTGCCCAGGGAGATACGTCGGTGTATTTTCTATTGCCGTTACGACATCCATTCCAGAAGTTACCTTGCCAAAGACGGTGTGTTTTGTGTTGAGGAAACTATTGTTGACGGTATTAATGAAGAATTGGCTTCCATTTGTATTTGGTCCCGAGTTTGCCATTGCGATGGTGCCGATATCGTTGCTGTTGTCCGCATTTATTTCATCTGCAAATTTGTAGCCCGGACCACCCGTTCCCCATTGATCCATCTTCTTCGTATCTTTGGAAAGCGGGTCTCCTCCTTGAATCATGAAGCCTTTAATCACACGGTGGAAACGAGTGCCATCGTAAAAGCCCTCGTTGGCAAGTTTGATGAAGTTCTCAACAGTTTTTGGCGTTTTGTCTGAAAAAAGTTCTAGTGTTATAACGCCTTTGTTGGTGGTTATTGTAGCTCTGGTCATAGGTTTTATATTTGTTGTTGTGGTAGTTGTTGCTAATGTTGTTGTCGCAACCGGTGTTAAAGTGGTGTTAACTACGGGAGTTTCTGTATTAGATGCCGGCGTACTCTGGTTTCCACTCACCCAGACAATAAACAAAATAAATACACTAGCAAAAATTAAAAGAATAATATTTCTTATTGGCATGTTTGATTTTTGTTGTTACTCAGATCGCCCAAAACGAATCATTTTTTTGATTATACGAGCACCTCTACGGAACATCGTTCTTTCTTTGCCTTTATAAGACCTGAGTCCGCGCACAAGCTCGTCTCGCAAATCGTCTATCGCCGCGTAGAGATCGCTTTTTTCGGAAGTCACGCGAAAATGCTTGCCCAAAACCTGCATGTTCACTTCGGCGCGGAATACGTCACCCGAACGATGGTGGTTTGTGCTCTTGCCTATCTCTACCTCCATGAGAGGATTTTCTTCTTGATGTTCAATGGCAAATTTTTCAACACTCTGTAATTTCTCTTCAACGTATGTCTCGATTGCGCTTGTAAGCTCTATGCCCGTGGCTTTTATTTTGATCTGCATACTCAAAGTATAGCACCCATGTCCCCTTTTCGACTAGTCTGGAATACTTAAAATTTTTGTTGTGGAATGATGTCCGGAAATTATCCGAATCTGTTTTGCCAAAACCCCAAAATGCGCCCCAGCCAATTCAAGGATGCGTTTGTTTGCTCGATTTCCTTCCGCCGGCTCTTTAACTGCTACAATAAAAGAATCCTCTGTCTTTTTCTCAAATAACTCCTTCTTGGCGCCAGCTTTGGCTTTTATGCGGATATACATCATTATATTGTACCAGAGCTTTGTTGATTCTTTGCATTTTATGCAATCTTTGGTATTATGCACTTTGTTCTTGCGTATATATTCCGGTGTAGCTCAGTGGTAGAGCGGCTCCCTGTTAAGGAGCGGGTCGTAGGTTCGAATCCTACCGCCGGAGCATCATAAAATAAAGACACCCTGAATGGGGTGTTTTTATTTTATGACTTGCTTCCGATGCGGTAGGATTCGAACCCCGGAACGATGGCGAGCAAGCTTGCGAGTCCGTGAGGGGGTGCCTAGCCCGAGTCGAGTGGCGACGAGACGAGAGGCGAAGGAGAATCCTACCAAAAATTGGCGCTTAGTAACTCGTGACCGCATCCTACCGCCATATTAACCAATATTTAATCTTGGTATTTATACACTTGGTTTATATCAAAAATAGTTTTACTATTTACACAGGCTGTCTTTATAAAACTTAAAAAAATCAAACATGGATAAAAATCGTTCTGATGACAAGAAAAAGCGTGATAAAAAAATACTCCTACTCCTGCTTTTGTTGTTGTTATTAATGTTTCTTTCGCTTTTTGTTTTTTTTAGAGTATTTAAAAATCCTAGAAAGAGTTTACCCTCTACTAATACTCAACCTTCCGGCTTCATGGATAATGATGCAAGCGGAGCAACGACTGACGAATCATTTACGAACGCCTTGCACTATGACGAGAATAATACCAACACTAATAACGGCGGGAGCAGTGGTGGTAGTAGTGGCAACACCAATAATGCCAACCAAACTCCAACAGGTGGTACGTCGGGCCAAAATAGCCAACCAACGACTAATGGCGCGACAAACACCCAAACTGGCAAGAAAAGCACAACAACAACACAACCCGACCAAGAAGAACCAGCAAATCCTAATAACATCAACGTAGCACCACCAACAAATTCCCATGAACCAACTGTCATAACAAAAACCTTAAAAGTTTACGCAACTAGCGCCACTTCGAATCCATTGGATACCGGAATTGACTTTGAATATGATAACATTCTAGAGATTGATGCGGTCGGCACATGGAATATCGGAACGAATCCTTACTATCCTTCATGGACAAACAATCCTTCAAGCGAGTGGGGACCAAATGGTGTTCCTCCATACGCCGGCCCAGACATATCTTTCCCAACGATAGATAGTAATGGTAACAGTATTGCTTACAAGGGAGGTTTGGCAGTATCTATAGGCACGATAAATGGAGCATACATTACTGTCGGTAGCCATTTTAAGCTTAGCCTACCTATGAGTGGCCGTTTGTATTTATTTTGCGAGGACGAAGATACGACGCCAACAGATAACAGTGGTTATTTAACAGTCACAGTAAAGGTAACCAGACCATAAACAACATCTCTCTTGGTATTTAGTGTTACAATTAACATTATTGGCTCAAACTAAAAACTATGAAAATTTTTAGAACATACACATTTCAATGGTGGGAAGTAAGCTTGCTAAAACTATGTCTAATTTCTTTAGGTATTTTGCTGGGTTTATATTTTTATGATTATCTCATGGGTCTTATCTGGCTCTGGTGGACTTTGTTTGCAGTGTTGGCGATTTACTTTATCAGCAAATTCCTTAGCGGAAAATAATGAGCAAAATTGCAAAAAAGAAGGTGCGAAAGTTCACACAATGGGGCGATCCAATACTGCACAAGCCTACTAAACTCGTGCCTCGAAATAAAATCGGAAAACCAGCGTTTAAAAAACTGACAAAAAGAATGCTCCGCTATCTTCGAGACGAAGGAGTGGGGTTGGCTGCAAATCAAATTGGGCTACCTATGAAGCTCGCAGTTATAGAACTTAAGCTAGATAAACCCGTTAAGGGATTGAAAGAAATTCCGCCAACAATAATAACAAACCCAAGAATAATAAATTATTCTAAAAATAAAATCGGTGGCTGGGAAGGATGCCTAAGTTGCAATAGAGTATTTTTTTGGATTAATAGATCTGCTTCTATAAAAGTTGTTTACTTAAACGAGAACGGCAAAAAAATTACTAGAGTGGTTCACGACTGGGAAGCCAGAATTTTCCAGCACGAGATTGATCATTTGAACGGAAAGGTATGTGGCGAGCAAGTAGTGACCAAAAACGGCAAAGTTGTATCAGGAGCTATTATAAGCGCGGATTGCAAAAAACCTTCTCGTGTAAAGTTACAATAAACATACTTCTCGTCAAAAATCTATCTTACTTCATTGATTTTGGTAACAGGGTTTATTTGTGAGACCTTGATAAAGAGTCATCATACTACTACAATAAGAATATGCGTGTGCAAGTACCTACACAAAAACTTCTGGCGTTCCAAAAATATATCAGGAATAATTGTGGAGCAATATTTTTGGGACTTGTCGTCGGCACGATAATAGGGTTTTGGGTTCATGCGCCGAACAACGGGGCCATAGTGCAATTGCAATCTAAACCTCTGCGAAGTCCTGATCCTGAATATCCGCTTACAAACCCGCTTCTTGGGTATGACAATCCCGAATCTACAAATTTCGGACAATTGGTTAATTTTAAGAGCAAACTTTCCAAGCTTGTTGATCAAGAAACCGTCCAAAACAATGCTTCCAAAATTTCGATATATTTTCGCGACATGAATACTGGTCACTGGATTAGTATCAATGAAGATGAGCCATATACTCCAGCTAGCCTTCTTAAATTGCCAATTATGATGGCTTATTATCGTCTTGCTGAAACTGATCCAAAAATTCTCAATAAGGAAATAGGGTTCTACGTAAAAAATAATTTGGTTTACAAGCAGTTTATCAATCCTGCCCAAAGATTGCAGGTTGGTAAAAGTTATACGATTGACGAGTTGATTAAAAATATGATTATCTATTCGGACAATGATTCAATGCAACTCTTGTTCGACAACTTTACTCCAAATGTTTTAAGCAAAGTGTTTTCGGATATGGGTATCTTCATGCCAACAAACCTCGGGGTTGAAGATTTCCTTTCGGTCAAAAATTATGCCCTGTTCTTAAGAGTTTTATACGGATCCACATATCTGAACAGTTCTTATTCAGAAAAAGCGTTGGAGCTTTTGAGCAAAAGCGAGTTCAAGAACGGTTTAGTTTCGGGTGTCCCGGAGGGAGTTACGGTCGCACACAAATTTGGGGAATCTGGTTTGGTTGATTTAACAACTAATATCATAAAAAATCGCGAATTCCATGACTGTGGTATAGTCTACTATCCCCAAAAACCTTATTTACTCTGCGTGATGACAAAAGGCAACGACTTGAATAATTTGGAAAAATCAGTCAGTAATATTTCAAAGTTTGTTTATGATGAGGTGAAAAATTACCAAAGTAAATAGACCACTCTCCTTGCTCTGCTGTTTATTTAGCGATACAATATATCTTATATGAAAAAAGTATACAAAAGTTGTCAGAGTTGTGACATGCCAATGGAGAAAGATCCGTCTGGAGGAGGTTCAAATCCAGATGGAACAAAGTCAGTAATGTATTGCAGTTATTGCTACAAAAATGGCGCTTTTACGTGGCCAGATTGCACAGTAGAGCAAATGCAAGAACTTGTAAAAGGCAAGCTCGTCGAGATGGGTTTTCCAAAATTTTTGGCTAAATTTTTTGTAATGCGTATTCCAAAATTGGAACGTTGGAAAAAAAGTAATTAAATTTATGTCTAAAAAACATATTATTATCATTGTTTCATCAATCATTTTGCTTTTGGCGGTAGTTGCCATTGTTAGATTTTGGACGCCGGAAGATAAGTGGCTCTGCCAAAATGGCGCTTGGGTTAAACACGGCAACCCAGAAGAACCGATGCCAATAGCTCCCTGCTCGAAACTTTCTGAAAGTGAGGCGCGCGCGATTGCCAAAAGCTCATGCATCAAGGGTGGGGAAACATTGGAGGCCGGTACTTACAACGAAAGTTCTAAAACATGGTGGTATAATGCCAATCTAAATTCGGCGCGTAAGGGTTGCAGTCCAGCGTGTATTGTAAACGAAGAAACAGGGATGGCAGAGATAAATTGGCGCTGTACGGGATTAAAAGAGCCAAAATAAAAGCCCTGCGAAGTTTTGTTATTAAAGGTTATACTGTATATATCATGGGAAACGAACAAAATCTTGGAATTCGAGTGCTTCTTCTATATCTTTGCCAAAATCTTATGTTTGGTTTTGTTCTTCTTGCAATCTCGGCTGGATTATTGTTTTTCCAAGACTTGATAATCTCAAAAAGTTTTTTACTCCCATCTTTGGGATCAATCGAATCAATTCTTGATTTCTTGATAAAAGCATCTTTTGTTGTATCTCTTTTTGCAATTCTTATCGGAGCAGAGATAAGTTGGCTCTTGTACGTAGATACTACTTTTTGTCTGGGTGAAGATGCTTTTACCATTAAACGTGGCATTTTAAGCAAAACCCAAATATCAATCCCCTATCGCCAAATTCAAGACGTGTACTTGAGCCAAAGTTTACTTCAGAGAATACTTGGAGTAAGTAGGCTTGTGGTCTTAACTGGCGGAGACGATGAAAATGACAAAGAGGGCGAATCGGCGGGTATCTTTGAAATTATTGATGCTGTGACAGCGGAAAGTCTAAAAGAAATAATTCTAGAAAGGTCCAATATTCAAAAAGTTGTCGAGATAACGAAAAAGTAAAGCGTCGTTGACTTTTTTGGGTTTTGTAAGTATTGTACCAAAGGATTGTTTTTTCTTCCACCGGCCCCATTTGGAGCTGGCTTCTTTTCCCCCATACTTTTATGAGGAAAAATAAGAACATTATTCACATGCGACCTTTTCCCGACGAAAGCATTCTTGCAATCGCAGAACGAATGGTGAAGGTAGCCAAAGGGCGAGGTGTAGTAGTAATAGTTCATTGGTTTGGAAAAACCCTGCGAGCAAAACCTTGGCCTGATTATACCGCCGCAATGGTTCTGACTGGATATATAATCAGGTGTAACTTACCAGAGCGATATCCACGCAGTTCTCCCCAGAAGTCCAATCGAAACAACAAAAGTTGATGATTCAAAAAATTTAGACCCCCACCGCGCTAACGCAGTGGGGTTTTTGTTTTGTACCAAAAAGAAAAAGGCCTGACCCAGCGTCGTTTCGGCACTGGGTCAGGCCTTTTTCGAAATAAGCTTAACTCCTCATTGAAACCGCTGTTGTTGGATAGTTAGGCATAACTCCATTAGAAGCATCACGAGCTCCTGTAGCGCCACCGCCAGCTATGTCTGTCCATGTAAAACTAGACCCAGGTGTGATGTCTGTTATGAGAGATGAATCAGAGGCTACTGCGCTAACATTGGCTTCGATTTTGAATGTTACAGTTTGTCCTGCGTTTATTCGATATCCGGCACCTGAAAACGTAATTACTGCTGAAGCGCTCGATGTTCCAGAGCCCACTATAGAACCAACCGTATAACCACTTATACTAGAACCACTAGCATCCTTGATTATGAGGTCCGATGAATCTGTAATTGTGACTTGTGTGCCTGCAACATTTCCATTGAATCGAACTGGAATAGATTTTATTCCAATATCACCACTTTCGTCTGCTTTTATATTCACATCCGCTACATATTTTTGACCACCGCTAAGACCAGTAATGACGGTGCCAGTCGCGCCATTTGGAAGCCCGAAGGTAATCGTCGGCTTAGACCCAACGAGTGTCATCTGTGGACCGTCAACAGTGAGAGAACTCATGGTTTGGGCTCCACTGCCATTCATATATTTTACTTTTGTGAGTCGAATTTTCGAAGTTGAACCAGAGGAAATACCTCCCGACCCTACCGAAACATAAGTTATTAACACTTCCACCTTTGCTCCACTACCGCCATTTGGAATAGGTATTGAGAGTCCTGTTAGATATGCTGTGTCATTCATAACCGGAGCCGAAATATTGCCAACTCG
>JAQTPS010000006.1 GCA_028712595.1 Minisyncoccota bacterium | reverse complement strand
GTTGCTATGCGTGATAATAATAGTAGATCACAGTACAAAGTATGAAAAATATTTTCATATGCGACTGATCCGATAATTAAAAATTATTACGAACAAAATTTTGTTTGTAATCGGTCGAAAATTATTGCAGATAATAATTTAAACATACTTCAAAAATGCGAACAGCATTTTGAAAAGTACTGAACAAGAAAATGGCAGCAAAGAAAAAGGCAAAGAAGACAAAGAAAGCAAAGAAAGGAAAGAAATCAGCAAAGCGCGTATAATGCACTTCTAACTGAACTTTCACAAAAACCCCGCTTAAGGCGGGGTTTTTGCTTTTAATGAATTTTATACTCGGCAAACCCTTATTTTTATGCTAAACTTCCTCAATATGTCGTTTTTAGACACTTTATTTAAAGGCGCCGGGCCTGCCAAGAAATACAAGCCCATTGTCGCAAAAATTAACAATCTTGAGCCCCAAATAAAGGCTCTTTCCGACGATGCGCTTAAAGGGAAAACAGCAGAGTTTAAGGAGCGCTTAAGCAAGGGCGCCTCCCTTGATGATATCCTCCCGGAAGCTTTTGCCGTAGTTCGGGAGGCTTCTAGCCGAACTCTTGGCCAGCGACACTATGATGTTCAACTCATGGGAGGACTCGCTCTGCACGAGGGAATAATTGCTGAAATGATGACCGGAGAAGGAAAGACACTCGTTGCAACTCTTCCGGCATACCTAAACGCTCTCGAAGGCAAGGGTGTGCACATTGTTACTGTAAACGATTATTTGTCTCGTCGCGACGCAACATGGATGGGTCAAATTTACTCGTTCCTTGGTCTTTCTGTCGGAGTGCTTAACCACGCTTCGTCTTTCCTTTACACTCCTGCCCCAGAAGAACTTGACGCAGTGCGTGACGAAGTCGGCGCGTTCAAGGTTGTTCACGAGTTTATGCGCCCCGCAACAAAACGCGAGGCATACCAAGCTGACATCACCTACGGCACCAACAATGAGTTCGGTTTTGACTACCTCCGCGACAACATTGCATATTCTCAAGAAGATCTCGTCCAGCGTGATTACAACTATGCGATAGTTGACGAAATTGACTCAATCCTTATTGATGAAGCAAGGACTCCGCTCATTATTTCAGGGCCCGTAGGGGATGCGGGAAATCTGTATGAGGTTTTTTCCATTATCGCCGGGAAAATGGAGAAAGAAAAAGATTACACGGTAGACGAAAAATTGAAAGCTATCCAGATTACCGACGAAGGCATAAATAAGGCGGAAAAACTTTTGGGCGTTGAGAATATTTACAGCGAAAAAGGTGTTAAGTATGTTCACCATCTCGAGACAGCAGTCCGAGCAAAGGCGATTTTCATAAACGAAGTTGATTACATCGTAAAAGACGGCGAGGTTATTATCGTCGATCCTTCGACTGGTCGTCTTCAGCCGGGACGACGTTGGTCAGATGGACTTCATCAAGCGATTGAATCAAAAGAAGGTGTAAAAATCCAGCAAGAATCTCGCACCTACGCATCTATTACATTCCAAAATTATTTCCGCCTTTACAAAAAGCTTGCGGGCATGACAGGTACCGCCGCAACTTCGAGCGAAGAATTTTACAAAGTGTATGAATTGGAGGTGTTCAAAATACCAACGAACCAAAAAGTCGCCCGCATCGACCATAACGACCTTATCTTTCAAACAGAAGCCGGTAAATTCAAAGCAATTGCTCGCAAAGTGAAAGAGTTGAACGAAAAAGGCCAGCCAATACTTATTGGTACTGTTTCTATCGAAAAGAACCAGCTTCTTTCGAATTATTTAAAGCGAGAGGGAATTCCACATACTCTTTTGAATGCGAAACCTGAATTTGCCGAAAAAGAAGGAGAGATTATCGCGCAAGCAGGTAAAAAAGGTGGCGTGACTATAGCTACCAACATGGCAGGACGTGGAGTCGACATCAAGCTTGGTGGTGCCCCGGGTTCTCAAGAACTTCATGATGAAGTAAAAGCTCTCGGTGGTTTGTATGTATTGGGAACAGAACGACACGAAGCTCGTCGCATCGATAACCAGCTTCGCGGTCGTGCTGGACGTCAAGGAGACCCCGGAGAAACGCAATTTTTTGTATCTATGGAAGACAGCTTGATGCGAGTTTTTGCCTCTGATGTAGTAAAGAGAATGATGGGAAGACTTGGAATCGCCGAAGATGAAGCTATCCAAAATAGAATGATCTCCCGCTCTCTTGAAACGGCGCAGGAAAAAATTGAAGGATTTCACTTTGATGCGCGCAAAAATGTTCTCTCCTACGACGACGTAATGACCCAGCAACGTAATTTCGTCTACGGCAAACGTCGGGAGATTTTGATTGGTGGAATGAAAGCAGCAAAAGCATATCTTGAGGAAATGACTGTCACAGTGCCCGAACTTAAAAAACAAATTGAAGAAAAAGTGGCCACCCTCGGCGAAGAGGAATTTTATAATGCAGCCAAACGTCTTATTTTGCAGGTAATGGATATGATGTGGATGGAACACCTTGAGTCGATGGAATACACAAAATCCTCGGTCAATCTCCGCGCCTACGGTCAGCGCGACCCTCTTGTAGAATACAAAAGAGAAGGACTTCGTATGTTCCGTGAAATGAAAGAGTCAGTAAACAATGAAATATTGCACATAATTCCTAGTATTGGAGCTGGCGCCTTTGTAAAGGAAGAAGAAAAAGCTAAAGAGGTGATTAAGAATGTGATTACACTTGGGGGAGGGGAAGAAAAAGGTAGCGCATCTGCGCCAGTTCATTCTGAAAAAGTAGGCAGAAACGACGCTTGCCCCTGTGGTTCGGGTAAAAAATACAAAAAGTGCGGAGAATTAAACACCGATGAACATCAGCATCTAATGTCAGAGAAAAAGGTTTAATTTTTTAACCCCGCGTACGGTTGAAATGTGTCGGAAAAGCGAATAGGAATTTTCTCAATATCGAGAACTTCTTTTTTTGATACTGTGACCTTCAAAAGAAGTCCGTTACGGGTATCTTCTGAGAAATTTTGGTCAAATACAAAATTGCCCAAACTGTAGGCGACCACACCTCCGTTGTATCGTTCGACGTCTTGCACTACATGCGGATGGTGTCCGATTATTATCGTTGCTCCGGCGTCAATTAAATTCCGCGCGAAAATTTCTTGGTATGATGATTGTTTGGTGTCATATTCTTCGCCAGAATGTATCATCACCACTACTATATCCGCGCCTTGGTTCCGCGCCGTGGAGATGTCTTCTTTTGCTCTCGTTTCATTAAGGTCTGCAACTGCAGGACTTGCCCCAGTTTCAGTGAGCCAGAGCGGAGCAAGAGGAGTATACCCAAGGAAAGCTATTTTAAGTCCATTTATTTCGTAGAAAAGTGGTGTATGCGCACGAGTTTCGTCTATTCCTGCCCCAGCAACTCCAATTCTTGCTTTTGACAAAAGCTCTAGAGTTTCCGAAAGCGCGAGAGGGCCATAATCTCCAGAATGGTTGTTCGCAAGCGAGACCACGTCAATCCCCGCAAACGAAAGACCCTCTACAGAACGCGGGTTGGCTCGAAAAGAATAAATACTTCCAATATTTTTACCAACCGAAGAAATCGGACTTTCTAAATTTACAATTCGAAGGTCGGCGTTTTTTAGGGTTGGAGCGATTGCCTGAAATGGATAAGTGAAGTCATTGTTTTTTAGCATTAGATTTCCGATACCTCGTGAGAGCATAACATCACCGCCGAAAAGCAAGGTTGCCTTGTTTGAGAGTGGCGTAGTCGCTGGAACAACCTTTGGAATGGTTGAAGTAATTTTTGGAATATTTGGCGTGTCTGTTTTGGTTTGGAACCACACAAGTCCAAATATAAATACGATAACACCTGCGGTCGCAAGGAAGTACTTCATGTCTAAAGTATACCTAATTTGCTTTACTAGTTGTGAACTTCGATTTTGAAAAAGGATTAATTCAAAACACATACTAAAAAAAGATGGTGCAGAAAGGAGGTTCTTAAAACCCCTTATTTAACAACGCATTTAAGGCATTTTTTGTCTAAACTTAACCCTAAAAATCATTGACTCTTTGCCTCGATTATGATAGGATGGACACTGTCGTTTTTGAGGTTTACTGGCACCTTGCGAGGTGCTTTTTTAAAGACATTCGGACCCTAAACGACAAATCAAACACGAAGTTGGCGGAGCACATACCGCCGTTCTATGAAAAAACAAATAATATTATCCGTGCGAAGTTTAGTGCTCATTCCGTTTTTAACAACAAGTTCCTCGCTAGCAATCTTACAAAATACCATAGTTCCCAGGGAAGAAGACGTAACTAAGAGTAACTATGTTGCCATTGGCCCGACAAAGCCACTACAAGAGGATCTTTCAAAAGAGCATGCCGACAAAATAGATGCTTATTATGAAAAGCGCGGTATGCCGCTAGCTGGCTACGGCGAAAAGATGGTTCTAGAAGCTCAAAAGAACGACATTGATTGGCGTCTTTTGCCCGCTATCTCCATAAAGGAGTCCACGGGCGGAAAGTTTGCTTGTGGCAACAATCCGTTTGGGTGGGGTTCATGCAAGATAAAGTTTGATAGCCTAAACGAAGCAATAGAAGTCGTGGCTCGAAACGTCGGAGGCAATAATCCGAAAACAGCTCGATATTATAAAGATAAAACGACAGAAGAAAAACTTGCTCGCTATAATTCAGTGATTCCAACCTATACTTCACAAATAGTTAAGTTTATGGAACTTATTGAGGCGGGAGATAATTAAAAATTAAGACGCATTTAAACAAACCCCGGATGTTTTACAAAACATCCGGGGTTTGTTCGTATTGTTTTTTATTGCTTTGTCGCTTGGGTTCCCGTTGTCGTTGCTGACTGTTGTTCCAAAAGTGCTTTGTCGCGGGCTTCTCGGAGCTTCTTTAGTTGTGGACTTAAGTTTTCCACGTCTCCAACATTTTTAAAACCATAATATGGTTCACCACCTATAACCAAAGCTGGAAGCGAGGATTTGATTTGATAGATCGACTTCATTGTTTTGACAGCCGAAAGATCAAGGTTGTAATCGAATGAATAAATACGAAGGTCCGGGTATTCTTCTCGGAGTTTTGTCAGGACATACCCCTCCTTTTTACAGTCATTACAGTCGCCTTGGTTTGAATAGAAATAAATAATGGTAATAGGTTTTATACCGCACTTCTCATTAACCTGTCCGACGAGGAGGTAGTCTTTTATTTCAAGGAGTGAATAATATTTTTTAAGGCTTATAACATCTGCGTCTTTGGTCCCAAGAGTTTCTTCCATGTATTCAAGTTTCTGGGACAAATTTGTAAGTTCTTCCGAAAAAGCGGTTCCGTGGTCTATTGCTTTACAAGAAGAATCTTTGAGAAGAGCGAACTGAGTTTCCGACGAGAGAATGTCTAACGATATTTTATTTTCTATTAATTTCAACTCCTCAATCCTTTGCCCTGAAAAATAATTACTTGTAAAAATTGCGCCAAAAAAAACGATGGCAGTAATGATAAAAGTGATAACGTATTTTTTTGTTCCGATTTTCGTTTGCATAGATTTTTAAAATATTTTAACGCCACGTTGTGCTTTGTGAGAAAGCGAGATTGAAAATTGTGCGCGTTATCCACAAAGGGGCAATTAACATATAAAGCACAATAAAGTAAACGATGCTCATACTCGGGCGGAAACGACCCTCGGCGAGTTTTACCCCATGCCATATGAAGGCAAGGCTAATGAACAAGAAAACATACCAAAGAATTGCCATAACGTTGGTGTTGAAAAAGAAAGAATCGAATGTCGGCAGAGTCAAAGAAGGTCCGACAACGCTTATTTGTGTAATTTTGTCAAAAGCGGTGTGGCCTATGCGAAAGAGCATAAACCCGAAGTTATAAAGAAATATAAAAACCCCAACAAATGAAAGCGGAAGCGTGATCATCCCGAGAACACCATATTCGCGCTTGAATATCATAAAACGATAGTCGATGGTGTTCTTCATCGTTCCATAAGTCCAGCGCAAACGTTGTTTATAGAGCCGATAGAGAGTTTTCGGGCCGGACGTATAAACATGGGCCGTGTGAATATTCCGTATGCGCATATGGTTTGCTTGCATTCGAAGAGCAAATTCCATATCTTCCACATTATGGGCTTTTTTGTAGAGACCGATTTTTTCAAATACTTCTTTTCGGAAAATAGAAAGAGGTCCAGGAGTGACATTGAGACCATCAGAAGAAGAAAGCATTCGCTTGAGAAAAGCCCCAAGATGGTATTCTGTTTTCTGCATCTTTTGGATGATTGTTTTGGGCTCGTGGATAATGAGCATTGGTGTCGCTGCCATAAGGAGAGGATCTCCATTAAAAGCTCGAGCTATTTCAGTCAAAGCATCTTTGTCTACGAACGAATCGGCATCGAGGCATCCGATGAGCTCGGTTTTAATTGTTGCAATGGCAGTGTTAAGCGCTGTATCTTTGCCCCCGTTCTCTTTTTTTATAAGAGTGATTTGCGGGTTCTTTGTAAAACTCTCTGCAACCTCCGCAGTTTTGTCGGTTGAGCCATCGTCAACCACCACAATATTCAATTTATTTTTCGGATAATTCAAATTAAGAACCGACCTTATTGTAGCCCCAACAGTTTTTTCTTCATTCCAGCAGGGAATAATGATAGTTGTGGATGGATAGTATGAAAGCTTGGTTTTTTTTGGCGCTAAAGCAAGCCCCTCTCGTTCCTCAAAAAAGGTAATGATAAAGAACACCTGAAGATAAAGTGTTACAAACAAAAAAACGTAAAGAATACTGGTTAAGATTGTTGGAATCATTTTTAGAAAGGGTCCTCCTCGGACCAAACCGTTCACCCACTATACCCAATTTTAGCCAAAGTAGCAACACGAGGCCTCGCCATTCCATTCACAAAAATATGATATAATACGAGACAACATGAAAATCACATATTTTTACAACGAAGAATGGGAGACATCATACGTAAAAGACAAGCTAGCAGGACACGAAATCACGTTTTTAAAGGGCTCACTAGACGATTATCCGGATCTTCGCGACGAATCTGCGGAAGTACTTTCTGTATTTGTGAATTCCAAAGTAGGGAAGGCAGAACTTGACCGTTTCCCAAACTTGAAAAATATCGCCGCTCGTTCTACTGGATATGACAACGTGGACGTCGAGGAAGCTTCGAAGAGGGGAATTAGTGTTTCTTTTGTGCCTGCATATGGCGCAAACACAGTTGCTGAATTTGCGTTCGGGCTTCTTCTCACTGTTTCTCGCAAGTTGTATGAATGCATAAAGAAAGTTCAAGACGAGGGATTATTTTCTCAAGAGGGACTGCGAGGATTTGATTTGAGGGGAAAAACGATGGGAGTGGTTGGAACGGGCAATATTGGTATGCATATGATACAAATCGCAAAAGGTTTTGGAATGAATGTCCTTGCGTTTGACGCGTATCCTAAAGAAAATATGACGGCCGAGCTCGGATTTAGATACACATCTTTTGACGAAATTCTTGCGAAATCCGATGTGGTCAGTATGCATCTTCCTTATATGAAAGAAACGCACCACATCTTGAACAGCGAAAACATTGGGAAAATGAAAAAAGGAAGCATACTCATCAACACTGCGCGCGGGGCGTTGGTTGAAACGAACGCAATAGTAAAAGGATTGCGCGAAGGCATACTTATCGGTGTTGGGCTCGACGTCCTAGAGGAAGAGGGGTACATTGAGGATGAGACGAAGCTCTTTTTTGCGCCTCACCCTAACGAAGAAAGTTTGAAAACTACTCTTGCCAATCATTATTTGATTGAACATCCACGGGCTATTATTTCGCCACACAACGCATTTAATACCGATGAAGCAATCAGGCGTATCCTCGATACTTCCGCAGAGAACATTCTATCTTTTTCGTTTGGCAAACCTAAAAACATAGTTATTCAGAAAAAATAAAATATGAAATTAATTGCAAAATGGATATTATTGGCGCTCGCGTTTCTACTGCTTCCAGTAATAATTCCGGGGATAGCAGTTTCGTCCTTCACTACCGCTCTTGTTGTCGCGTTCTTTTGGGGTTTGGTAAATGTTGTCATTAAGCCAATTCTCCTTCTACTCTTTTTACCACTGAATCTTCTCACGCTTGGGTTATTTACTTTTGTTCTGAATGCCCTTTTGCTTTGGGGAATTGGGTCTTTCGTAAAAGGATTTGAAGTTGCGGGGTTTGTCCCAGCATTTTTGGGCGCGCTCGTTATGGCAGTCGCCGGATTCCTAGTAAACTTTATTCTAAAAAATCGAGACGAAAAATAGTGGAATTGCCGTTTGATATTTGATTTTTGGGCTTTTTTGTGATATTCTCCAAACATATTAATGTAATTTGATTTTTCCACCATGTTCAGTTTTGTTGTTAAATTTTTCGATAAATTAGAAGATAGGGTTCGAATGAGACTCAGTCACCGTTCCATACTTTATGCCCTTATTGGCGGTGTTTGCACGATACTTTTTTGGCGCGGGGTTTGGCATTCCGGAGATATACTGATGAGGAAGGGCGGTTTTTGGGCTTGGATGTTTTACGAACCAATTACAATTATTTGGACATCAGTAGCTCTTTTGATGACAGGTCTTTTTGTCTCCAATCTTATCGGAGAAAGAGTTATTATTTCTGGACTAAAAAACGAAAAAAAAGTCACCGATAGAACAGCAAAGGACATCCAAGAAGAAGAAAACAAAATAGCGCTCCTTAATTCTAAACTCGATGTGGTTATTGGAAGCTTGGCGAAGATTAAAGATGAATTGTCAAAAAATGAAAAAAATAATAACTCATAACGGCAGTTTCCACGCTGACGAGATTTTTGCGTGTGCGATTCTTTCTATTTTGAACAACAATAAAGTTGAGATAATTCGAAGCAGAGACCCCGAAGTTTGGGAGATGGGAGATTATGTTGTAGATGTTGGCGGTGTACACAACGAAAAGAAAAACCGATTTGACCACCACCAAGTGGGAGGAGGAGGCAAGCGCGAAAATGGCATCCCATATTCTTCTATGGGTCTTGTGTGGAAACTTTACGGAAAGAAAGTTTCTGGCAGTGCAGAGGTTGCAAAGCTCGTTGATGAGAAACTAGTACAGCCGATAGATGCTGTAGATAGCGGTGTCAGCTTGTTTTCTTTGATTAACCCGGAAGTTTTTCCTTATTCTATAAATAATGTCCTTGGCGCGCTTCGTCCGACGTGGAAAGAAGAAGCCGGAGACAAGGAATCCATAGATGAAGGGTTTGCAGTAGCTTTGAACCTTGCAAAGGATATACTTTTACGCGAGATAAAGATTGCCAGAGATCAAATAGAGGCAAACAAATTTGTTTTGAAGGCTTACAACAAAGCAAAAGATAAAAGAGTGATAGTTATAGAAGGGCATTATCCTTGTGATGAAATTCTTTTGAAATTTAGCGAACCGCTTTTTGTCGTTAAACCAGACCACCAAGATGAGACCAAATGGAAAGTGAAAACCGTTCGCAAGGGTTCTGATTCTTTTGAAGCGCGTAAATTTCTTCCTGTAAAATGGTCTGGCAAGAAAGGAGAAGAATTTGCAAAAATAACAGGAGTTAAGGATTCGATCTTTTGTCACGTAAATTGTTTTGTCGCAGTTGCGGGTTCAAAAGCCGGCGCGCTTAAACTTGCTGAATTAGCTCTTAACAACTAATATTGATAAACATATGGCATTTGTTGATGAAATGACGATTTATATGAAAGCAGGGAACGGCGGTAACGGTGTTTTGCGCTGGAAACACGAAAAAGGAAGAGAATTTGCCGGACCATCCGGAGGTGACGGCGGGAAAGGCGGAGATGTGTACATACGCGCTGTCCGCGATGTTCACATTCTCTCAAAATATCGCAATCAAAAAGAATTCCTTGCCGAGAGAGCTGGTGATGGCGGAAGGGACAGTTTGCATGGCAAAGACGGAGAGGATTTGATTCTGGATCTTCCAATTGGTTCTATTGTAAAAAATTTGAGTACAGGAGAAGAAGTTTCTTTGCTTCGAGATGGCGAGCAAGTTTTGCTATTGAAAGGCGGACGCGGTGGTTTTGGGAATGAGCATTTTAAGAGTGCAACAAATCGTTCGCCGGTAGAGCATATACCAGGAATGGTTGGGCAAGAGGCGGATTTTTCTATAGAACTTCAGCTTGTCGCCGATATTGGCTTAATTGGTCTCCCAAACGCAGGGAAATCTAGTCTTTTGAATGCTTTGTCGCGCGCGAATGCAAAAACTGCCGACTACCCATTCACCACCCTTGAGCCAAACTTAGGAGAATTTTTTGGATTTATTCTTGCGGATATTCCTGGGTTGATTGAAGGCGCAAGCGAAGGAAAAGGTCTCGGGCATAAGTTTCTCCGCCACGTTCGTCGCACAAAAGTTCTGGCTCACCTCGTATCTTTGGAAAACGAGGATGTAATTGGCGCGTACAAAACTATTCGCAAAGAACTTTCTGATTATGACGACGAGCTCACAAAAAAACACGAAATAGTTATTCTTACAAAAACAGACATGGTAACTCCATCTCACGTGAAGGCAACGATTGAAAAAATGAAAAAAGTAAACAAAGAAGTTTTTGCTATTTCTGTCCTCGACGACAAAGCGATGAAATCGTTCAGAGACGAGCTCATAAAACTTTTGCGCGCTTCGGAATAAGGGCTTTTATGGTACAATCATTTTTATGAGTTACACTCTCACTATTGGTTTGGAAATTCACGCAGAACTGAAAACAAAGACAAAAATGTTCTGCAATTCTGCAAACAACCCGTTTAATTCGGAGCCGAATGTTCACATTTGTCCTGTGTGTATGGCACACCCCGGCACTCTTCCTGTTATTAACAAAGAGGCGGTGAAGCATGTTTTGAAAGTAGGACTTGCTGTCGGAGGAAAGCTCGCCGACTTCAGCGAATTTGACCGGAAAAATTATTTTTATCCCGACATCCCAAAAGGTTATCAAATTAGTCAGTACAAATATCCTCTCGTTTCTGGCGGTAGCATAAACGGCGTCCTGCTTGAACGTATTCACCTTGAAGAAGACACCGCAACTTCTATTCACGAAGGAAGCAGGGGAAGTTTGGTGGACTACAACCGCGCTGGTGTTCCACTCATGGAACTCGTGACGACTCCGACGATACACTCGGCGGAGGAAGCAAGCGCTTTTGCGCGCGAACTGCAACTTTTGCTTCGAACGCTTGGTGTTTCTGACGCAAATATGGAAAAAGGGGAAATGCGTGTTGAGGCAAACATTTCAATATCAAACAAAGAAGGAGAGCTTGGCACAAAAGTCGAAGTGAAGAACCTAAACTCATTCCGCTCTGTCGAGCGAGCTGTTGCCTACGAAGTTGAGCGCATGACCCACATTTTGGACACCGGCGAAGGGGAAATTGTGCAGGAGACGAGAGGGTGGGATGAAATAAAAGAAATTACCTTCACTCAACGAAAAAAAGAAAGCGCTCATGATTACAGATATTTCCCAGACCCCGATTTGCCTAAACTTCAATTAAGCGAAATCCCGGAACTTTCGAAAGAGGCACTTCAAAAAGAAATGCCGGAATTGCCTTGGGAAAAACGCGCGCGTCTCGTGCGTGACTATTCTCTAAAGCCAATCTCAGTTGACCTTTTCTTGGGCGATTTAACGCTAGGGAAATTTTTTGAAGACACGGTGACTTTGCTCAAAGACAAAAAACTTGTATTGCTTGCTGAAAACTATCTAACTTCTGACGTTGTCGGACTAGCCAAAGGCGGTTCTTCTGTCGGTGCTTTAACGCCGGTTTCTTTCGCAAAACTTATTCGGATGATAAATGAAGGCAAACTTTCTTCTCGTGGCGCAAAAGATACTCTTGCAGTTTTGTACACAAATGGTGGGGATGCAGAAACTGTTGCCAAAGAAAAGGGCTTTATGCAAACAAACGACGAGAGCGCCCTCAAAGCAATTTGTGAAAAAATAATTAAAGACAATCCGAAAGTTGCCGACGAATATCGTGGAGGGAAAGTCGTAGCAATGCAGTTTCTAGTTGGGCAGGGAATGAAGGCCTCAAAAGGAAGCGCAAATCCGAGCACTCTCAAAAAACTATTTGAACAGTTGCTTAAGTAGTTTTAAACGAAAACTTAAGTTAGAAAGAAAAGGCATCGCAAAAGATGTCTTTTTCTCTATGTGTGATAAAATAAAGTCCATAGACAATAGTAATTAAATTAAAATATTATGAACCCCGTTAGAGTTTTAATGAACGCAGAACGGGTGACATAATAGAAGATTGCGGATTAATAACAATTATTAAATAATTAAAAATATTATGGGAAACTCTAACGGGGTGAAAAAAGTACGAGTAGCAATTAACGGGTTTGGTCGCATCGGGCGGGCATTTTACAAATTAGCGCGCCTACATCCAGAAATAGAGGTTGTCGCGGTAAATGACCTCGGCGACCCCGAGAATATGGACTATCTCCTCAAATATGACACAGCATACGGCAGGGCAAAATTTGATGTGAAGGTTATACCTGCATCAGAAGGCGTAGAGCCGGGATTTACTGTAGACGGAGAAAAAGTGATTCTCGTTCAGGAAAAAGACCCTACAAAACTTCCATGGGCAAAATACAATATTGATATTGTTGTCGAGTCCACAGGTTTTTACACCACCTACGAAAAAGCAAAAGTTCATTTGGATGCCGGCGCTAAAAGAGTTGTGATAACAGCTCCTGTAAAAGGTCAGCAGGTTCCGGGAATTGCCAGCGCCACCGTACTAATGGGAATAAACGACGGAGAGCTTTCTTCTTGCCAGATTTCTTCCAACGCTTCTTGCACTACAAACGCAGTTTCTCCTTTGATAGTTATTTTGAACGACACAATTGGTATAGAAAAAGCTATTCTTAACACAACTCACGCTTATACCGGAACGCAAAAAATAGTAGATGGTCCGGGCGGAAAAGATCTTCGCGGAGGTCGAGCAGCGGCGCAAAACATGATTCCTGCATCAACCGGAGCGGCAATTTCTGTCACCGAGGTTGTGACAAGCTTGAAAAACAAATTTGATGGTATCTCGGTGCGTGTTCCTGTTGTGGCAGGCTCGATTGCTGACGTTACTTTCATTGCAAAGAGAAATACTTCCGTAGAAGAAGTGAACAAAATTCTTCGTGATGCATCAAAAGACCCTCGCTGGGAAGGCATTTTTACAGTAACAGACGAGCCGATTGTTTCTTCGGATATTGTTGGTCAGCTTTATGGCGCGATTGCCGACCTTGATTTGACGCGTGTTGTTGACGGCAACCTTGTGAAAGTAATGTCTTGGTACGACAACGAAATGGGGTACACAAATACTCTCGTGAAGCATGTAGTGAAAATGGCGAAATCTCTATAATCTATGAAAATTTATATTGGCACCGATCACGCTGGTTTTGAATTAAAAAATCGTCTTGTGTCGTTTTTGACAAAACTTGGACACGAGGTGAAGGATTTTGGCGCTTATTCTTACGAAGCATGGGATGATTATCCAGATTTTATTCGCCCCGTGGCTGTGGCGGTGGCAGGTGATAAAAATAGTCGAGGGATAATTCTCGGTGGCTCTGGGCAGGGGGAAGCAATGTGCGCAAACCGTATTCCCGGAGTCCGAGCGGCAGTTTATTATGGCGGTCCTATTGATATCGCTATTTTGTCGCGTGAACACAACGAAGCGAACATTTTGTCGCTTGGTGTTCGTTTTATTGAAGACAAAGAAGCGGAAAAAGTTGTGAGCGTGTGGCTCGCAACTCCTTTTGGCGGGGAAGAAAAACACGCTCGTCGTATCAAAAAAATCGACGCTTAAAAATCCGCAGTTTTAATTCTGGGAAATCAAATGATAGAAATCATTCCTGCAGTAATGCCGAAAAACTATCGAGACCTTACCGAAAAATCGGCGCTTTTTGCCGGCGTTGTACCGCTTGTTCAGTTTGATATTATGGACGGCAAATTTGTTAAGGCGCGCACTTGGCCTTATGGCCCCGCAGATTCAGAGTTTGCAAGAATTATTTCCGAAGAAGAGAAAATGCCGGAGTGGGAAACGCTCAATTTTGAAGTTGACCTGATGATTGAGAACCCCGAAGAATCTATAACGAAATGGGTAAAAGCTGGCGCAAAACGCATCATTGTTCACGTGGAGGGAGTGAAAAATTTTGACGCGATAAGAAATGCAATTCCTCCTTTTTTCATTGAACTTGGGCTTGCGATAAATCCAGAAACCCCAATTTCCACGCTTCAACCTTATCTTGATCGTGTCGATTTTGTGCAGTGTATGGGGATTGCAAAAATTGGTTTTCAGGGTGAGCCGTTTGACGAGCGAGTCCTTGAAAATATTAAGGCGCTTCGCAAACTAAAGCCCGAATTTCCAATCAGCGTTGACGGTGGAGTGAATTTTGATACAGCAAAACAGCTTGTAAATGCCGGCGCGACTCGGCTTGTCTCTGGATCGGCAATTTTACAAAGCGCGGATGTTTCAAACGCTATCGGAGACCTTCGAAATTTGGTAGAATAAAACCATGCTTCATCTTAGTGATGACAAAATAACGTTCCTTGAAGAAAAAGCCCTTGAAATCAGAAAATCAATTGTTGAAATGCTGATGGAAGCAAAGAGCGGTCACACTGCCGGCTCGCTCGGAATGGCGGATGTTTTTTCCGCATTTTATTTTCATATTTTAAAACACGACCCAAGGAATCCGTCTTGGGAAGAACGCGATCGACTAGTGCTCTCTAATGGTCACATTTGTCCGGTGCTTTACGCGGCGATGGCCCATTCCGGATATTTCCCAGTTGAAGAACTTAAAACTCTCCGCAAATTTGGTTCACGGCTTCAAGGTCATCCACATCGAGAATTCCTGCCTATGCTTGAAACAAGTTCGGGTCCACTTGGTCATGGTCTTTCGCAGGCAATCGGTATGGCTTTTGCCGACCGCCTTGATAAAGGATTTTCGTCGAGTCGGTTTATTTACTGCTTTATGGGTGACGGCGAGCTCGACGAAGGAGCAGTGTGGGAAGCGATGATGCTTGCTGGCAAAGAACGACTTCGCAACCTAATCGCCATAGTTGACCGCAACAATATTCAGATTGATGGCTTTACAGAAAACGTAATGCCCCTTGAACCGTTACGCGATAAGTTTGAATCTTTTGGCTGGCACGTTCTCGAAATTGACGGACACAACATGGAAGCAATCGTCAATGCGGTCGAGGAAGCAAAAGCTATTTTTGAAAAGCCGTCTATAATTATTGCTCACACTATTCCTGGGAAAGGAGTAAAGATGTTCCAGAATGATTACAAATGGCACGGCAATCCTCCCGACCAAAAGCAGGGCGGAAGCGCGCTTGCCGAACTTCGCACGTTAGGCGGACAAATTGCAAGTGAACATGAATAATATGATTAAAATAGGAATATACAAACACGCAAAGACGGGCAATGAATATCGAGTCGTTTGTCTGGCAAAGCATAGCGAGACACTTGAAGACCTCGTGGTTTATGAAGCGCTTTATGAAAATCCAAAATCAAAATTTTGGGTTCGCCCGATAGCAATGTTTACAGAAATTGTAGAAATAAACGGCAAGAAAACCCCAAGATTTATATTTATACGAGAATAATATGATTCCCCTCAATCCAAAACTTTTTGATGCAGATGTAGAGCAGGTTTCAATCCGCCAAGGTTTCGGCGAAGGGCTTGTCATTGCGGGTCGCGCGGACCAGAGAGTCGTTGGTCTTTGTTGCGACCTGACTGAATCTACAAAAATGGACGCGTTTGCAAAAGAATTTCCTCTCCGATTTTTTGAGATGGGAATTATGGAACAATCGGCTGCTGCTGTAGCTTCGGGAATGGCGGCAATGGGCAAAATTCCGTTTATTGCGTCGTACGCAATGTTTAGCCCCGGACGCAACTGGGAACAAATTCGCACCACTATTTGCTACAACGACCGCCCTGTAAAAATCGCTGGTTCGCACGCTGGTGTCTCGGTTGGTCCCGACGGAGGAACTCATCAGGCAATCGAAGACATCGCTCTTATGCGCGTAATTCCAAATATGGTGGTTCTCACTCCATGCGACGCGATTGAAGCGAAAAAAGCAACAGTTTTGGCTGCAAAAATAAGTGTTCCAACATACATTCGTCTTGCCCGCGACAAAACTCCGATTATTACAACCGAAGAAACTTCTTTTGATATTGGCAAAGCGCAAATTTTTTATCGCCCCCAAGCTCCACTTAAGGCCGGAATAATCGCATGCGGTTCTCTCGTTTATAATTCAATTATTGCCGCGCGAGAACTCGACCAAGAGGGAATAGGAGTCGCTGTTATGAATATTGGCTCTGTGAAGCCGTTGGATCGCCATGCGGTAGTTGATTTTGCAAACGAATGTAATGTTATAATTACAACAGAAGAACACCAAATTGCTGGTGGCCTTGGAAGTGCTGTCGCAGAAGTTCTCTCTGTAGAGCGCCCGACTCGTATGGCATTTGTTGGGGTTAAGGACAAGTTTGGTCAGTCAGGCACACCTACCGAACTCATAAAACACTACGGAATGGACAAGGACGCAATTAAAGTTGCGGTGCGTGGAGTTTTGTAAATTTATTAATTTAATTTTAATAATATGAATAAAAAATTTTGGTTCACAGTTGCAGTCTCTTTTGTAAGCTTTGCAGGAGTGTTGTTGCTCTCACATTCCATTTTTGCGCAAACTACAGGAACAGGATTGCCGTCTGTTACCTTTTCTGTGAAAACAGCCAGCAATACAGACTGTAGCGATTACAGAAATCCAAAAACTGCTGTTTCTTTCATTGCCAATCCAAGTAATGCTGGATTTTTCACGCTTTCTTCAAACACACTAAGCGCCGCCACAACAATTACGGTGCCAACAAAACTTTTATCCAACGGAACTTATATATGGCACGGAATCGCCGTCTCTTCTTACAGAGTAGTTACCCCATTTGATGGAACCTTTACACTAAACGCTACTTGCCCCACTCCGACAACAACGACAACTGCCACCACTACCAATAATACGTCTGGCAGTACTGGCACAAGTGGCACGACAACTACTGGAAACACTAGCGCCACCAATACATCCACTGGTGGAATAAGCGGCACCACGCCTACTACTAATACCACCACTGCGTCTAGTGGCGGAACAAGCGCAATCGCAGTCACCACGCCTACTACCAACACAAGTGGTAGTTCCTCCGGAGTTACCGCTACTGGCACTGATGTAAAATTTACGGTGAATTATACAGGGACAGTTGATTGCCAAAACAATAATCCTACTACGTCGACATATTTCCAAGTAACCCCAACTGGAGGGGGAAGCATCACTCTTTTTAAAAATGGACAGATTTTTGATGAATTTGGAGCACAACAATATTTCCTGCCGAACGGAAAATATTCTTGGCGAGCAAATGTCAAAGAAACATTCAAGGGAATTTCACCGCTTGAAGGAACTTTTACTCTAAACGCTGTTTGCTCTGGGTTAAGTAGTAATACTACGTCCCTTGCAAGCATAAAATTTCCAGCAGGTGGAAGTGTCTCTGGACTACAAACAGTAGTTGTTGAGACGCTTCAGCACATGACAGGGCTAGAACTTTATCTAGTTCAACAAAAAGCATCCTCTGTTTCAGAAAAACACCTAGACACATTCGATTCCGACGAAAATGAAGGAACAAAGGGGACTTATTTGTGGGACACGACAGAAGTCCCGGACGGAGAATATTACCTTGGTTTAAGAACTAAAGAGGGTGATGTAGCTACAGAATTTGAAGGTGCACATATTACTGTTTCTAATTCGACAAAGGTAGAAGTACCTGTTCCACTGCCCACTACAATCAAAGAAACCATTCCGGCTGTTGCTCCGGAGAAAAATGTAACTACTGTAAAAAAGATCCCAGTAACGGAGGAGACAAGTAAAATAAAGCCGGTTTCTACAAATGTGCAAGAAGGAACGGCAGTAAATACCCCAACTCTTACGAAAGAAGAAATACAACACGAACTTCAGGTTAATACCGAGCTAGCTACCAAAATCGAGTCTCGTCCGCCAGAAGCTTTACAGGATAGCGACAAAGACGGCATCTCAAACTACGATGAGGTAAATATTTACCACACAAATCCCAATATGGCGGACACCAACAAAAACGGAATTCCTGACGGTAAAGAAATTTTAAGCGGGAATAACCCTGTTGCAGTTGGCAAGCCAACGCCTATCGTTTATGAAGACCCACGAACTGTTGAAACGGCTCCCATTATTCAGAGCATGAAGGTTCTCGGGATTGTTGCAGTACCGGTGGTGGAGGAAACGGCAACATCCACATCCGCGACATCAACGCCCGCGACGGTTTCTACTTCTACCCCAGAAGTTCAAGAAGAAAAAACAATTAAATTCTCCGGCAAAGCCATCCCAAATAGTTTTGTCACTGTTTACATCTACAGTCTTCCTATCGTTGTGACCGTAAAAGCCGACAGCGAAGGCGATTGGTCGTATGTGCTCGACAAGGAGATTGATAATGGAAACCACGAGGTGTATGTAGCGATCACCGACAACGTCGGGAAAATCGTTGCAAAATCAGAAGGATTTAGATTCGTAAAGGAAGCTCAAGCTGTTACGGTGGAGGAGAGCCAGAATTTTGTTCCTACAAGTAGTCCGGAGCCAGTAGGATTCTTTAGTGGTATAAATATTGGCATGATACTGTCTGGAGCAGGAGTCCTTCTCCTCGTAGCGCTAGGCCTATTAAAAAGAAAGAGTGCAGTCGAAGGATCGAATGACACTCCACCTAATATGCCATCAATCTCATAATAAAATGTCTTTTTTTGAAAAACTTGCCGAGAAAATACGTCGATGGATTATTTTTGCAAAAGAAAATCCGCAGATTCTCTACACCATCTTCTTGCTAGTGGTAATTCCAATTGCTTTTTTGGTAAGCGGAAATAATTTCCTCCAGGCCGCGCTTAAAAACCAAGAACGAGCGGAAAAAGAGCGCATTGGCACGATGCATGACGTCTTTGTAGAGTTTGCTAAAGACCGAATGAATGATCCCTCATTTCTCCGCGCGCGCATTGACTCGATTGCAAAACAAAACAATTCTATCGAACAATTTCGAGTAGTATCGTACGACAATGGGAGAGAAACTATAATTGCGTCTCTCAAGGACAACGAAATAGGGCAGGAAGATATTGAAAATAAGGAATATTATCAAAGCACGGCGCTACATCTTGGTTCCTCACTTATTTTCAAAGAATCTGTCGGTGGTGTACGCCACTGGAAAGCGGTTCGAGCTATTGTTGGCGACAATAACAATCCTATTGGTTTTATTATGTCCGACATTTCTATGGCCAATGTTGATGCCCTTTCGGCGCGAAATATTCGAAATGCCTACTATATCCTCGGAGTAATAATTCTTCTCATTCTATTCTTGCTTGTTCGAAACGCGCGAATTGTTGACTACACTGTGCTCTATCGAAAACTCGAAGAAGTCGACAAGATGAAAGATGACTTCGTCTCGATGGCTGCGCACGAGCTAAGAACGCCACTTACGGTGATTTCAGGGTACGCGGATCTTTTGAATGGAATTCAGAACTTGTCAGAAAAAGACCGAGAAAATATTTCACGCATTCAAGTATCAGCCAAAGATTTGGGAGAGCTCATCACCGATATTTTGGATGTCGCGCGCATACAACAAGGCAAAATGTCGCTTTCTCCAGAGAGAATTGATGCAAAAGTGCTCCTTTCTTCGATCGCGGACTCTTTTGTTGAACCTGCTCGAGCAAAAGGACTTGCGCTCCGTACCGATATTCCCGCCCAACTTCCCGAAGTCAACGCTGACATGAAAAGGATGCGTCAGGTACTCGTTAATATTATTGGCAATTCTGTTAAGTACACAAAGACAGGAGAGGTTCTGGTTCGAGCATACGAAGAAGGAAACTCTCTTGTTGTTCGTGTGAGCGATACTGGCATAGGAATCTCTGCTGAAAATCAGAAGCAACTATTTCAGAAATTTTATCGAGTTAAGTCTAAAGAAACGGAAGACATTAGGGGTACGGGCCTGGGTCTCTGGATTACAGGTCAGATTATACAAAATATGGGAGGTAAAATTTCTGTTGAGTCAATATCAGGAAAGGGGACAGATTTTATAATTTCATTTCCTGTGTGCAAAGACCAAGTCGGAAAATAATATCACAAAAAAATCCGCCCCTCGACAAATCTTGGGGCGGATTTTTCCCGTGAAGCTCTATCAAAGTCTTGCTTCTTTGTATGAAGCGGGAGCGGTTGCAAGTGCCTCTTCGATTTTTGCGCGAGTAAGAAGTCCTTCTTGGGCGCCGATTTTTTGTACCACAGACATTGAGTTGATAGGCGCCCAAGTAATTGCCTCGGCGGGTGTTTTCCCAAGAGCGAGAGCCGAGACAAACGTCGAGGAAAAGGCGTCTCCTGCGCCTGTACGCTCGTATGCGGGCTGTGGATCGGGGTAAATAGGCATAAACCATGAATCCTTCCCGTCATAGACGTAAGCGCCATTTGAGCCATCCGTTATGACAGCAATTTTTGGCCCTAAAGTCGTCATCATTTTTGCAAGATTTTTTGGTTCCGGCTCTTCAGTTTTTAAAATTAGGCGAGCTTCTTCCACGTTACAGAAAAAAACCTCTGTCTTAGCGTAGATATGCTTGAGTGTTTCAGCGCCTTGTTTGATTTGAAATGTTCCGGGCTGAAAGGCGAGCTTAGTTTCTGGGTGGGAGGAAAGATAATCTGCGATTTCGTTGTGGAACTCTAAAGATGTTTCGCCCAAAGAAGTGAGGTAAAACCACTTTGGCGCAGGGCCGGTGAGAGGAAGTTTGTAGGGGAAGATTTCGTGTTTGGTGAGAATAGTACGGTCATCTCCATACCAAAGCACATAGTGGTAGCTCGTTTTCATACCCTCATTCATTTCTATGTATCTTGAGTCGATTCCTTCTGCCGTGAGTGATTTTAAGCACTTTTCTCCAGCATCGTCCTTTCCCATATCGGTTACAAGGGCTGTTTTGAGACCCAAGCGTGCTGCGGACACGCACGCATTTGCCGCGTTACCTTCTGCGTATACTATTTTTACAAAATCATAAGGAACTTTTGCTCCGAATGGCATACAAAGCTCACCCAGATTTTTGTCCACACGGTGGTCGGTATGAGCTCCGGTTTCTTTGAGGCGAATAAATGCATCAACGGCGGTATCACCTATTGCTACAAAATCTAAAGGATTTTCCATGTCGTTCATTATAGCACAGCTGACTTTATGGTGGTATATGATTACATATATCGTCGGCACTCGCGGACAGCAAATACAGTAGTGTTTGCTGTGCCACTCGTTTGACGATATAATATATAAATGAGTAACATTCCACCACTTAAAGAAGCGATCAAAAATGCAGAAGCAAAAGGCGTAGCTCTGGGACACTTTAATATTTCAGACAGCGTTGGTTTTTGGGGTGTAGTAAATGGCGCTAGGGCTCTCAGTATTCCTGTTATTATTGGCGTTTCAGAAGGGGAACGTGATTTTATTGGGGTAAAGCAAGTTGTTGCAATGGTAAAAAGCTTGCGCGAGGAAATAAATTACCCAATTTATCTAAATGCCGACCATACATATTCTTTCGAGCGCGTAAAAGAAGCTATCGATGCGGGTTTTGACTCCGTTATTTTTGACGGCGCAAAACTTTCTTTTGAAGAAAATAGGGCGCTAGCAAAGAAGTGTGTAGAGTACGCGCGAAGCGTAGGCAGGGAAGTTCTTGTTGAAGCGGAACTCGGCTACATCGGCACATCATCAAAAGTTTTGGATGCAATTCCAGAAGGAGTTTCTCTTGAAAATCTTACGACGCCCGAAGATGCAAAACGTTTTGTGAAAGAAACCGGAGTCGACCTTTTTGCTCCGTCGGTCGGGAATATTCATGGAATGTTTCGAAATATTCCTGAACCGCGTTTGAACATAGACCGCATTCGAGAAATCCGCAAGTCTACTGGAATTCCACTTGTTTTGCATGGAGGTTCTGGGACAAGCGACGAGGATTTTGTTTCTGCGATTAAAGCTGGAATTGCCGTGGTTCACATTAATACGGAAATTCGTGTGGCATATAGGAATGCATTAGAGAAATTTCTCAAGGAAAATCCTGACGAAATAGTTCCCTACAAATTTGCAAAAAGCTCCGTGGATGCGATTTCGTCTGTTGTGGAAAAACGCCTACGCCTCTTCAATATGTTCTAAGGGCTGGTTCTAGGTAAAAGGCAAAAAAGGCCTTTAAACCCCTATCGCTTGCCTTTTTCCCCATAATCCGTATACTACTCCCTATGCTTACTCTCAAAGGAGAACTTCGCGACGGTAAAACCAAGCTTGCGGAAATGCGCAAAAAGGGCTTTATTCCGGCAGTTTATTATGGTCACAAGGAAAAGGCGACTTCCTGCGCTTTTAGTATGAACGAATTCAAGAAGGTTTGGAAAACGGCCGGAGAATCCACTGTTATTTCTCTTGAAGTGCCAAAGGGCAAATTAAACGCTCTTATTTACGAAGTACAAATGGACCCAGTGCGCGGGGAACCAATTCACGCTGATTTTTACGTAATTGAAAAAGGCCAGGAAGTATATGTTGCAGTTCCTATCGAATTCATCGGCGTTGCTCCTGCTGTTAAAGATTTGGGCGCTAACCTCATCAAGGTTCTCCACGAACTTGAAATCAAGGCTCAACCTGAAAATTTGCCTCACAATATATCTGTAGATCTTTCTTCCCTCGTTGCTCTTGATAGTAAGATTTCCGCAAAAGACATTAAACTTCCAAAGGGCGTAACGTTAGTAACCAACCCGGGTGAAGTCGTCGTGGCTGTCGCTGAAGCAAAAGAAGAAGTAATAGAAGAGCCAGTTGTGGATCTATCCTCAATTGAAGTTGAAAAGAAAGGCAAGAAAGATGAAGAAGGTGAAGGTGCTATCGAGGGAGAAGCAGAAAAACCAGCAGAAAAAGAAAAAGAGAAACCTTCAGCCAAAAAGTAGTACTAAATTCTTCTTTAATTTTCAGCAAAACTCTGTTTTTACACAAAAATCCGCCTAGCGCCAGAATGACGCTGGGTGGATTTTTTGATATAATAAACTACACATGAAAAAAGGTCTTCTCATTATAGTTTCAGTAGCTTTTTTGTTGCTCGTTTCTCAATTTAGGGCTTCTGTTCCTTCTGCTCGCGCTGAAGGAGGATGCCCGGAGGTATTTACGGGGCTTAGCAAGACAGAGCTTGAGAATGCGCTGGCGGAATGCACAAAAGAAGAAGAAGCACTGAAAAAAGCGGAGGAAAGCACCCTCAATGTAAAAACCACTGTGAGCAAAGAACTCACTTCACTTAAAGCTCGAATAAAAAAAGCGGAGGATTCCATAAAGCTACGCACTGCAGTTATTAACAATCTTGGGCAAGATATTACGCTAAAGAGTCAAACTATCAATAATTACCAAGCAAAAATTGACCGCGAACGGGATTCCCTAGCGCAACTTATTAGAAAAACCAACGAAATTGATTCTTATTCACTCACAGAAGTGATGCTTTCAGATAAAAAAATATCGGATTTTTTTGCGGATCTAGACTCATTTGATTATCTTAATCAGTCAATAAAAGATTCTCTCGTAAAGATTGATACTGCAAAGAAAATAACCGAAGAACAGAAAACAGCTTTAGAGGATAAGCAGGCTGAAACAATAGCGCTCCGCAAAATACAAGAACTTGAAAAAAAGAATGTTACAATAAGCCAGACCCAAAAACAACATTTATTGACCCTTACCAACAAAACTCTTGCCGAACAACAAGAAGATTTAAAGAAAAATCAACAGGCCGCCGCTGCTATTCGCTCAGAACTCTTCAGATTGAATGGAACGAAATCAATTCCATTTGGAACTGCTCTTGCTTATGCCAACGAAGCGAGCGCAAAAACAGGCGTACGCCCAGCAGTTATTTTGGGAATTTTAACAATAGAATCAAACCTCGGAGAGAACCAGGGGACTGGCACATGGCAGGCAGATATGCATCCAAAGCGCGATATTCCGATTTTTAAGGACATTACGTCGCGTCTTGGATTAGACCCCGACAAAATGCCTGTTTCTGCAAGGCCTTGTAGCAAAGCAGAGCGAGACAGAGTCGGTCCCGGTGTCTCTTGCGGTTATGGCTGGGGAGGGGCAATGGGGCCTTCGCAGTTTATTCCTTCGACATGGATTCTTTATGAAAAAAGAATTGCTGCGATGTCGGGTTCCAATCCTCCAAATCCTTGGAATGCCCGCGACGCAATATTTGCTACAGCATTACTGATGAAAGATAACGGCGCAGACGCCGGAACTCGCGCTTCAGAGCGTCTTGCTGCCCTCCGTTATCTAGCTGGTTGGGCAAACGCAAACAAGCCATCTCTTGCATTTTATGGTTCTCAAACGATGGAATACGCCGATAAATATCAAAAAGACATTGATACTATTGGAGGTAATTTAGCTAATGCAACCTCGGTTCAGTCTCAACTTTAATTATCATTTCGTGTGAATAGTCACATAGATATCTTCGAGGGCTCGGACGGCATCGCCAGCAGCGATGTTGTTTTGATGGTAGAGAACGTCTGTACAATCCCCAGCCGCCCAAATTCCAGGTACACTTGTTTTCTGAGTGCGTGGGTCAATAATAATTTGGTTAAGCTTGTTCATTGAAACTAAGTCCTTTACAAAAGAAGTATTTGGGATTTGCCCTATTTCCACAAAAATCCCTTTTACAGGAAGCTCAATAACTTCATTTTTTGTGATGTCTTTGTAAACGATAGCAGACACCATCTTGTCTCCTTTGACCTCAAGCACTTCTGCATTTTTTGCCACACGCATTTTTGGATTTTTCAAAACTCTCTCAACGGTTATAGGGTCAGCGCGAAATTCGTTACTGCGGTTAATGAGTGTGACACTTTTACAGTAGGCGAAAAGTTGGGCAGCAGTTTCAAAAGCTGCGTTTCCACCACCGAGGACAGCTACATCCATTTCTGAAAACAAAGGCCCATCGCATGAAGCGCAGTAAGTGAGACCCTTATGTTCAAATTTGTCCGCTCCTGTAACTGTAATCTTGCGCCTGTCGCTTCCGGTAGCAATGAGGAGGGTTTTGGTCTTGTATTCTCCTCCATCGGTTTTTAGGACAATAATATCTTTATCTTTTTTTGCGCTAATCAAATTCTCGCCTTCGCGAATTTTCAATATATCGCTTGCATAAGCTTTTACGTGTTTTTTTAGATTTTCCGCAAGTAGAGTTCCTGAAATCGTAGGCGTACCAATCCAATTTTGTATATCAGGAGAAACAGTCGACTGACCGCCGAATTCTTTAGCGAGAAGAAGTGTTTTTAAGCGCTTCCTTGCTGCATAGACAGAAGCCGCAGCGCCTGCGGGTCCTCCGCCCACAATTATGAGATCGTAAAGTTCCATCCTTGGTTTTTTTATTTCTTCCTTCGGAGAAATGCGGGTACTACACTCCAGTCCTCGTCAATTTCATTTTCAAGATCAATGATAGCTACTGGCTCTTTGTCTCCGCTCCCGGTTGTTTTTGAAGTAGGAGCTGGGTCAGGAGTCCAAGTAGTTATGTCTATTTTTTTTGGCTCCTTTACATCTTTTGGGTCTCGTTCAATAAGACCATTGTGGATCTCTCGTTTTTCCTCGCGTTTTGCTTCACCAGAGAAAAGACTTTTCTTTTCAGGCATATCTGTAAAACCAGATGCGATGACGGTAACTTTAATTTCGTTTTTCTTGAGTTTTTCGTCGTGAATAGCCCCAAAAATAACCTTTGCTTCTGAGTCGATAGAATCGGTAATAATCTTGGCGACCTCGTTTATTTCGTGCATAAGTAGGTCGTCCCCGCCTGCTATTGCAAATAGAACGCCCTTTGCGCCCGACATTGAAGTTTCGAGGAGTGGAGAATTTATTGCCATAGTAGCCGCTTCCTGCGCACGGTTTTCACCACTTGCTGAACCGATACCAAGAAGGGCAGAACCAGAATCCGAGAGGATTGCGCGCACATCGGCAAAGTCCACATTAATTATTCCCGGAGTTGTTATGAGGTCAGAAATACTTTCCACTGCCTGGCGGAGGACCTCGTCGCACATTGTGAAAGCCGACTTGAAAGTCATTTCTTTCGTTGCCATATTCATCACGCGATCATTAGGAATGATGATGAGGGCATCTACTTGTTTGCTTAATTCACTTAATCCTTGCTCGGCAACACGTCCTCTGTGAGAACCTTCAAAAGAAAATGGTTTTGTCACTACTCCGATAGTAAGAGCGCCTTGTTCCTTTGCGACAGAAGCGATAACGGAACTTGCTAGTGAACCCGTACCTCCACCAAGACCGCAAGCGATAAAGACCATGTCTGAACCCTTGAGTACGCCCTGAATCTCTTCTTTTGTTTCTTCGGCGGCCTTGCGACCAATCTCTGGATTCCCTCCGGCTCCAAGTCCTTTGGTTAAGTTTTTTCCTATGTGGATTTTTTTCTGGGCTAGTGAATGATGAAGGTCTTGAGCGTCTGTGTTCATCGCGATAAACTCGATACCTTTTATCTTCGAGTTTATCATGTGGTTCACGGCATTTTTGCCTGACCCTCCGAGTCCGACAACCTTAATGCGCGCAAATGCTTGTACTTCTGGTTCTACTTTGGGCATGGAATAATAGGCTAATTAAACTAATAAAATCTACTGATACTAGATAGAATAGCAGAACGTAAAGGGGAATACAAATGAGAAAAACTTGTCCACAGCCACGCAAAAATCGGCTATTCCGGTATCAAAATTGTGGTCATTGTAGCTCTGCTACGAGATATTTTATCGAATTATGGCAAA
This sequence comes from Minisyncoccota bacterium, assembly GCA_028712595.1. Lineage (GTDB taxonomy): Bacteria > Patescibacteriota > Minisyncoccia > Phycocordibacterales > UBA1550 > UBA1550. Next base: position 8,109 of record JAQTPS010000006.1, on the reverse strand, counting down.
AACGGCTTTACCCAACTTTTCATAGTACCCCAAACATCGCCCCAGTTTGTTTTTTTGAAATCTCCTTGTTTTGTGAGCGCGTAATCAGCAAGTCCATACGCAACAAGCCACGAAGAATCTTTGACGGGTTGTTTACCAGAATTTGCCAGAGCAGGACGCGCAACAGAAGATGGAAGTTTCAAAACTCCCTTAGCAAGATCTTCGATGGTAGCAATGCCGGCACCTCCACCTGTTAGAACTATTCCAGCAGGAAGAAGCCCATTGCGATTTATTTTTTTCAAATGCGACTCGATGAGTTCAAAAATATCGCACAAGCGAGCTTGAATTATTTCTTCAAGTTTTTTCTTTGAGTATGAACCAGAAGTTTTGGTTACTTTTAGGCTTTCGGCTTCTTCGAGCGGAATCTTAAGCCCTAGCGCTATGTCATTTGTTATATCGGTTGAACCGATAGGGAATACTTGCAGAGAAATGGCGACATCGTTCTCGAAAACTGCGATTGAAACCGTTTCCGCGCCTATATTTACAAGGGTTGAACCGACATTTCGTTCTTTTTTGCTAAGAGCTACCTGACTTGCGGCAATTGGAGATGGAATGACCTCGTCGACTTCAACGCCCGCCTCTTCAACGGTTTTTATGAGGTCTTGGAGGTGCTGGTCTAGGTAAGTAATGAAAAGCATCTTAACCTCGAGTTTAGAGCCAATCATGTCGCAAGGAGTTCCGAAAACTTCTTTTCCGTCGAGCTTATAACGAATAGGGGTTCGATGAACAATTCTTTTGTTTGTAATGTTTGAGAGATTTCGTTCAGCCTCAAGAGATGCTTTCTGCAAATCCTTTTCATCAACTTCTCCTCCGGCGCGCGAGATGATAGCTACTCCGTGAGAGATAGCTGACTCGAGACTTATTCCTCCCACGGAAAGAAATACGTTTTTAATTTTAAGCTCGGCCATTTTTTCTGCCTGAGCAATTGCGTTTTTTATACTCTGTGTTGCGTCAGCTTTATTGACAATGTATCCATGACGAAGACCCTTTGTTTCCGCTGAACCTGTTCCGATAATGCGCGGTATCCCGCCTCGCACCTGTTCCATTATGACCACTCGCGTGGTGTGCGTTCCAACATCAATTCCAGTTGAGATTCTTCTGATAGGTGTACGCATAGAGGTATATGTACACTATCTTAACAAAAATTTTGTAAATGGGCTACTATATTTTAAACAAACGCCTTATTTTTTGCTCCTGTTTTTCCATTTTTGCCCCATGGTCAAGCCCCTTCAAGTGGAAAAGTCCGTGTATAAAAAGAAACCCTATGAAATTGGAGTAAGAACGGTCAAAATTGGGAGCGTCTTTCTTGCATGTCTCCAAATCCAAAAATATTTCACCCTGATTTTTATCAAGTGGAAATGAAAGTATATTTGTTGGCTTGTCCTTCTCTCGGTAAAAATTATTTAAAGAACGCGATTTACGCGGGCTCACTATTACAAGAGAACAGTCATACTCTTTGCCGAGTACGGCTTCCGCTATTTTTGCAAAAGGCAAGCGGGGAAGCTTGCCTTTCGTGGTATTTGTTATTGAAATCGACATCTATGAATTATCGTCTTCCTCTTGGTTTTTCCTCGGGAAGTTTGCCGAGTTTTTTCAAGAGTTTGTACTGTGCGCGCTTTTCGAGAACCACGAGTGCATTCTTCTTTCGTCTTAGTTCAGATGGCTTTCGAGAAGCCCAACGAATCGAACGAATGCGAGGAATAACTCCTGCGCCTTGCATGCGCTTTGTAAAACGGCGGATTAAACTTACGCCGTTTTCATTTGGATTTTTCTTAACTTCTACGTTTACTGACATAGGCATGACTCTATCATAAAAGGATTTTTGGTGCAAATTCTAGATTTTGAACCAAAAGGGGAATTTCCCTCACCGAAGTTCCTCTTTGAGGTGTTTTACAAAATCTGGCAAATTCTCGAGTTTGACCGTCTCCTGCGAACGCGTTTCCATATTGCGAACGATTACTGTATTGTCAGTAGCTTCTTTCTGTCCGAATATTATTGTGAATGGCGCGCCACTCCTTTCCGCCATAGCAAGTTGTTGTCCAAGGCCGTCTTTCGACAGAGATTGCGCCATTGGCACTCGCGCCTTACGGAGAACCTCAATAATAGACAAGCTTTTTAGCTTTGCTTCAAACCCAAGCTGAATGAAATATACTTTTGGCTTTTTTAGGATACGAGGATCAATGGGTTTGTGTGACGGAGACATAATTACTCTGTCGACGCCGATACTTACACCGACAGCTGGGACATCTTTTTTTGAACCAAGCGCGCGTGCAAGATAGTCATATCGTCCGCCACCGGCAAGGGAAAGGGAAGTTGCTTCCATTTCACCGTTTTCTGCATTTCCCAAATCCACAACCTCAAAGACAGTTCGTGTGTAGTAGTCTAGTCCTCGAACAAGGTTGTTGTTTATGCGATACGGAATTTCTAACGCTTCTATATACTCGATCACTTCTTTAAAATGATGTCTGCAATCGTTGCAAAGTGAATCAATAGGAGATGGGGCATTTAATTTTACGCCTTGGCAATCTGGATTTTTGCAATCCAAAAGTCGCAAGGGGGATGTTCTCATTCTATCTTTGCAATTTGCGCAAAGCTCATCAATGTGTTTTTTGTAATAATTTATGAGCTCACGGATGTACCCTCCTCGGCATTCTTTGTCGCCAATCGAATTTATTTCCACACATAGATTTTTAAATCCGGCTTCTTCCAAAATGAGAGTTGTCGTTCGAATAATGAGCGCATCCATTATGCTCTTTGGAGTACCGATGATTTCAAGTCCGAACTGGCGAAGCTCGCGCAAACGTCCTTTTTGTGGATTTTCGTGTCGGAAAAATGGCCCGTAGTAGTAGAGCATCACTGGCTGTGGGAGCGCTTGCATTCCATTTTCTATATAGGCGCGCATAGCTCCTGCAGTGCCTTCGGGTCGCATAGCGAGGCGTTCCCCACCTTTGGTTTTAAGCACATACATCTCCTTGTCGCGGATATCCGTTCCAACACCCAAACTCGAAGTAAACACAGCTTCGCGCTCTAGTATAGGTGTTTCTATCGGACGGAAACCATAATAAATTGCAACCTCGGAAGCTTTCTCAAATAATCCTTGATAAGAATAATATTCACGGTCTTGAATATCCCGCATTCCCTTTGGGCTTGCGATATCCTCACTTTTTATTTTTTTTGATTTGTCGGATGCTTTCATATTTTTATCGAAGGCCTATTTATTTTTGTCTAAATTGGCCGGGGAAAATGCTCAATGTGCTAATGGGGAATAAACGAAGAAACGCCTTTCCTATTATAAGATTGCGTGGAACCGGTCCCCATATGCGAGAATCAAAACTTCCAGCTCGGTTGTCTCCCATAACAAAATACTCATCCTTGGCAAGTGTTCGCTCTATAGAATCGTTTTTTGGGTACTCTATATACGGTTCTTCCAAGATGAAAGCATTCTTTCCGTCTGAACTTTTTATGGATACTTGCCCAGACTGGTTAACATCTATCGTTTCACCCGGAAGCCCAATGACACGTTTGATAAAATATTTTGAAGTGTCGTTTGGATATTTAAAGACGACAATATCTCCACGAGATGGCTCTCCTATTTTATAAGAAAGTTCATCAATAATAAGGTACTGCCCGTTAGTAAAAGTTGGATCCATTGACGCGCCACTCACAATAAATGGTTGTGCGACAAAATAGCGAATAGGAATCACAACAACAAGCGCAATGGCGATAAAGCGCAGGGTCTCCAGCACTTCTCTGCCAAATGAATTGCGTTTTTTTGCAATCGTCTCTACTACAACCTTTGTAAGATCTTCATTCATTCTTTAAGTCAACTCATCATATAACGAGAATGCTCTTGCTACAAAGGTAAAAGATGTGTTGTAGTAAAGATTGCGTAAAATATTTGGGAGGATTCCATCATCTTTGATATACTACATCTCATGCAATATGTAATAGTTGGTCTCGGAAATCCGGGAGAAGAATATGAAGGAACGCGACACAATACTGGTCGCAGGGTTTTGGAACAATTTCGAAAGAAATATGATTTCCCAGAATGGGAAAAAGACAAAAACTTGAAAGCGCTCTTGTCAAAAGGAACATTTGGAAAAGAAAAAAAGAAAGTTGTTCTTGTTGAGCCGGATAATTATATGAATCTTTCTGGCAAAAGCATTTCGTCTCTCATTAAAAATAGCAAAGACGCGGAACGTACCGTCGTGGTGTATGACGACCTCGATTTGCCTCTTGGCACAATGAGAATTTCTTTTAACCGAAGTTCTGGTGGACACAAAGGTCTTGAATCTGTCATCAAGGCGCTAAAAACGACCGCTTTCGCGCGTTTGCGAATAGGCATAAGTCCAACTACTGCTTCCGGCAAACTAAAAAAACCAAAAGGGGAAGACGCGACGATAGATTTCATAATTGGGAAATACAAAAAAGCCGAAATTCCAGCCATAGACAAAACAGCCAAAAAAGCGGCGGAAGCCCTCGGGCTGATTTTGGAGATTGGACGCGAACAAGCCACAGGGCAAGTTAATTAATATAAGAAAACGCCGAGCGCCATTTTTGGCGCTCGGCGTTTTCTATGACTTATTTGGTTTCCTTTTTCTCTTTGTATGAAAGAGTCATTTTTTGCTCTTTTGAATCAAAGAGCGTGATAACAAATGAGTATGTTCTTCCTAGTTCAAGAGTTTTTCTAAGTTTTTCTTCTGTGCCGAATTCAGAAATGTGAACCAATCCGGCAATACCTTCCTCTAGAGACACAAGCGCGCCATAGTGATTGAATTTGATAACAACACCCGTAACTTCATCACTTTTCTTATAGCGTTTTTCCGCTTCTTTCCAAGGATTTTCCTTGAGAGCTTTTATAGAGAGAGAAATTTTACCGTCTTTTATTTCGATAACCTTTACACGGATTTTTTCTCCTATCTTGAAGATTTTTCGTGGATCATCAACGAGCCCCCATCCAATTTCGGAAATGTGAACAAGTCCTTCGATCCCATCTTCGAGTTTTACGAACACTCCGAAGTCAACAAGTCCCGAGACAGAACCATCAAGTTCGTCGCCGACAGAATATTTACCTGAAATTTCGCGTTTTTCCTTAACGCCTCGCTCTTTTTCAGAAAAGATGAGCTTGCCTTCTTTTGGAAGCGCAGAGATGATAGTCATCGCGATGCGCTTGCCGATGAGTTTCTTCAATTCCACCAATATTTTATCTTTGTCGCCGTCCTCGATGCGTGGATAGTGCTCGCTTTTTAGTTGTGATGCAGGGAGAAAGCCTTGAATACCTTGCCACTCAACGATAAGTCCGCCCTTATTTGCGTCTTTTACCATGAGCTCGAGAGCTTTCTTGGATTTGATTGCTTCCTCGGCTTCGCTCCAAATGATAGCTTGACGAGCTTCCTTGAGAGAAAGTTCTATATATCCGTCGCTATTGTCTGTGTCTACAACTTTCGCAGTGATGATGTCGCCGATGTTTAATTTCTTTATAACATCGCGAGCATTGATGAACTCACGTCCATAAATAATTCCTGTGCCAACTGGGCCGAGGTCAATATATACACTCGACTTTTCTACACTCAAAACCGGACCCTCAACAAGGGCATCGATTTCCGGAGGATTCTTGGAATCCACCATCAGCTTTGCCATCAAGGAAAGAGGAGCTTCTACTACTTTTTCTACTTCTTTTTTTTCTTTCATGATTAAAAAATTCCCGACAAGCGGGAAGAAGAGCCGTGGGTCTCTGCGTAACGGAAATGTCGGGGTCGCAGAGGGTTAACCTTGGCTCGTGCTTGTTATTAACGCTTTATAATCTATCTTAAATCGAGGTAAAAAGCAAGCCCCAGCAATTTCCCATAGGCCCGGCCGATGTGACCCCGGACACACATCGGCCGGGCCTATGGGAAATTACAAACTTTCAACTTTATGAACTTTTTGCTACACTATGGTCTATGATTGTCACATACTACGGAAAGCAATTTTTTAAGATACAGCTGGGGGATAAGGTAATTGCCTATAACCCAATAAGCAAAGATTCAAAACACGAAGGTTCTCGTTTCGGCGCGGATATCGTGCTTTCGTCTCTGCATCACCCGGACTTCAACGGTGTGGAGCAGTGTTCTTATGGAGACAAAAAACCAGCAGTAATTCAAGGACCGGGCGAATATGAAGTTGGCGGTATTTTCATTAAAGGTTTTGGAACAGAAACAAAATATGGTGGCGAGAAAAAAATAAATACAGTTTACGGCGTGATGTTCGAAGGCATCAATCTCGGTTTTTTGGGCGCTCTTTCTTCTGCGGAATCTCTTTCTCGAGAGGTGAGAGAGGGGTTGGGCGAGATGGATGTTTTGTTTATTTCAATCGCAGGCGGGGAATTACTTTCTCCATCTGACGCGTACAAACTTGCAATAACACTCGACGCGAAGGTAGTCGTGCCGATGGACTATAACGGCGACGACTCGTTGAAACATTTTATCAAAGAAGGAGACGATACGGCCGAAACAGTTGAAAAATTTACTTTCAAAAAGAAAGACCTAGAGGGCAAGGAGGGGAGCATTGTGGTTGTAAAAAGTTCATAAGATAAGTGGTGTGCCCGATATTTATTCATATCTTTATGCTTGAAAAACTTAGGGCAAAATCTGACAACGTAAAAAGAGGGATAGCCTTGGTTGTGTCGGGAATTATTTTTAGTATCATATCTGTGGTCTGGATTTCTTCGAAAAAAGCAGAGGCGTCTCCTACAGAGACGTTAAGTCCTTTGGCTGGGTTCATGACTATTTTCCAAAATTTTGCCAATGATGTAAAAAATATTGGTTCCCAAATGCCGAGTTATGGGGACAGTGAAATGGCTGGAGGAACAGCAACCACGACGACCAAAAATACTGCAACTTCGACACAAAATGTTGATACTTCCGGCATTGTTATAATCGATTCAGCCAATACTGCAAGGTAAAAATACTCCCAGGAGAGAAATGCACTTTTTAATGTTTGCATTTATTTACTAATGTGCGAATATATATACTATGGATCGTAACAGTAAATACTTTTTAAGTTTTGTTGGTCTTGTTATCGTACTTCTAGTTGGATACAAGTTTAAGCAGTTTATTATTGACAAAGACTTCACTTTGGTTGCAAACATTCCTTGCGACCCTGCTACCGAGTCTTGCTTCAGACAAGATTGCGAGACGACTTGCGCAGAAGGAGACATTGAATGCACCGAGTGTGATACAGAGTCTGGTATCGTAAATGCAGATGGTTCACCTTACAAGAAGATTGAACTTCCTTATGCAAAGGCTCCTAATTGTTTGATTGAAGAGAATTGTACACCAGATGAAGCTTCACAAATCTGTGTAGCAGGTGATGAGACCTGCATCATAACCACCTGTGAACCTTATGTAGACGAGGCAAACCCCGGCAATGTGGAAGATGGGGAGGTGTGTGCAGAAGCGCCCAAAATGGAAGACGGTGTAATAACAACAATACCATAATGATTACTCCTCCCTTCTCATTTATTTCCCCTTATGGATGGTATGTCACCATTAACCAGACGTCGTTTTCTTTTTTGTCCTATTCTTATCTAGGGGCTGCTGTAGTAGCTATTGCTTTCGGTACATTCCTTCTAATAAAAGCAAAAAAGCTATCAAGTTTATATTTGTTTATTTTGTGTGCAGTATTTGCGCTTTTTAGTTTGATTGATTTTGTCGCGTGGATTCCATACGCTAAGGCGGTAATGTTTTCGTGGGCAACCGTAGATATTTTTAGCACCGCCTTTTTCATAGTATCTTATTGGTTCTTATATTCTTTTATAAAAGACCACGACCTGCCTCTTTGGCAGAAGGTACTGACGACGATCACGCTCATTCCTACTTTGGTGATAACATTATTTAGTGTAGATATCAGTATTTTTTCTGTTCCAACCGGAATAGCGCTAAACAATCATACTTATGTTGCGAACTATCTTTCGTGTTTGGAGTTTTTTTACATAGTTTTAGTGATAGTTTTTACAATTGTACAGTATCGAAAGGATATAGACCCAGTCAACAAAAAGAAAATCGCCCTTGCGGGGGCAGGTGTAGTAGC
>JAQTPS010000023.1 GCA_028712595.1 Minisyncoccota bacterium | reverse complement strand
TCGTCGAACAATTCCGCAGAGCGAGAATTCCTCCCCGGATTCGACCGCAGTTTCTCATATACCTATTTCTATAGAAAAATCCGCAATCTCAAGCGAAAGGAAGTTCCCAGGCGTGCGAGTTCGTGTTGGCCGAACTACAAGGGGATCACAATCTAGAAGAGACGACGAGCGACAGCGAATCGAAAAAACCGAAAAACCTTTTGAAAAAGCATTTCAAGAACTTTCAGCGCAAATTCCTTCTTCAGAAGAGGGAGTAACAAAAATTAATATAGAAATTCCCGCAAAACAAGTTTCTCTTGACGCACTTAAGCAAACCCCACCATCTTTCCAAAAAAATAATACAAAAAGTCCAAGCGAACGCAATTTGAGCACGCTTAAGTCTGCCCTTGCGGATGTTTTGAAAGAGGAAGCGGATAAGTCGTCTAAAGTAGCGATACAAATTGTGAATACTCCGCCAGAAGTACCGCCAGTTCCTCCGCCACCAGCTCCAAAAATTCCGGAACCTGAAATCAAAAAGACAGAAGTACCACCAGAGCGCAAAAAAGAAGAAGTTAAACCTGAAAGACGAGAAGTTCCAAAACTGAAAGATACAACAAAGGAAGTTCCAGAAGATATTCTCACCAATATTCTTTTTGGGGAGGATTAGTATGAAATATTTTGTTCTTGCAATTCTAATTTTTGGGTGCAATGTTGCAAATGCGGCGGTTTTAATCAATGAAATTGCGTGGATGGGCACTTCGGCAGACAACGGCTCGTCAAATGAATGGATTGAACTATCAAACAGCGGTGTTAGCAACGTAGATTTGTCTAGCTGGATTCTCCGAATTGAAGGAAAGAAGGACATTATTCTCGCGGGATCTATCACCGCCAATGGGTATTATCTTATCGAACGCACTGACGACAATACATTGCCTGACGTAACCGCGGACCTCGTCGCTTCATTTGGAACTGGACTTGCCAACACAGGGGCAACGCTCATCCTTCTTAACAAGGACGGAATAGAAATGGATCGCGTGAATGGAAATGATAATTGGAAAATTCAGGGAGGGGAAACTGTTGGCAACAACACCACAAAAGAAACTGCCCAACGCACAAATTCCGGTTGGATTACTGGAGCGCCGACACCACGAGCTCAAAATATTGGTGGAACTACGCAAGCTCCGCAACTGTCATTGCCGGCAGGCACCGCATCATCTCAAAGTATTCCTGATACACAAACCACAAAACAAACAACCCCCCAAATTCCTAGCGGTTCACAAATTACTGTTGATGTGGGTTCGGTAAATCGAATGGTTTTAAGGGGTGCGCCGGTTGTTTTTGAAGCGCATGTATTTGGACCGAAAAAAGAACCCGTCCAAAATGCTCGCGTATTGTGGTCTTTTGGTGATGGAGCAACCGCCGACGGCTTAAATATAACTCATACATATTCTTATGATGGTGAGTACATCCTATCTTACGAAGTTAAATATCCGTCATTTTTGGAGGGACGAATTCATGTTGATGTAATAACGCCAGAATTGAAATTAAACACAGGTGGCGACAGAGTAAATTCCTTCATCAGCATTGAAAATAATGGAAGCGACGAAATTGATTTGTCTGGTGTGCGAATTTTTGCAGACGAAAAATCTTTTATACTCCCAAAGATTATTCTCGACGCAAAAGCAAAAGTAACGCTTCCTTCAGAACAAACTGGACTAACAACCCCTTCGGGTACTATCGTTACCCTAAGTTTCCCAAACGGAAAACCTGTGCCGGTAGAGACCGAAGCGTTGCCCGTTACTCCACAAGCGCCTTTACCCGAAGAAGAAAAAACTCTTTCTATCAAAAAAGAAGAAATTCCGACTAAAGTTTTAAGTGTTGCCGAAAAAGCCGACACAAACTCTAGCACCTTAAGCGCTTCCGCGGTAGATGCTTTAATTTCTACCGATGATTCAGTTGCTCCGCCTAGTTTGGCTACCACTGCTGAAGAAAATATGTGGCCGTGGTATATTGGTATGGCATTTTTCGCCGCACTCGCTATCCTTGGAGTACGCTTCGTGCGTAAGGTAGATGTGCCAGCCTTAGGAGATGGATTATCTCTCCCTACAGCAGACGATTTTGAAATCACCGAAGAAAAATAAACCCATATATTTATGAAACGAATACTTATTTTTTCACTTACATATTATCCCGATGTCGTTAGCGGAGCAGAAGTCGCTATTAAAGAAATAACTGACCGCATTTCGCCCGAAGAAATAGAGTTCGATATGGTAACTCTGCGTTTTGACTCTGCGCTTCCGAAATTTGAGCGAATCGGAAACGTAAATGTGTATCGAATAGGATTTACACTCCCTAGTCCTGACATTAACGCCCTAAATAAATTTCCACTTACGCTCAATAAATATCTTTTCCCATTCATTGGTTTTTTGAAAGCACGCGCACTTCATAAACAAAATCCATACACTAGTATTTGGGCGATGATGGCAAACTACGCTGGTTTTGGAGCTCTATTTTTCAAAATGTATAAACCGGATGTGGAATATTTGCTTACTCTACAAGAGGGCGACCCAGTTGAGTATATTAAAAACCGCGTCAGATTTGTTTACCCACTGTTTAAACTTATTTTCACACGGGCGAATTTTGTGCAAACGATTTCAAATTACCTCGCCGGTTTTGCGCGAGAAATGGGCTATGGAGGCCCGCTTGAAGTGGTACCAAACGGCGTTGATATTTTGCGTTTCGGGGTTAGCTATGAGACAGAAGATTTGTTTTCTCTCAAACAAACACTAGGCAAACAGCCGGGAGACGTGTTTCTCGTCACGACTTCTCGTCTTGTGAAGAAAAATGGAGTGGATGACGTCATTCGCGCGCTACCTCTGCTTCCGTCACAAATAAAATTCTTGGTATTTGGTCAGGGTTCTGACGAGCCACAACTTCGCGCGCTTGCCGATACTCTCAAGGTTTCCGACCGTGTGAAGTTCCTTGGACAAATATCGCACGACGAGATGCCAAAATATTTTAAAATCTCGGATATTTTTATAAGGCCATCACGCTCCGAAGGACTTGGTAATTCATTCCTTGAAGCAATGCTTTGTGGCATCCCGATAATAGGAACTCCGGTTGGAGGAATCCCAGATTTTCTCTTTGATCCCTACAAAAATGCGGACAAAGAACCAACTGGAGTCTTTGCTCAAGTAAATAACCCAGAAAGCATAGCAAAACAAGTAAAGCTTTTGATGGAGGACAAATCTCTGTGCGCGCGACTTGTCGCAAATGCAAAAAAACTAGTTTTAGAGAAATATGACTGGAATCTTATTGCAAAAAATATTAAAGAAAAGGTGTTTGATAAACTGACCAGTTCGCGGTAGGCTTCTTATATGAAAATCCTTTTTGCAGCCGGTATATATCCTCCGGAGGTTGGAGGCCCGTCTAATTATGCTTACGAGCTTAAACAAGAGCTTGAAAAGCTTGGCAACAAGGTAGACGTTGTGATGTATCGTCCTTTCAGAAAAATCCCTTCTGGTTTGAGGCATTTCGCTTATTTAATAAAACTCTTGTTGGTAGGTGGAAAGGCGGATGTCATCTTGGGTTTTGATTATTTGAGTGTTGGACTTCCGGCTGTTTTAGCGGGTAAAATTTTAAGAAAAAAAGTCGTTCTGCGCATAGGTGGCGATTTTTTGTGGGAGGAATTTGTGGAACGTACACAAAAGAAAATTTTGTTAAGCAAGTTCTACGAAGAAAAACGCGTCTATACCTTCAAAGAAAAACTTATTTTTATCTTTACGCGTTTTGTGTTCAGAAATTGTAGTGCAATTGTTTTTAATTCAGGCTGGCTTCGCGATATTTTTGTCAAAGCGTACAGACTTGATGTAAAAAAGACCAAAATTATTGAAAATGCGTATGAGTTTGCAAAAATTGTAAAACTAGAAAAGCCAACTAAAAAGGTTTTCATTTGGGCTGGACGTCAAATCTTTTTTAAAAACATTTCAACTCTAGAGCTTGCCTTCGAAAATGCTAAGAAAAAAAATCCCAGCTTGTCGCTCAAAATTATTAAGAATGCTCTACACAAAGAACTCATAAAAGAGATAGAGTCGTGCTACGCGGTTATTTACCCCTCACTCTCGGAGGTAAATCCGAACCTTGTTCTTGAAGGTATTTCTTGTGGGAAGCCGAGCATTGTTACGGAAGAAACCGGCATTAATGATTTTTTGGAAGGGAAGGTTGTTTTTGCCAATCCTTTAGACCAAGATGACATAACAGAAAAAATTCTATCGCTGGCAAATGATGAAACTTATCAAAAGTGTTGTAAACAGATAAAAAAAATCACTCAACAGCATACATATATTCAAATTGGGAAAGAATATAAAGATTTAATAGAATCAACAATATGAAAGTTTTAAGTATCGGATCAGATCGCAAGTTGTTCGAGGGCGGAAGCGATGTAGTCTCGCGAACTCTTGACTATGGACGCTTGTCGGACGAGCTTCATATCATTGTCTTTGCAAAAAAAACTCTTAGATTGAGCGAAAAAACTTTATCTAAAAATATTTTTCTCTATCCAACAAATTCTCGGAATCGATGGGGGTATATTAGAGGCGCAATAAAGCAAGCGCGGAAACTCAAACATTCCGGTTTGCATATAGATGTAGTAACAGCGCAGGACCCTTTTGAGTGCGGAGTTGCGGCATTTTTCATTTCTCGTATTTTTGGCGCTAAGCTTCATCTGCAAGTTCATATCGATTTTTTGAACCCCTATTTTGGCGCGGAGTCTTTGATGAACCGCATTCGAGTTTTGATTGGCAAGGCCATTCTTCCCAGGGCGGACGCGATTCGTGTTGTTTCAGAAACTATTCGTCGTTCGATTGAAAATATTTCTCCTAAAATTGCGCCAATCACAGTTTTGCCAGTTTTTATTGATGCTGAAAAGTTTAAAAAGGGAATTATCACTCGCGATTTGAAAAAAGAATACCCACAATTGAATTTCCGTATTTTAATGGCGTCGCGATTGGTGCCACAGAAAAATATTCCGCTTGCAATACGAGCTTTCAAAGAAATCTCATCGAAATATCCAAAAGCAGGTCTAATTATTTCGGGGAACGGCCCACTGGAAACTCCACTCAAAAAAATGGCAAAAGATTATGGCCTTGAAAGAAAAATTATATTTGAAAATTGGCAAAATGGCCTTGTGTCTTATTATAAAACCGCTGATGTGTTTCTTTTGACTTCAAATTACGAGGGATATGGAATGACGATTGTTGAAGCTCTTGCGTCTGGATGCCCAGTAGTTTCAACTGACGTTGGGTGCGCAAGGGAATTAATAAAAAATGGAGAAAATGGTTTTATTGTACCAGTTGAAGATGTTGATTCTTTGGTATCGACTCTTTCAAAAATAATTGCTAGCACATCAGAACTTATTTCAAAACCGCCGATTCTTCCTAACAAGGAAGAATACCTTGTGCTCTATAAGAAATCGTGGGAGGACGCGCTGAAATCATAAAATACTCCCTATTTGTTCTCTATGTTTGAGGTATACTTTTCAACTTCGAAACAAGATACCAAGAATAAAATAGTCTCACAGCTCTAACAACAGTAATCGCAATAATTGCGCCCAATATTCCATAATATTTAATACCAACAAAGAGCAAAATAATTTGAAGCAAGGAACTTAAGAGATTGTATTTGTGGAGTTGTTTTTTTGCTACTACGGCCTGGAGAGCCGAAGTCGGCAATTGACTATTGGCCACAAAAAGGACGGATATTGAATATATTTGAGAATATAATATTGAAGTTAAGTATTGCGGAAAAAACGCATAAAAAATAAATGGCGCAATCAAAATGTACATTATTATAATAATCGTCATAAATAACGTGGTATAGATTATTTTGCGCGTCATGGAACTTTGCACTTGTTCAATTTTGCGCTCTGAAAATCTGGGTAGCGCCAAAGAGCTTATATTTTTTGTGAACCCCTTTATTTGTTCGGGCAATGCGACTGAAAATGTATAAATTGCCAGATCTACAGCTCCTAGATAGTGGAAAATTAATAAACTGTCTATCCTGTCAGCTATCGTGCCCAAGATATTCATTCCGCTTAGGTGGACTGCGTAATCCAACGCATGTTCATCTACAAGTTTGCTTGGCGGGTATTTTTTTATGGTTATAAGATAAATGCAATATTCAATTAGCGTACTGCTTGTGAAATAAACAACAATCAGCACCAATAAATTTTGTTTTAATAAAATAGTTACAATAAGAATGGCGCTTAAGAGGACAGATGAAACAATATTATAAATTGCACTTGCTCTGAATTTTTTCTTTGCAACCAAGAATGCATCCGAAAACGAGGCGCTATTGAATAGGGGTAGGGTTATTCCCATAACCAACATTGAAAAACCATAAACGGAATTGTGTTTGGTAAAATAATAAATAGCTATTCCAAAACAAACTAAAATCATTAAAAAACTCCACTTGAGATTTTCTTTGAATGCTTTGGATAGTGTTCCTTCATATCCACGAGCCACAGATTGGGTTATCGCAGTGGGGAATCCGGTAAGGGTGATGGCGCACAAAATACCACCGAATGAAAGAATGTATTTGTATTCTCCATATGTAGTTTTTGAGAGGAATCGTGCGCATACCAGTGCCAAAGCAAAAGAAGAAAGAAGAGAAACACCTTGGGTAAAATTCAACCAGAAGCCTCCTTTCAGAAGGTATCTTATGTCTGTTTTAAATATTGACTCCATTTTTACAATAAGCTTTTCCATAAAATTATTTGTTTCTCATTATAAAATTAATGATGGAGCTCGCTCTTTTTTGCCATGAGTATTCTTGAACACTGTCTCGGGCAACCTGCGCCAACTTCGCGCCTTTACCTGGATTTTTTAAAAGATTAACGACACCTAAAGCGAGTTCTTTTTTGTCATCGGGCTTTACAAAGTAAGCGCTTTTGTTGCTGAGTATTTCTCTTATACTCGGTAAATCGGAGGTGACAATTGGATTGCCACTCATCATATACTCGAACAATTTAAGGGGAGACAGACAGTAAGCATAATATTCTTGATTTGGATAATTCATAACTAAAACATCGGATGCTTTCAAATATTCCATAGCTTTTGAGTGGCAGATGTGTGTAACAATTGAGTAGGAATTTTTTGGAATGCCGGTATTTTTGAATAATGACTCCACCTCATCAACCTCATCTTTGTTGATGCCAACAAGCAAAAGATGAGCGTTCGGAACTTCTTTTAAAATTTGCGGGAAAGAACGGATTAGCATATCAACCCCCTTGGTTTTATCCATAGCTCGATATTTTCCGACATAACCAACGATTTGCGCGAGTGTAGGCAACGTGAGTTTTTGCCTTAAAGTTTGTTTGCTTACAGTGATATTTTTGAAAATATTTAGGTTGACTCCGTCGGGGGAGACAAAAATTTTTCTTTCATCGTGATGTCTTTCAATAAGAAGTCGTTTGATGCCTGCTGTTATTGCAATAACCCCCGCGCATCGATTCAATACTCGTCTAATGACAAAATTATATCTATTGGAATGTACTTCCCAATAAATATTTTTTTTGAAAAAACTTAAGAACCAGAGTGATACTTCATCGCGGGAATATATAATTTCTGCGTCAGAATGCCGGGTTGTAAAAAATGCGCTTATGCCGAATGTTATTGATTGGATTAGGAAACCAATCATTCCCAACTCAACTAAATCCAAAGTTGGCAGATATTTGATTGAGAATGTTTTTGGTATGCCGTAGTAGAGATAGGGGTCATCTTTGATTGGGTTTTTTCGTTTTGGCACAATGAGTGTCACTGTGTTTCCGACTTCGGCAAAAGCATTGCACATGTTCATGATTTGAATTCCGTGTGCTTTTTCTGTTGGTATTCGAGAATTTGCGATGTAAAAAATTTCCATGAAAATCTAATTTTTTTAATCTTTTGATA
>JAQTPS010000022.1 GCA_028712595.1 Minisyncoccota bacterium | reverse complement strand
GTAACAAAATTCGAAGGGAAATACTACACTTTCTATACAGCGCTTTCCGAATATCCATTTTCCGCAAAAGGGATCAAAATTGCTGTTGCTATATCGAGCGACCTGAAAACAGTTGACGAGAGACATCTCGTGACTCCTTTCAACGCAAAAGCCGCAACACTCTTCCCGGAACGCATCGGCGGAAAAGCAACTCTCCTTTTGACTGCTGACACCGACGGCAAGCCATCAAAAATAGCATTTGCACAAGCCGACGACATCGAAGATTTTTGGAAACCGGCATTTTGGGAAAAGTGGTACGCCCATATCGACGAGCATATTGTGAGTTCCCGTCGAACACAGTACGACCACACCGAAATTGGCGCTCCTCCTATAAAAACTCCTCAAGGTTGGCTTCTTTTGTATTCATATATTCAAAATTATTTTCCACACCCGGAAAACCTTAACCGCATCTTTGGAATTGAAGGATTACTTCTTGATTTTGATGACCCACAAAAAATCGTAGGACATACTAGCGGACCGATTTTGGTTCCCACCGAGGCATACGAGCTCTCGGGACAAGTCGACAATATCGTTTTTCCTAGTGGAGCTCTTGTTACAGACGATACTCTCACTATTTACTATGGCGCTACCGACACAACGGTATGCATAGCGCACGTAAATTTGACCGATCTTCTCTCAAAGATGCGCCCAGAAACAGCGCCACGCTACCGATGCAAGAGAGCGAATGAAAATCCTATAATTTCCCCAATTCTAGAGCACTCATGGGAATCCAAAGCGACTTTCAACCCCGCCGCAATACAAATCGGCAAGACCACACACATCCTCTACCGCGCAATGTCCGAGGACAACACTTCCACCCTCGGTTATGCCAGCACAGAAGACGGCGTCACCATCTCTGAACGATTGCCTTTGCCTGTGTATGTTCCTCGCGAGGATTTTGAGCTTAAAAAAGTACCGGGAGGCAATTCCGGATGCGAAGATCCGCGCCTAACTCAAGTAGGAAAGAAAATCTATATGTGCTACACCGCATACGATGGAGTAAATATTCCACGCGTTGCAGTTACATCCATTTCAGAGAAAAATTTTGTCGAGCACAACTGGAAATGGGAGAAACCAATCCTGATGACACCGGGCGGATTTGACGACAAAGACGCCTGTATCTTTCCTGAAAAGTTTGATGAGGGATATTTCGTTCTTCACCGCGTCGCAGGACAAGTATGCGCTGACTATGTTCCTTCCCTCAATTTCAAAAAGGAAATCGTGGACAAGTGTATGCACGTCTTTGGTCCGCGAGTAAATGCTTGGGACGGAATGAAAGTCGGTGTTGCCGCTCCACCTATAAAGACACCTCACGGATGGCTACTTCTCTATCACGGTATTTCTAGAAGCCACGGCACTTATCGTGTAGGCGCAGTACTTCTCGACAAAGATGACCCAACGGTTGTTATTTCTCGCTCTACTGACCCTATTTTTGAGCCGGAAGAGCCATACGAAAAGGTTGGCATCGTCAATAACGTGGTTTTCCCTTGTGGTATCACCAAACGAGACGAACTCTTGTATGTATATTACGGAGGCGGTGACAAAGTTATAGGAGTTGCCACAATCGAACTAGACCTCCTCATTCAAACACTTCTCAATGGCGTAAAGTATCAGTAGCAGACAAAAGAAAAGACGAGCATCAGACCTATTTGCCGATTTTACCGGACAAATAGGTTTTTTGTTTGGTTTTTGGAAATTTTTCTATTGAGTATCGGAGCATTGTTCTCGGCATAACCGCGCAATTTTCGTTGAGAAATTTTACGAGTGTCGCTTCTGACCTCTTCCCTACTTCGCGGAGCATCCAGCCGACTGCCTTGTGGATTAAATCGTGTTTATCGTTCAAAAGTATTTTTGATAGGCTAAGTGTATCTTTGAAATCATTATTTCTTATTAAAAAAGCTGTCGATACTATCGCAATCCTTCTATCCCAAATATTTTTTGACTTCACAAGCTCGTAAAGTACTGCCCTATCGTTATTTATCAACCAACCGCCGAGTATGTACGGCGCGGAAGTGTCTACGAGGTCCCAATTATTTATATTCTTCCTGTTTTTTAGATAAAAAGCCACAATTCGAGCTTTGTCTTTTTCGCTCGCTTTTTCGTATTTTAAAACTAGAATTTTCAACGCCGTAAATCGAAATTCGTGGATGTCGCTTGCAAGAAGTTTTTTGATTTCACCCAAAGGAAGCTCGCTGTATTTCTTCGCAATATTTCTCTGCAAGGGCACCATTATTCCCAAAAATTTATCTCCTTCTGCATACCCACCCACCCCCGTCTTGAAATACCGCCCCAAAAGCCCCGCCTTCTCTCGGTTCGCAATCCCCCTTAATTCTTTCTCTACGTCAGATGCAGTCATTGGAGTAATTATAGCAGAGTATTTTAATATGTAAGTTTTTGGGTTTAGCCTATTTAGTCAGCACGTAAAACTCTCTTGTGTCATTAACGTAGTTGTACATTATCACATGAAAACACAATAAATATATGTTGCCATAAACCTCCTATTTTTTGCTCGTTATCGTTAAAATATTTTTTACAAATTGTTTTTATTTCTAATAATGAGACATATGGTGTACAAATACAGTCAATAAGTAGGGACGTTTTATTGTCAGATTTATCTTTTTTATTTTTTAGCGCTGTTTCTAGCAATATTTTTGGATAATCAATTTCGGCAAAACTACGTATTCCAACACAGCTTTCACCCACATTGGAATTTCCCTTTCGAATAGAATTTATCTTTCTTCGGTGTTCTAAAAACTTCTGATCTCCGTATGTAATTTGATATTCAATTCCTTTATAAGAGACGTCGGAGGGTTCGTTTATTTTAGATCTGTCTTGAACTGCCAATTCAGAAATAAATTTATCACCTTGATTTTCAATAAATCTTTTTAGGGTTTGAATCTCTTCTTGTGGTCTTGTAATTTTTGCTAATTGCATGGCAAAATAATCTCTCTAAGTATTACAAACCGGGCACCATGCGCCCTGTTTAACATTTGCGGGAATTGCTTCCCAGGTATGACCCTTAGCACATTGCCATTTGAGTTTTGAGTGGGTATTAACATATTTCCCTGACAAGCATATTCCTCCACGTTTGATAGCAAGTTTTTGCATTTCCTCGATTGTAAGTCGTGCCTTCTTAGAACAATGGGGACACCACACACCACGTTTAATACTGGCAGGAATCGCTTCCCACTTATGACCTTCGACACACCCCCACGTCAGTTTGGTGAGAGCGTTAATATATTTTATAGACAAGCATTGACCTCCCCGTTCGGACGCCAATTCTCTCATTTCTTCAATTGTAAGAGGAAAGAGTTTAGTACAGCGAGAACACCAGGAACCCCGTTTAATGCTTGCTGGCGTTGCTTCCCACATATGACCTTCGATACACTGCCACTTATGTTTAGAACTTGATCCTAAATAAATTTTTGACAAAAGAATTCCGCCTTGTTTTTTAGCCAATTTATTTAGTCCTACCAAATTTTTTGCAAAATAGCTTAACTGTAGGTCCAAAACGTCTATCTTTTTATGTGGCGGTACATGAATTTTAAAATCATCACACTTCTTGATTATGTAATTGTACAAATCTGATGTTTGTATTGTGTATGGTATCTCAATTAATTTCACTTTGTTCTGATTACAAAGTAATCGTTTGGTAGCATCATCTCCTTTTCTGTTGGTAAGTTCATTTCTGTTTTTGTTATGGAAAAAGGACGAGTAAGAATAATGCTGTTTGCCGTGATATTCAAAAGCAATACCAAGTTCCTTGCTATAACCATCCAACTCCATATTGTTACCCCTATTATTTAACAACCACCTAGGTTTAACTTTTGGAAACTTCTTTTTAAGAATCATTTGAAATATCTCTCGGCACAAATTTTCTTTTACATATTGAAATGCGCAAGAAGGGCACCACCGACCTCCCTTAATGCTTGCTGGCGCGGCTTCCCAGGCATGGCCCTCGACACATTGCCACTTAAGCTTAGTGAGGGCATTAACGTACTTGCTAGATAAACATTTTCCCGCATGTTTAGCAGCCAGCACGTGCATTTCCTCGATTGTGAGTGGAAAGAGTTTGGCACAGTGAGGACACCATGAATTGCTATTTCTTACGCCGGCTGATCTTGCTTCCCATATGTGTCCTTCTGCACACTGCCATTTAAGCTTTGACTGCGAATCAAAATATTTTTTAGATAAACATTTGCCGCCACGCTCCACGGCGAGCTGTTCCATATCCTCAATAGTAAGAGGTGCCTTACCTGCGCAATACGGACACCATGTTCCACCCTTTACTTCAACAGGTTTTGCTTCCCAGATATGACCTTTAGCACACTCCCATTTCAGTTTAGTGTGTGAATTTATATAATCTTTAGACAAACATTTTCCACCCCGGCTGTGTGCTAATTCCTGCATTTGTTTGACTGTTTGAGGAAAGTTATTAGCACAGTGCGGACACCAAGAAGAGTTGTGCTTTACGCTTGTCGGTGAAGCTTCCCAAATATGACTCTTGGCACATTGCCACTTGAGATTATGATGCGAATCAATAAACTGTTTTGATAAACACAGACCTCCTTTTTTGGAAGCCAGTTTTTGCATATCATCTATTGTGAACTTGGTGCGCATGTCGTCAAATTTATTTCAAATGCTCACTGATTAAAACCCCGGAGTTTTGGCTCTTTTGCGTAATTAAACACTATTATACCCTTTTTTAGCCTATTTTTAAAGGCCAAAAATAAACGAAAATACGAGGTCTAGACCGTGCAAAAACACTCGCAGGGTTTTTGCGCGAGGATTATTTTTTGCTCGGCGACTGTGTTTATAAAAGTCCTTTGATTCCCTACCCCTATGGCTAGGTTCTTATCAAGCGGGGTGTGGTGCTTATAACCACGACGAGAAAATTCTTTCACTAGCGCCTCGTGTCTCTGGTACAAAGCCCGAGTTTTGCCAACCCAACGCAAAGTTTCCGGATGGCGAGAATATCCGCCCTTGCCTTTGTGCTTGGTCAAAATATTCCAAAGTCCGTGAAGCTCCCTATGCTCTGCAAGCAAATGTTTTCGACATAAATGTTTCGGATGAATATCCCATACACGCATAAAAATTTGAGTTTATTGTTTTATATCTGCCGTGAGGGTTGGCTCTGTGGCAACGAGCAAAATGTTGAAGCGTAAGGTGCCGATGGCTTGACCTTGCTCGGTTTGAATGCTTACTCGCCATTTGCCCGGTGTTAAGTTTGAACTAGCGGAATATGTTCGGAAACCGCCGTCGCGTCCACCAACTACCGGCAACTTTATTGTTGCGTGGGTTGTCCACTTCTTTTGTGCTTCATCATAGTATTGCCACTGATGAACAACAGTAATATTTAGGTTCTGAGGAGAAAAAATTGCGCTGTATGCGTA
Source organism: Minisyncoccota bacterium (assembly GCA_028712595.1). GTDB lineage: Bacteria > Patescibacteriota > Minisyncoccia > Phycocordibacterales > UBA1550 > UBA1550. The sequence continues at coordinate 3,006 of JAQTPS010000022.1, read as the reverse complement.
AACGGGAGTTCCCGGCACCTCATTGAAATCCGGGTACAAATTAAAATACCCTGCCCAACCATAATCCTCGTAAGTAACAGAGTAATTGCCGTCTGCATTTCTTTGTATCGAGTGGTACACGCCACCATCTTTGAGCGAAAGAGGAATTGGCGGAATTAAGTTTGTGAAATAAAGGACATTAACAAAAGCAAAAATACCTAATATCAAAAACGCCGCCATTTTTCTGCTTTCTTTAAGTCCGTTTTTTACGAAAACCAACAAAAACGAAACAAATATGGTGATAAAAATTAAACTAAGAAATCCGGAGAGTAAAAATATTTGCGGACCAATCTGATGCAAAACTACCGGCACCAAGAAAATTGCAAATGAATAAATCGAGAGGAAAAACAAGCTGATTTGAAAACTAAATCGGACATAATGACTTTTCAAGGACTCGTTGGCGATAAAAGCCAGCGCGAGAATGAGTATAAATGGCCACGTAACAAAAATGTCCGCGCTTCGGAAATAAAATACCAAAAAAACCGAGAGTGTTCCTCCGAAGAAAAATTGTAGTATATTTACAAACCAAAAATGCGCTTTGCTGGGATCTTTTTCGTCGCCGGGCTGACTTTCTTTAATATGTATCAGGGCTATAAAAACAGCAACGATAACAAGGTGTGCCAAAACCCAAAGGTTTTCCCAAACTGTATCTACTCGTTTGAGTGTAACCGCATCAAAAACGAATCCCCCGATAAGTGACAACGACGAAATAGGTCGTTCAAAACGCCCATACAAGTTGCGAGTTTTTTCTAGGAAAGACATTGAAACGATTATATCATTGATTTGCCCACAAGCTGAACCTATGTAGCCATTCGAGCCAGAGGTGTCTCACCCGAGTCACATGTTAGCCAAAAGGATAGAAACGAGAAAAAGAATTACAAAACAAGTAAAAATACCGACCGTCTTTGCGAAGAAAGTAACAGCATCTTGCTTCCGATTCTCCATTAATAAATTCAAAGGTTCATAAAAGAACAAAAATCCCATAACTGACGCCGACAATACAAAGAGTCCGAGCATTGCCATTGGAATAAGTATTGTCTCCTTCCCCCCGTCGGGGAAAATATAAGTTGTAAGGCTTACGGATGAAACTAAAATAACAATATATAAAGCTGCGCACGACGCGTATAAAAATGGTTTTCTCATCTAAGCATTATAGCAAACAAAATCAAAAAGTATGGAAAAGCCCGAACTATCCGTTCGGGCCACGTCTTTTGTCGTCAAGGAATCCTTTCGCTGTATAAATGCTACCAGCCATGCGAAGTTTTTCGTTAACTTCTTTTTCTGTCGCTTCTCTAGGAAGTCCCAACCCCTCGGCGAGGTCTGCCAATTTTTTCTTAAACTCTTCCTCGCATGCTTTGCGCAATTTTTCTCCCCATTTCACATTGCCGTTCAGTCCACATAACTTCGCCATTCGTTTCTTTCTGGCTTTCTGCTCTGACTTTCGGTCATTAATCCTCTTCTTATTAACTTCTGCTATGTGATCTCTTGCCGTTTTTTCTTTTTGATACAACTTCTTTTCTATTTCTCTGATTTCACTCCAACTAGAATTAGTAGGTAGATTCAGTTCTCGGGCACGTTGTTCGCGAGCCCCATCAAGCCAAGAAGATGCCATAGATGAATATAGGGAATGTAAATAAAAGTTCAAACCGGGGGTTATCCTCGCATTCTGTAATGGTTTTGTCAAATTTGGCTATTTAAAAAACTAAATCGTATATTTCTTATGCAAAGAAATCGGCAATCCGCTTTTAGAAGCTTTGCGCTATCGGTCTTTAGGTCCCCATTGCCAATGTGGTTTTTCGCCGGTCTTATAGCAAATACGAAGGAGTGTTACGGTGAGTAGCACGAGGGGCAAGATAAAGGTAAATACAATTTCGCGTGGGGGCGAATTTTCATCAAGCGTGAGAGCAAAAAACGAGACGAGTACAAACCAAACCGCAAGTACAAGCCACCCTTGCCAAGTAGCTGGTACCCAGCCCCAGCCATAAAGTTTAGCTTTAAACCAATAAATTTTTGTTGGAGTATTATCCACTTTCTTATTATAACAAACTTATGTGGCTACATAGGTTTAACCTATGTAGCCATAACCTATGTAGCCATAACCTATGTAGCCATAACCTATGTAGCCATAACCTATGTAGCCACTTGGCTGGAAGTGTTAGGCGATGTTAGTACTACTTTTTCTCAAGAATCTTTTTAAGCTCTACAATAACTGCTTTTTCCCAGGATTTCATCGCATACCACTTTATGAGAGGCACAGCGACTATACGTAGCCATTTTTTATGAATGGTGACTTGATAGGTATAGTCAATCAAAGTTCCTTCGGCGTGTGGAGATAGCAACAACTCTTCATGCCCAGAAGTTCCAAACTGATAACTGTCATTATCTGAGATGAATCCCTTCCCCGGAAGAATGTGTGTCTTCATCTTTACCTGAAATTTTTTTCCAAATGATTTCACGGTTGCTTCCATCTCTAAGTAATTTCCTTCCCGTTTATTAATCTGTACTGATTCGGCAACCTTTGGAAAATACTTCGGCAAATGCTCGAAGTCGGTCATAATTCTCGATACATCATCTATTGGAGCTTTAACGACCCATTGCTTGTGAAGTTTTATTTCGTTCATGTATGGTATTCTACCATAATTTGCTGCGGGGCTTGGATTCGAACCAAGGTGACAGCTTTCAGAGAGCTGCATCCTACCACTAGATGATCCCGCAATGTTTACTTATAATCCCTAAAACCTAAAATTTTTATCGCTCTTTGTACTTCTTCCTTTCTTGAAATCTGAATCTGATATTTACTTCTATGAGGATGGAAGCCGAGAGCTTTCATCAAGCCATAAACATTATTGAGCATCGATATATTCTTGTTCGCAAAGAGGAATTTGTGAGTATATGTCGGCTCGTGGACACAAAAACTTCCTTCTGCTTCGTACAAACCACGAAGGTACCTTATTATATATTCCTTGT
>JAQTPS010000021.1 GCA_028712595.1 Minisyncoccota bacterium | reverse complement strand
CAAACCGTGGCCCGCGTGTAAGCGTCCATTGGCGTTTGGGGGAGGCATTATGATGGTAAACGGCTCCTTGTGCCTTGAAGGGAGATTGTCGGGATTGAAAAAACCGCTTTTCATCCAGACATCGTAGATGCGCGCTTCGGTGCTTGCTGGGTCGTAGGGTTTTGTAAGTTTTTCTGAAACTGAAGCCATAGACCCTTAGAATATCATATTTATTTATTTTTTCGAAGTGGTTTTCTGAACGGCTCCCGAGCTTTTGAAGACAAGCGTAATGTGCCCTCGGCGACAAAATTTTTCTTAACTTTGTTTGAGCGAAGAAGTCCAGCGAGGCCAATCATCAGTCCGTTGTCGGTTGAGAGATATTGTTCGGGAATAAAAAGCTTTACTTCAGGAAATTCCTTGTCGACGAGCGCTCGAAATGCCAAACGGATTTTTTTGTTTGCAGTTACACCACCGCCGAGAATTATTTCGTGAACTTTATATTTTTTTCCAGCATCGCGGGTCTTCGAAATTAGAACTTCAGTTACAGAGTCCTCAAATTCTTTTGCGAGAGATGCTTTTATTTCAGAAGTTAACTCTGGAATTTTTTTAATCGTATACAAAACGGATGTTTTTAGCCCTGCAAATGAAAAATCGTGATCCGGCGACTTTATCATTGGGCGTGGCAGAGGATATGGAACTTGTTTTGCGCGAGGAGCTTTCTCTGCAATTTTGGAAATTTCAGGGCCCCCAGGGTAACCAAGCCCGAGCATTCGCGCAACCTTGTCAAAGGCCTCGCCTACAGCATCGTCACGTGTTTGTCCGAGTATTTCGTATTCTCCTCGGCGTGGCATTAACACAAGCTCGGTATGTCCGCCTGAAATTAAAAGCGCAAGAGAAGGAAAATGTGGAACCGAAAGAGAAAAAACTTTCTTCCCGTCTTTTTCGGGCTTTGGAACGAGCAAAGATGCCATTATGTGTCCTTCCATATGGTTTACTGGAATAATTGGGATATTCCACAATTCTCCGAGGGCTTGCGCTGTGTTGATACCAACCCAAAGAGCCGGTTCAAGTCCCGGACCTGCCGTCACCGCTATCGCGTCAATTTCTGGAATGCTCACATCAAGAAGAGATTTGTAAAATTCTTCCATTAGCACTGCTTCTTTGTGAAAAATTCTTGCAATAGTATCTTTTTCTTTTTGTACTAAAACTCTCGGTTCTTTAATTATGTGCAAAAGCCCCGCATCGTCGAGAGCGCGAAGCAAAACCGGCATTATATTTTTTGCATGTTCGCGCCTAGCAACAGTGGGGAATACTCCGCCAAATCCTGCATGCAAACTTGATTGTGACAACACAATATCAGCAAGGACTTTTATTTCCGCGCGTGGAGAAATAGCCCCGAGTGCTCCCGTGGTTTCGAGTATTGAAATACCCGTCTCGTCACAGCTTGTTTCTATTGATAATATACGCATAAATAGTATTACTGCATCCTAACAGAAATAGACGGCACTGCAACTAAACCCCGAGGATTCGATAGGTGGCTACTGCAAATGCAATCGTGACATTGAGCGATTCTTTTGTGCCGAGCATTGGGATTTCTGCAATTACCGAAGCCTCGCCTAGAACTTCTTTTGACAGTCCTTCCACTTCCGCGCCGACAAGAAACGCAACACTTTTTTCTTTTTCAATATTTATTTTTTTGTATTCAACCGCTTTTTCGTTTTGCTCTATTGCGATAACATAGTAGCCGTCTTTGCGGAGTTTTTTCAGAAGTTCTTTTGTGTTTTCTACATATTCCCACTTAACAGTTTTTTCCGCGCCAAGCGCCACTTTCAAAAAATCATTTCGTGGATTTCCGTATTTATCGAGCGGGGTAGGGGTTATACCGCATAGATAGATTTTCTCTATTTTTAACGCATTTGCAGTGCGAAAAATCGAACCGACATTCATCACGCTCCGCACGTTGTCGAGAATCACCGCTTTCTTCATAATGAATTACATTATCATACACTTGAAAAATTTAATACAAAAAGATGGCTCAAGACAAAAGTCGAGAGCCACCAATAATTACATTTTTTATTTTACCTACGGTGAAAATCAAAAGCCACTTTTTTGAGGAGCTGGATAACTTCTATATCTCCGTTTAATTCAACCAGCATTATGTCATTAAGCAGGCGTTTGTCGTGCAAGCGCGGTTTTTCGTATGGACGCCGTCTTCTGAATTTTTTCACCCCTCTCATCATCTCCTTCACGATTTCTTTCTTGTCTCCCTCGTCGAGTGCTATTTCAATGCGAGGAATCGGCAGAATGATCGATTTGTACATTCTGGAATCATTTGCGTGCGTGAGGCCATTACAAACAATGTCGCGGAGCGGAAGATTCATGTCGTCAATGACAAAGATTACATCTTTCGGCCCGAGAAGAGATCTTGGCGGGTCTTCATTGTCATATCTTGTTATACAAGCGTCGCCGTTTTTTAGAAAAATCGGTCGCCCAGTCAGCGCTTCCTCGACTTGCTCATGGTAATAATTACCGGCGAGCTTTCTTATGATGCAGTTAATTCTTCCAGAAGGGTGTTTATTAGAACAAATTGTTGCAAGGATACAATCCGCTTCAATATCTTGCACTTGCTCGTGAACATACGCGAGGTTCATAAAGAGGTGGGGTAGAGAAATAAAAACTCCAGAAGTTAGGAGTAAATGTGCTGTACTTCTTATTCTCTTCTATCACAAAAATCTGAAAAGTCAACCCAAAACCAATATTAAAAAAGACGAGAGGATATAGAGTCCAATCGTCTCTTTTAGGCTGGTGGTTGTTGCTTATCTACCGCAACATCCGCCGTTCCTTCTTTTGGGCTTACGAGGAGACCTCGGGGTCTTCCTCTTGCCCTTTCCCTTGCGTTTTGGCATGGCGAGAAAAGGGGTATCGGGAGAATGTCCCTTGGCATTTGCTCAAAATGAGCTCTACATAGACCTTTAATCAAACTAACTTATTATTGGTATTTGTCAATACCGACCTAAAAATGTGCTTTTTAAACTAATGAAGCGGTATGGTGACATTCCATACCGCTTCGAGACCTTTCTTTATGAGATTTCACTAATCTCGTAAAGTACGCTTGGTTGTTTCTTCTTTCTGTAGATTATTTCAACTGATTCGCCCACCCACAGAGAGTTGAACTTTTCCTGAGAAACTTCTGCGCTTTTCCTTTTCCCGTTGAACTCTATGACAACACGATATTCATCGGGATCTTTCACTGTTATTATTTTGTACTTTTTGACCCTCCTCTTGATCTCTACGCCTTTCCTCTTGTACTTTACGGTCTTTATCTTGTACACCACCACTTTTCTTGTAAGGCCCGGCAAGATTACTTTATCGACAACCACGCTAGTGCAGTAATAGAATCCTTTTACGTTTTTCTGGATGTGGAATAATAGCTGGCCAAGATCTTTCCTGTATATATGCTCATACGGAAGTTTATATTCATCTAACCATTTTGTTATGACTCCTTTTTCTATTGTATTACCAGGGGCGGCCTCTATCTTTCTCACGACATTTTTCACGGCTTCGTTTTGCAAAACAGAAGTTTCTTCCTCTGCTTGTGTTACATGAATTAACGGATTCCAGATCTCTCTGTTCAACAAATAAGGAATTATTTTATCCTTTCTTACTCGCTCCTTTGAAACTTTTAGATAGTCAGTTCTTTTTTCCGAAGTTTTGCCAGACATATGGTGTGGGGGAAGGAAATATGTAAAGAGCAACAGAGCAATCTATATAAATACCACGAAAATGCGGAAAGTCAAACAGGGTGATGGGCGATAAGGGGCTCTCCTTCGACTAAATTTTTGCCGTCGCAAAAATTTGTCTGGGCACTGGCTCGCGGTTTTGCGTGGTCGCAAAACATCGCTCCGCCATTCGAGCCCCCACACAAGGCGTACAAACGCCTTGTTCATCGCCACAAAAAACACCCTTGCGGGTTTTTATTTGTGGGCGATGGGGGGCTCGAACCTCCGACCTTTACAATGTCAATGTAACGCTCTAACCAGCTGAGCTAATCGCCCTTATTTAATTTTCAAAAACCTGCGGAGGTAAGAGGATTCGAACCTCTGATACAGTTTCCCGTATGTCGGTTTTCGAAACCGATGCCTTCAACCACTCAGCCATACCTCCAATGTTTTGTTCTCGAAGACGTCATTTACAGTAACACTTTTTTGCTTTTTTGACAAAAATTGTTATACTATGCAAGTTATTTTAGCTCTCATTTTTTACATAGCGAGAGCTTGTTTTTAAATGGCCCTATCGTCTAACGGCTAGGACAGAAGCTTTTCAAGCTTTAAACCGGGGTTCGATTCCCCGTAGGGTCACAAAAACGCGAATTCAAAAAGAGTGGACTGCTCCAGTCTTTTTCGTTTTTGTGAAGGCGCAGGCATAATTTTTCAGAAGAAAAATAGCCGAGCCGGGGTCGGCAAGTACTTACATTTTTTGCGAGTTCACGAAGCAAAAAATTTAGTAACTTGTGACCGCACAATTCTAGGATGCGGAGCATGCCAAATTAATACTGCCTGACTTCATCTCCACAAAACAACCAGATTGTGGTATAATATTAGTAGGATAGTCTCTCGTATGCTGGGAGTAAATTCGGAGATGAGAAGCGATTTACAGTTGGCGCTTCGTCGTACGCCGTTTATCAGCATTTAACTTACTTAACGATGAAACCCATAAAAAGGTATTACCCGGAAGTAAATCCTTTAGCCAAAACTCTGTATGTCAGACCTTATATTAGGAAAGATGGAACAGTGGTCCACGCTCATAGAGCAAAACCTAAGTTTCGGCGAGGTGTAACTGTTGGCTTTAAGTAGCTAACCGGTGCTGGGTTTATACCCAGCATATAGGAGATTATAAACCTAAATTAAAAAGTGAAATGGAGAATATTGAAGAAATCAAAAAGCAGATAGTAGTTATGAAAAGTGCTCTCAAAAACAGAATGGGTAACGATAAGAGTGAGGAATTTTACGGTCGTGTTTTACACGAATCAAAAACTGAACTCGAATACTTTGGTGATAAGGTAGATGAAAGAGATTTGCTAAAGAGGATTTTTGGGAGACTAGAACGTAAAAATGAATACCTCGTTGATCTAGAAAGAGAAAAATCTAATTCAAGTTAAAGGCACTTAGTTGCAGAACAAGTTGATTGCAATTCGCGCCCACTTGGGCCACACGCTTAACTAATTATCTACTGTTATATAACAATCGTTAGTAAAAATTAATAGTGTCTGACACTATTTCTCATTTCTCACGAAATATAAATTTAAAAGGACTATTTACTGATTGCTATTATATTGATCGACAAGATTATTACATGCTGTAAGTTGCGTCTCGTAGTTAGATATTTCTTTCTGGGTTTTTGCCAATAGGGTGTTGTATGGATCAACTAAATTATCATAGTCAGTTTCATTATTTTGATTTTGAAATTTCTTCATTTGAGCATCCATATTATCTAAAGCTGTTGAATCATCATTCGCTTGATTGCCTAACGCAGTAACGGTTGCCTTACAAGTATCAATTTGTGCAGATAAATTATCTTGCTTATTAGATGCAACCCAAGAATATAAAATGAAGATAATAAACGGAGTAACAATTGCCCATTTAATTATATTTGACTTTAGATGTTTTTTCTCTAAAATTTTTATAAACTCGGTTGAGTTTTTCCCCTTAGTATAAGATGCTTGCTGGATGAAACTGCGTGATGTTGGGTTAAGATATCCAACAACGTCTTGAGCTAAGATATGCCTGTCATTTAAATAAGCCATTGCGTGCTGGCCATATTCTTTAGGTTTAAAGTAACCAAAGGCTAATTCTTGTGAACTACGATAAAATACGCCAAAAATCAATAGAATGATTGTTAGATACCACTTAGAAGAATAAGACATTCCATTCAGAATTAATATGGATAAACCTGTATTTATTGTTGCTAAATCGGTAAGCAATTCATTCTCTCGCACATCCTCGAGTTTTAGATTAAGCCTAAAAAGATAAAGATGCATCATTTCATGGGCCAAAATAGCGCCTACTGCTAAGGGATTATTTTTGTATTTAGAATTTATGAGTATGACCTCAACTTCTTCATCTTTTTCATTTTTAGTTTTTGTATAAAAACCCGCTGTATCAGCTGAAAGTTTTGCAAATTTTTTCTCGTCGTAAAAATCTATAATACATCCGTTGGGTTCAATTTTTAACAAATTAAAAATCACAGACGCCATATAATGCAGACCCCTTAGATTATCTGTATAATACTGGGCATAAAAATTAGCATCAGGATAAAAAGGAGTTTGTTGGAGTTCTTTTGGCAACTTTTCTTTTAGTAGACTATTTTTTTCGTTTACCCAAGCCTGAGGAATACTTTTTAACTTAGTAGCCATAATACAATTATTTTATCATATCTATGATCAAAAGAAACCTCGTTTAGAATTTAAAGGTAATTTTGCCCACAAAATCCCCCCCCCAATTTCGCTTGAACCCCGCCCTTTTTTATGCTACAATTAACCCAATATGGCGCGCAAAAGTGATGATTCAAAAGAGGCAAAAGGCCCTCAAAAAGATGCTCCAAATACACAGGAGCATCTTGGCATTGTACCGATGGATATTGCGAAAGAAGTTCGCGATTCTTACCTCGACTATGCGATGTCGGTCATTACTTCGCGCGCGCTTCCAGACGTTCGTGACGGTTTGAAGCCCGTGCATCGTCGCATTCTTTTCTCGATGAGCGAGCTCGGTCTTACTTCTTCCGCAAAGTTTCGAAAATCTGCATTGGTAGTCGGAGATGTACTCGGTAAATATCACCCACACGGCGATGTGGCGGTCTACGATGCGATGGTTAAAATGTCGCAAGATTTTTCCTTCCGTTACCCTCTAGTGTTTGGTCAGGGAAACTTCGGCTCCATTGATGGCGATCCGCCAGCAGCAATGCGCTACACAGAAGCAAAAATGTCTCGCATCGCAAGCGAACTCATTCGCGACTTGGAAAAAGAAACTGTAGACCTTCGCCCAAACTACGATGGCACCAGAAAAGAGCCGGTTGTATTTCCAACCGCTGTTCCTGCGCTCCTATTAAATGGAACTCTCGGTATCGCTGTCGGTATGGCGACAAACATTCCTCCGCATAACCTCAGCGAGGTGATTGACGCTACTACGCATCTTATTGACGAACCAGAGTCAACGTCAGAAGACCTCCTTGCTTTCGTAAAAGGCCCCGACTTCCCGACCGGCGGAATTGTCTTTGGGCAGAGTGATATGAAGCATGCTTACACGACCGGAAGGGGTGGTGTTGTGATGCGCGGTGAGGCGGAAATCGTGGAGGACAAAAACACAAGCCAAATTATCATCACTTCGATTCCATTCCGCGTAAACAAGGCGGAGCTCATCGTAAAAATAGCTGATCTTGTGCGAGAGAAAAAGCTCGAGGGTATTCGAGGTCTTCGCGATGAATCCACAAACGACATTAGAATTGTTGTTGATTTGAAGACAGGCGCTTATCCACAAGCAGTTTTAAACTTTTTGTACAAACATACTGACCTCGAAAGCACATTCCATTACAATATGGTGGCGATAGAAGACGGAGTTCCTGAGACACTTTCTCTTAAGGGGTTGCTCGAGAGTTTTATCGGGCACAGACAGGTTGTCGTTCGTCGTCGTACTGAGTTTGACCTTAGAAAGGCGCAAGAGCGCGAGCACATTTTGCTCGGTTTGAAAATTGCGCTCGACCACATCGACCGCGTGATTTCTCTTATTCGTGGTTCGAAAGATACCGTCACTGCGCACGCAAACTTGATGAAGGAGTTTAAACTTTCCGACCTTCAGGCAACCGCAATCTTGGAAATGAAGCTCCAGAAACTCGCCGGACTTGAGCGCAAAAATGTTGAGCTAGAGCTCGAAGAAAAACAGAAATTCATCAAAGAATGCAAAGAGCTTTTGGCAAGTCCGAAGAAAATTCTCGCAGTCGTGAAAAAAGAACTTGGCGAAATAAAAGAAAAATACGGCGATGAGCGAAGAACGCGCATCGTAAAACACGGCGCTCAATCAATCTCTGTCGAGGATATGATCCCTGACGACGAGTCAATGCTCGTTTATACAAAAGGCGGTTATGTAAAGCGCACCAACCCAAGCGAATACCGCAAACAAAATCGTGGTGGAGTGGGTGTGGTTGATTTGAATACAAAAGACGAGGATTTCATAACGCTCTTTATGTCGGCAACGACTCATAGCGACCTCTTATTTTTCTCTGACCGCGGAAAAGCATATCAGATAAAAATGTTTGAGATTCCGGAGGGCAAACGCGCGACTAGGGGTAAGTCCATTATGAACTTCATAGCGCTTTCTGGCGAAGAAAAAGTAACTTCGATTTTGCCGATGGCAAAAGACGAGAAAGATGCAAAGCGTTCGCTATTTATGGTCACAAAGCACGGCACTGTGAAGAAAGTTTCTTCGGAAAGCTTTAAGGATGTCCGCAAAAACGGCATCATTGCGATTCGTCTTGAGGAAGGTGATGAGCTCCTCGCGTCTATTCTCACAGAAAAAGGTGATGACATTATTTTGACTACCTCGAAAGGTCAGGCAATACGATTTAAAGAATCCGATGTTCGAGAAATGGGACGCACTGCCGGAGGTGTACGCGGAATGAGACTCAAGAAAGGCGACTTTATTGTTGGCGCGGATGTTGTAAAGAAAGACGCGCAAGAGCCAACGCTTTTGGTTATGAGCGAAAACGGTTACGGCAAGAGAACTGTCCTTAAAGAATACAAAACACAAAAACGCGGTGGTTCAGGCATCAAAACCGCAAAAGTCACTCCGAAAATCGGCTCGCTCATTTCTGCAAAAGTAGTAACACCAGAATACGAAGAAGTCGTTGCCATCTCAAAAAA
>JAQTPS010000020.1 GCA_028712595.1 Minisyncoccota bacterium | reverse complement strand
CCTCCCCGAAAAATCTCATGACGACCGAATGAACCAAGCAAGAGCACTCCTCGTAAAGGGGGGCTGGAAATTTGATGACACAAAAAAAAGTTGGAGTAAAAAAATAAACAAAACAACAACTACTCTTTCGTTTGGACTTGCAACATCCGAAGCGCCGGAACTTAAAGCTGTAGCTGATATGCTTCAGGCCTCGTGGCAAGAACTTGGGGTAAAAGTAAATGTCAATCTTTTTTCTACCGGAGACCTCAAAGAAACCATCATTCGCCCTCGCAAATTTGACGCGCTTTTCTTTGGCCAGGTAATTGGACGCGACGGAGACCTTTATCCGTTTTGGCATTCAAGCCAGCGTCTTGACCCTGGACTCAATCTTGCGTCATATACCAACCCCGACGTAGACAAAGCGTTAACCCAGGCGCGTCTTGAGGTTGACCCTTCAAAACGCATTAAATATTACTCGCAAATTGAAGACACAATAGCAAAGGATGTTCCGGCTATCTTTTTGTATGCGCCACAATTTTTGTATGCTACTTCGGAAAGATTGCGTGGTGTGGAACTAGGGTCTGTTTCAATTCCAGCGGAACGCTTTTTGAATGTTTACGAGTGGTATGTGGATACGGACAGTGTGTGGAAAATATTTGCGCATTCTTCCGAATCCCCGGTTTAAAATTTGCAAAAAATTCTGATTTTATTTCCAAAAATTTTGAATGTGACATTGTCGCAGCCAAAATTTTGGGATTATAAAAACAAGATTTCCCATTATCAATGACGACTATTATTAGCAGTAAATTAAAAAAATATGACCGACGAAAGTCAAAAAAGTGTAGAAGCAACTCAAGTGCAAAAAACAGAAGCAGGAAGACCAGAACAGCCAAGCTATAGCCAAAGACGCTTCCCAAGACGCGACAATAATGCTCGTGGCCCGAGAAGCGCGGTTGCAAGGTCTGCAAATCGAGCCGCCCGCGGTGCTCCAAACGGACAAGTGGGTGGAACAGGGCGTCCACCTCGTGATCGTTGGCAAAACCAGAGGAGAGGAGGGCCTCATTCTCATGGCGCCCCAACAAATACCTCGGTTCGAATGAAACATTTAACCGGGCGAGAAAAAGCAGACTCGAGAACAGCAACAATGCCTCTACCGGCAAGGGATGTGGACAATATGGTCATTCCCCCACTCGCTGATGGCAATATAAGAATTATTCCACTTGGTGGAGTTGAAGAGATTGGTCGCAATATGACGGTTATTGAATATAAAAATTCTATTATCGTTATTGATGCGGGTCTTCAGTTCAGTGAAAAAAATACTCCGGGGGTGGATTATATTCTCGCTAATACAAAGTATCTCGAGGACAGAAAAGACCGCGTAAAAGCAGTATTGATTACACACGGACACCTCGACCACATAGGTGGTATTCCTTATCTAATGGAAAAAATTGGGAATCCGCCTCTATATTCACGCCTTCTGACAACTCTTGTTATTCAAAAGCGTCAAGAAGAATTTCCACATCTTCCAGCGCTCGATATTCGTATCGTTGAAAAGAAAGACAGAGTAACAATAGGAGATTTTAAGGTTCGTTTCTTTTCGGTAACCCACACTATTCCGGACTCAATGGGTATCATTGTGGAAACCCCTCATGGAAATATCGTTTGTACGGGAGACCTGAAGCTTAACCACGTGAACGGAGTCGTGACAGAAGAGGAAGACGATGAATGGAGTAGTGTCGCTGGCGGTAGTCAGAATCTAATGCTCATGTCGGATTCTACGAACGTCGAGCAACCTGGCTTTTCGTTTTCAGAAGCCACTGTTCTAAAAAATATCGAGGAAATTATTCGAAGCGTTGGAGGTCGCCTTATTGTGGCAACCTTTTCGTCCCTACTTGAACGTTTGATCAAAATTATTGAAGTAGCTGAATTGCTCGGCAAGAAAATTGTCGTCGATGGACGCAGTATGAAAAACAACATCGATATCGCGCGCGATGCTGGAATGCTCAAAGCAAAAAAAGAGACCTTTATCCCAATTGAAGAGATGGATAGCTATCCGCCTGATCGCATTATCCTTTTGGTGACAGGAGCGCAAGGAGACGAGTTCGCATCCCTTATGCGCGCTGCAAACAAAACGCACAAATATCTAAAGATTGGAAAGCGCGACACAGTGCTTCTATCTTCATCCGTTGTGCCAGGTAACGAACGTGGTGTACAGCAACTCAAAGACAACCTTTCACGCCAAGGAGCGCACATTATTCACTACAAAAATTCCGATGTTCACTCGTCCGGCCACGCGAACCACGATGAAATGTTATGGATTCATAAAAAAATCGCTCCGAGGTTCTTTATGCCTATGCATGGTTACCACTACATGCTTCGAGTTCACGGAGAAATCGCAAAAGAGGCAGGCGTCCTTCCAGAAAATATTGTTATCCCAGATAACAGTATGATTGTTGAGATACAAGATGAAGGAAAAAAGATAATCGTCCTAAAAGAAACCGCTCCGCGCGGACTTGTTCTTGTGGACGGCTTTTCTGTGGGCAATATGCAGGAAGTTGTCCTTCGTGATCGAGTTATGCTCTCCCAAGACGGTATCTTTGTCATCATTATGACCGTCAATCTTGGAAGCGGTAAGGTTGTTAAATCCCCTGATGTTATTTCTCGCGGATTTGTATACCTGAGAGAGTCACAAGACCTCCTAAGGCAAGCGCGTTTCCTTGCGAAAAAAACTGTCGAGGATATGACCGGAAACTCAAAGCAAATTGACTTCGATTATATAAAAGACCACGTTACGGATGCGGTTGCTAGACTTCTATTCCAAGAAACAGCAAAGCGACCTATTGTGATTCCTGTTATTTTGTCGGTGTAATGTAAATTACCTGATACTAATTAAACCTCAGTAATCGTAAATGATTGCTGGGGTTTTTGGCGTTAATTTATGTTATAATATCGCAAACGACACAACACAAATGACTAACAAACTCCCCCAAAGAACTTCTTTAATACTCGTGTATATTACGAGTCTTTTGTATTCCTTCAGTTCTTCCTTGCCGGTTTATGTGAATTCATCGTTTATTGCTAAGGTTATTTCAGTAGAAAAAGCTGTAGGAATAATATTCGCCATTTCAGCTGCTGTTTCGGTCTGTCTTACTCTCTTTTTGCCTTATATTTTAAAACGTTTTGGGTGTTATAAAACAATCATATCTATAATTGCTCTTGAAGTGCTTCTTTTTGTCGGCATGGCAACACTAAAAAGCCCAATTGCTATAATTATAGTATTTATCTTGAATCAGTCGTTCTTGAGTATCCTCGCAATATGTCTCAGTATTTTTCTTGAGAATTTCTCAGAAAATAGTGAAACAGGGGGCATTAGGGGGATTTTCTTAACAACAATTAATACAGCTGTAATCATAGGGCCATTTCTCGCCGGAATGATGATAGGAAATGGGGGGTTCGGTAAGGTTTATTTGGCAGCCGCGATTTTTATGCTCGCAGCTTATATAATCATGAGTATGAATTTTAAAAACTACAAAGATCCCCTGTATAAAACCTTATCTTTGCGAGAAACATTTGGCATTGTTGTAAAAAGTCATGATATTCATGCTATTGTTTGCGTGCACTTTTTATTAAACTTCTTTTTCACAATAATGGTGATATATACACCGATATATCTTAATGTTTATATGGGCATTCCAATGAACAAAATTTTGAGCATTGTTATCCCTATAGCCCTTGTACCATTCGCGCTTTTCGAGGCTGTTCTCGGGGAAATTGCCGACAAAAAACTTGGAGAGAAAGAGATAATGATTGCAGGTTTTGTGATTATCGTTTTTTTTACCGCAATGCTCTCGTTTATAACAAACCCAAGCATAATAGTCTGGGCAATAGTACTTTTCCTAACACGTGTTGGCGCAAGTGCTGTTGAGGTAATGTCAGAAACTTATTTCTACAAAAAAATAAATCCCAACGACATACATTTAGTAAGCTTTCTGTATGTCGTTCGTTCTGGTGCTTCAATCCTTGCTCCTCTGATTGTTGTATTTATTTTATATTTTCTGGATTATAGATATATCTTTTTAATACTCAGTATAATTATGATACTTGGTATTCCTTATAGTTTCCATTTCAAAGACACAAGGTAAAGAAAACTTATTTCTTGCGTAATTTACGAGTTCCCCACCTAAGGAGAATGTACAAAATATACAAAAGTATTCCGTAAAAAAGAATCTTCCATTCAAAAACATATTGAAGAGCTGCAAATATTCCCCACAAAATATATGCGAGTGGTTTTTCGGCGGTATCTAACATAGAATCCACAGCCCCTTTCACTTCTTTTTTGTTGGTGCTTGTCGCAAGCGCTTCCTGCCGAAGATTTATCTCTTCAATTTCTTTTGCTTTGCCCTCTTTAGAAAGTTTAAACTTGTATCCTTCCTCAATTCGAAAGTTTTCGATCACATTTAGTCCCGTGGAGATTCCTTCTTTGGCTGGTGCGGGGATTGCATCGTTTATAGTTTTTATCGTTGTATTTACGACTGTAGGTGTTGTAGTTGCCAACTTTTGTGCTTCGGCTTGTGCCTTGGCTTGAAGTTTTAGTTCATCCCCATCGGAAATACCATCACCATCAGTGTCTTTTTTGAGTGGATCTGTTCCATTTTTTATCTCATCAATATCAGAAACACCGTCGTTGTCGTCGTCAGGGTCATCTTTGTTGCCAATACCATCTTTGTCGGTATCAAGGTCAATTGTGAGCTCGCTTTTCCCCGCCTGTTGATTTTCTATCGTTGCGGAACGTTTTTTACCGTCCGCTCCTGAGATATTGGCAACTGGAATACGGGCAGTTATAACATGCTTCCCTTCTTTAGCCACCCAGTCAACCCAAATGTCCTGCGCCCGTCCCGATCCTGCAATAGAAAACGCCACAAGGCCAATCGAACTATCGTTGTCAAAAAATTCTACCGAGCCCGTAAGGTCATACGCGCTCGCATTAAAAATTACTGTGTAGATGCGAACTTTATCACCGGCAAAAAATGAGTCCTTGGAATACCAAATATTAGAATTTACAAAGCCGGCATTTTTAATCGGCGCATCGAGAGCTGAAGCAACCGAGGCTGTGACTAGGAAGGAAAAAATAACTAAAATACCAAAAAGTTTTTTCATGAAAATCAAAAATACCCACGCAAAAAACAAAGAAAAAGTGCCCGGGATAGCTCCACGCGCACTTTTTCAAGGTTCTTAGACTAGGAGATTACTCCGGTTGAACACTTGCAATCTTTTTTGTAATTTACTGCAAGATAAACTGCGGAAAGGGCAACTAGAACATAAACAACTTTTGTAAGTGTTGAACCCGCACCGAGAATCATTTCTACTAAGTTATAGCCAAATGCTACAAGCCCCCAGTTTAGAGCTCCAACAACTACAAGAACAAATGCTAAAACATGTAATGCTTTCATATCAAAATTAAAAATTATTTTAATTAACGACCCTGCACATATTATACACTGGGAAACAGTTATTGAGGAATGTGGTGTGTGTATAACTTGAAGATAAAATCAGCAAAAGCCCCACATCATTTGATGTGGGGCTTTTGCAATTGATGAATTACCCAACAAAGGTCAAAGCTTTGCCTTTGTTGCCGGCACGTCCAGTACGGCCAATGCGGTGAACATAGTCGTCGTATGACTCTGGAATATCGAAGTTTATAACGTGAGACACTCCCGAGATATCAAGCCCCCTTGCTGCGACATCCGTCGCGACCAGAATTTGCGATACTCCTTTTTTGAATAAGTCGAGGGCGCGCTGTCGCTGTCCTTGATTCTTGTCGCCGTGAATAGAGCCGGCCTTGAACCCGCGTTTGACGAGGGCCACAGAAAGTTTTTCAACTCCGTGTTTTGTGCGTCCAAAGATGAGAACTTTCTTAAAATCTGGTTGGATCAAAAGATTGTGAAGAACTTCAACTTTGTCTTCTCCTGGTCTTAGACGCACTACGTCTTGTTCTATACCAGCTGCTGTATCTTGCTTTTTTACAGAAATCATTATCGGCTCTTTGAGGAAGTCCTTTACCAAAGCAGATATCTCTGGCGAAAAAGTCGCTGAAAAGAAAAGTGTATGACGTTCTTTTGGCATTAGCGCCATCATGTATTTCATGTCGTTGATAAATCCCATGTCGAGCATTCTGTCTGCCTCGTCTAGCACAACGCTCTTGAATTGAGAGAGGTTAAGACACTTCCTTTCGATAAGGTCTTTGATTCGTCCGGGAGTTCCGATGACAAAGTTGTACTGATAGCGCAAACTTGATATCTGGCGTCCAATCGGTGCGCCACCCACAACGCACACAGAGAAAATCCTGAATCCTGCGACAAATTCTTTCAATTCTTGGTCAATCTGTTGAGCAAGTTCGCGAGTAGGCGCTACTATTATCACTTTTTCGCTTGGATTCAAAAGAACTTTGTTAATTAGTGGAACAAGGAATGCTGCAGTTTTACCAGTGCCTGTATTTGCAATGCCCACAACATCTTTACCATGAAGAATGTGTGGAATGACTCGGTCCTGAATTGGGGTTGGCTCATTGTAGCCCTTCGCCAAAATGTTCTGCTTTAATTTTTCTTGAATGTTGAAATCTTTAAAAAGAAATTCCGGTGTAAATATTTCTGCCTCTTCGGTAATGACCGTTTTGTTTATAAATTTTGAAATGTCGATGTGCGCTCCTCTGCGACCTCCGCGTTTTGGCGCTACTCCACCACGGTGAAAACCACCGCTACTACCTCTCCGTGGTCTGTACGACGAATGTTGTGGGTGTGGTGAATGAGAATATCCAGCATTTCGAGAAGAATGATGCGTACGCTTAAAAGCTCCTCCGTGTCTGGATGGATTTCTGCTAAATGTTTTTTGGGGTCCCATATATTGTTCTAAAAAGCCTCTATAATTGAGGCTAAAATTATCCTTCGTTAAATTCTCGGTAAGCCCTTGAACGCTACGAAGAATGTTTTTTTAGAACAAGCCTGTGGAACAAAAACTCGTTGAGATGAAGTTATCTATACACTATAGACCATATCTGCTTTTTTGTCAACTAAAGTTACAGTGATGTTCTGGTTACTATGACTGAAGGATTGTGCTACTTGCTATAGACATTATTATGATTTTCCCAACGCCACCGCTAGCACCACCAGGACATTGGTTGTCGCCACCTCCACCCCCTCCACCAACAGCATGAATCGTGACACCATTGTTTGTAACCGTTCCAGCCACAACAATCATTACTGTTCCGCCACCGGCACCACCTCCACCAGCCCCAGTACAACCACTTACGTTAACTCCCTGACCTCCGGAACTTCCGTCAGCTTCGATTATACTCGATGACCCAAGCGTAAGATTTCCACCAACATACATGAGCATAGCGCCACCACCATTACCGCCTACACCGCCACCCGGACCGCCACCATTACCACCACCTCCACCACAAATAATACTTGTTAAGTGTATGAGAGCAAGGATAGCTGAGTCGCTATAACGATACACGACGCCACCGGCACCACCAACACCGGTCGTTCCCTGATATTTATTAACTCCATTACTACCGTTTCCTCCAGCGCCCCACATGCTTGCTCCACCGCCACCAGAACCTGAAGCGCCCCAATGGGGATCGCAAGTACCGCTAGAACCTGAACCCCCAGCTCCTGCCCTATCTCCCCCTGTGTAAGATGGGGAGTTGCCATTATTCCCCCTTGGCGCGCCCTTGGAGCTCAAATTAATTCTTCCGTTGATTGTTGCGTTCCCCTGCACACGCATAATGAGAGGAGTGTTTACAGAAGATACGGTGAGAGTTCTTGTAGCATCAAGAATGATTGATTTATAGTTCCAAATTTTAGTAGGATCAATAGCAGAATCCGTTGTCCAGTGTGCATCATTGTCGGATCCATTTCCATAATCCGAACCTCCTCCCGAGCTTGCTGTACTCAAGCATTTTCCTGTTCCCGCCCCGGTAGAACCACTGCATATGTCACCCACTGCATACAAACTTCCTGTTTGTGTTGAACTTGCGTTTGGTCTTAGATAAATATCTGCAAGAACTGAATCTCCTTTTGGATGAACAAAAAAGTTAGCTGGGTCGTTTAAGTCCTTCAAAATAGGCGCAATTAGGTTGCTTGATATTGTAAGGTCGCCTGCTTTAGATTGCGCAGTTGAACTTGTGTTTAGTGGCGCAGTTACGTTCCCCGATGGAGCTGTTTGGGTTGGAGCTGTCCACGCGTAGACGTAAGAGAGACCGAGGGATAATAGAATCGCTAATAATACAACTTTCAATCCTTGAGTTATATTTTTCATAGATGGATTTATTATACCATGACACTTCAACGAAGGAGAAGCTAACAAAAAAACACCGAGCACCAAAATGGTGCTCGGTGTTTTGAAAAAGAAGATTATGCTCGTTTTGCTGACTTCTTTGTCTTCTTTTTTGGTTTAGCGTCTTTAGACATATTGTTCCACTGCTTGCGAAGATCTGCGATTGCATCCATAAGCTCGGTTTTGTCTATATTTTTAACATTCTCGTATTTTTGATGTACGGTGTTTATAATATTTTGATACACCGGCTCGGTGATTTCTTTTGCTTCTTCAAGCTTCTCAATAATCTCCCCCTTCATCTTTACCGCCCATGACTTAACGGCCTTTTTATTTTTCTTTGCGTCTGGTCCAAACATAACATATGCAGCTGCGCTCAAAGCCGCGATTCCTGCGCCCACGGCAACTATTTCCCCTACAACTTTTGCGCTAGATTCTTTTTTTACCATATTATTTACTATTTTTATTATTTGCGTCTTTTCTCTTTTTTCTGAAGAGGAACTTATAAATTATACTCTGCGTAATCTGATCATGGATACTCTCAAAATCATCTTCAGCCATATTGACAGCGTTTTTAAATTTATCTGATATGTCTCGGATATTTTTCAAGGTTTTCAAAAAATAAAAACCGCCCCACACGAGGATAACCGTGACCACGACAACTGCGACCGAAGTGATAAAAAAGAATATATCTGCCTTAACTAATGTTTCCATAACTGTGACAGTATACATTATTTTTCAAGGTCTAGCACCTGGTCTATTCGAATCTGTTTAACAAACTCCGGAACGTGAGAAACTAGTATCATTGCGCCTTCGTAATGTGAGAGTGCCTTTGCAATAACAGGGATATGGCGAAAGTTTATGTGGTTTGTCGGTTCATCTAAAATAAGAAGTCCGGGGCGTTCGAGCACAAGGCGCGCAAATGCAACAAGTCCTTTCTGCCCTTCTGATAAACTTCCGATTTTTGTATAAATAATATCGCTCGTGATGAGGAAGCTTGCGGCGGTTGCGCGAAGTTTTTCGTCGTCGAGTTTTCCGTCAACTGACGAGATTGCATGTGCAAGCGACTGATACACTGTTTCGTCAAAGTTTAGCGTCGAGAAATCCTGACGATAGTAGCCCACGCGTACACCTTCGGTTATTTTTGCTCCTGTTGATTTCCCTTTTGCTATGGTTTCAAGCAAGGTTGATTTTCCAATTCCATTCGGCCCAACGAGAAGAAGATGCTCTTTCTTTTTAAGAGAAATGTTGGTTTTTCTTTTTGACGGCTTACGATTTTTTATCATATTGAAAGAAGTTATCTCAAGAATTTTTCCAACAACCTCCG
>JAQTPS010000005.1 GCA_028712595.1 Minisyncoccota bacterium | reverse complement strand
CCATAGTCCGAGTGAGCTTCGAGAGGGAAAATGATTTCATCTCCCGGAACAGCGTCTCTTTTTATGCGACGAGCGTCGGTCAAAAGAATATCGTGTTCTGGACTCATTCGACGGAGAGATACTTTTTCTCCTTCAGGAAGATCGGCGTTCATTTTTGCTTCTTTTCCTTCCGCATCTTCGTCAGAATCTTCTGGCATGCGAACAACCGCCTCGTCTACGACTATTTTTACCTGAACAAATTCTGCTTTCCCGGAGTCAGGGTCAAACTTTGTACGAACAATCTGGCCCTTCTTGCCGTAGTCCTTTTTATAGGCAGCCGCGAGAGCTTGTTCTATTGCTTCTATGATTTTTTCTTTTGGAATGCCTCGTTCTGCTTCAAGCTGTTCGAGCGCTGACCCCATTATTTTTAGATCTAACATGTGGTTTTTGGGTGTTTTTGGCTGATTTTTTAACAAAAATTGCCCGTTTTCGGGACGGACATTTACTTAGCCACTATATCAAACCAGAGGTTAATGTCAAATTTATAAAATTTCCACATAAGTAAAAAATTATTGCTGTGTGTGCGTGCAAATATGATACAATAAAGAGAACACTCCTTTATTCTTATGACAGTTAATAATCAACAACTGAAAGAATTTCTCATTGACTCGGGTCTTGTCCCTCGCACAGACATTGAAATCGCAGAAAAACGCGCTATCGAAAAGAAACTATATTTAGGAGACACTCTGGTCGCGAATGGCAAACTCACCGAAGACGACCTTCACCGCACCGAAGCCTACATTCTTGGAATTCCATTTGTTGGGCTTCTCGGGCAGAAAATAGATCTCGATGTTCTCTCGCTTATTCCTGAACCAATCGCACGAAAACACAATGTTGTGGCATTCAAAAAGACTCCAACGGCTCTTGAGGTCGCCATGCTCGACACCGACGACCTCACCGCTATTGATTTCATAAAGAAAAAGGTCGGACTGAAAATTTTGCCTCGCTTGACCGACAAAGAGTCGATGAAAAGCGCTCTTTTGCAGTATCAAAAGAGTTTGAAAGCGGAATTCGGCGATATTATTGAAAAAGAAGCGAGCGCTCTTAAATTGGTTGCTGAAGGTGTCGGTGAAGAGAATCGTAGCGAGGAAGATTTGAAAAAATTGGCCGAGGACTTGCCGGTTGTAAAAATTGTGGACACGCTACTTAACCACGCAATTATCCAAGGAGCTTCGGATATCCATATCGAACCGATGGATGCGCATGTCGTGATTCGTTACCGTATCGATGGACTTCTTCATGACGCTATGATTTTGCCAAAAAACGCGGCTGCCGGAATTGTTGCCCGCATTAAAGTTCTCGCAAACCTAAAACTCGACGAAAAGCGTTTGCCCCAAGACGGTCGTTTCAAAATTGAATCCGCTGGAGAAAAAGTTGCATTCCGTGTGTCTACTCTTCCAGTTTATTACGGAGAGAAAACAGTTATGCGACTCCTGCGGGAATCGGTGTCTGGATTTACCCTTGAGGGTCTTGGCTTCCACGGCATAGGATTGGAACGTATTCACGCCGCCACAAAACAACGCGTAGGAATGATTTTGACCACAGGACCAACGGGTTCAGGTAAAACAACCACTCTGTACACCGTTTTGGATATTTTGAATCAGCCAGACGTAAATATTTCAACTATTGAAGACCCTATCGAGTATCAGATGACGCGCGTAAATCAAACGCAAGTAAAAAGCGAAATTGGTCTCACATTTGCAAACGGCCTTCGCGCGTTGGTGCGTCAAGACCCGGATATAATAATGGTTGGAGAAATCCGCGACAACGAAACCGCATCGCTCGCAGTCAATGCTTCGCTCACCGGGCACCTCGTGCTCTCCACGCTTCACACAAACTCTGCCGCCGGAGCAATGCCACGACTCCTTGATATGGACATCGAGCCGTTTCTCATTGTGTCTACGGTGAATGTCATCATTGCCCAGCGACTCGTTCGCAGATTGTGCGCTACGCGAGAAAAATATTTTTTGACACCTGCTGAAATTTCCGCGCTTAAGGCAACTGTCGACCTTGACCGAGTTATGAAAGTTCTCAAAGAAGAAGGTCTTGTCGGTCCGAAAGCGGAATGGAAGGAAGTTCCTTTTTACCGTCCAAAAAAATCCGACGAGTCGGAAGATGGTTACAAGAGCCGAGTTGGTATTCACGAGGTTCTAAAAATGTCGCCAGCGATACGTGACCTCATTATGAAAAACGCAACGGCCACCGAGATTGAAACGCAAGCGAAAAAAGAAGGGATGATAACAATGCTCGAAGACGGTCTCATAAAGTCGGTGCAAGGGCTGACGACCATAGAGGAAGTGCTTCGCGTGGTTTCAGAGTGATCCACTGGTAAAATAATTTACATTACATGCCTAAATTTAAATATAAAATAAAGGAAGCGGAAGGAGCAGAAACAGAGGGAGAGGTTGAAGCGCTCGACCGATTTGCTGTAGCGGCAGACCTACGAAATTCCGGCAAAACCATCATTTCTATTAAAGAGGTAAAAGAAAGATCTATTCCGGTTATTGCATTTTTGAATGGACTTCTTGGGCGCGTAAAAGACCACGACCTGATTGTGTTTTCGCATAACCTAAGCGCGATGATGAAGGCAGGGCTCTCTCTTTCTCGAGCCCTTGGAATTCTCGAAAGACAGGCAAAAAATAAAAAACTAAAAGCAACAATTCATTCTTTGGTCGAGGAAATAAATCGCGGGAGCACTCTTTCCGGAGGCATGGCAAAATTCCCAAGAATATTTTCACCACTTTTTGTTTCGATGACGCGCGCTGGTGAAGAGTCAGGCGGTCTTTCTGAAGCTCTCTTGGTGGTGGGAAACCAGCTTGAGAAAAGCTATCTTTTGAAGAAAAAAATCAAAGGGGCCTTGATATACCCGTCTGTTGTGCTCACGGCGCTGATATCCGTCGGTGTTCTAATGTTCATTTTTGTTGTTCCAACTCTTGCGGCAACATTTAAAGACTTGAAGGTGGAGCTTCCGTTGAGCACTCGAATAATAATGCTTTTAAGCGACACAATGTCGCAACATTATCTCCTCGTTCTCGGTTTCTTTGTAGCTCTTGTGTTCATTATTAATATTATATTGCGCACCAAAGGAGGACACCGAGCTTTTGAGCACGGTCTCTTTTATGTTCCTATTGTTGGCACTATTGTAAGGGAATCAAACTCTGCTCGCACAGCGCGCACACTCGCCTCGCTTCTTTCTTCGGGGGTGGATATGTTGCAGGCGATTGCAATTACAAAAGATGTTCTTCAAAACTCTTTTTATAAAGATGTGATGAGTACTGCCTCCGAGCGTGTTCAAAAAGGCAGTTCGCTTTCTTCTGTTTTTGTGGAAAATGAAAAGATTTATCCTCTGCTCGTTGGCCAGATGATAGAGGTGGGGGAGGAAACAGGGCAACTTTCAGCAATGTTGCAAAATATTGCAATCTTTTTTGAAGAGGAGGTTGATTCAGTCACGAAAAATATATCTACAATCATTGAACCACTTCTTATGATCGTAATTGGTATCTCAGTTGGGTTTTTTGCCGTATCGATGATTACACCGATGTACACGGTAATGAATGGAATCTAGCAAGACGAAGCGTTTCTCTGGTACGACGCAGTGTGTGGAAATAAAATGCCATTAAAAATGCAAAAATTGATAACGAAAAAGAAAAATAATCGTGGGCTAACGCTTATAGAAGCATTAGTAACTGTTGTTATTTTTACGGCAATGGTTCTTAGTGTGTATCAAGTTTCCGCAACATTGGTTCGCCTCGTGTCTTTGTATCGCGAAAGCGTTTCCGTTTCCGAACTTGCAAATCAGTATATGGAAATCATACACAACCTTCCTTATTCTGCAGTAGGAACAATGACGGGGAACCCGCACGGAAGTTTGCCGGATGTTCCAAACGCCACATACATAACCTTCAACGGAAAACAATATCAAGTTTATTATGTGGTGAATTATCTTGACGATCCGGCCGACGGCACTGCTCTGTTGGGCACAGACCCCGCGCCAACCGACTACAAACAGGTAAAGCTTTACATAAAGAATCTAACCACTGGAGCTCTAAAAAGTTTTCTGACAAATATCACACCCAAAGGACTTGAGGGGATGAGCTCTGGCGGAGCTCTTTCTGTTAGGGTTTTTGACGCAGTCGGCCAGCCGGTGTCAGGAGCTTCGATAAATATTGTAAATACTGGATTAGGAATTAATTTGACGAGAATGACGGATGCGGGAGGGAACTGGGTTGAAGTCGGTCTTCCCGCAAGCGCTAACGGTTACCATATGGTAGTTACAAAAACCAATTATTCGTCGGACCAAACTTATCCAGCTTCCGTCGGTAATCCAAATCCCACAAAACCAGATGCAACTATCTTGGCAGGGCAAGTCACTCAAATCAGTTTTGCAATCGACCAATTAAGCACACTTAATTTTCATACCCTCGACGACATATGCGCCCCTATTTCCAATGTTGGTGTTTTGGTAAGAGGCTCAAAGCTGATAGGAACTCCAGACATATTAAAATTTGACAACTCGTACACTTCGGACGCCGGTGGGCTTATTCCACTTACTAATATTGAGTGGGATAATTATATTCCTACACTGAACTCATCGAGCTACATGGTTTATGGAACTTCCCCAATACAACAGGTAAACGTTTTGCCGAATGTTACACAAAATTTCAATATGATTCTTGGGTCTAAAACTGACAATAGTTTACTCGTAATTGTTACGAGGGCTGGAACAGGTGCGCCAATAGAAGGAGCGACGGTTACGCTCTCTCCGGGTTCGGAAAAAATCACCGGCGGTAGCACCTGGACACAAAAAGATTGGAGCGGTGGTTCGGGTCAGGCGGATTTTACGGATGAAACAGAATATTTTGCCGGAACAGATGTGAGCGACAACGAAATCCCCGACGGACTACGCCTCTTTTGGAATGGTGTTTCTCGAGCATCGTCCGGAGAAGCGACCTCTTCGTCTTTTGACAGTGGAACATCTTTGACTTCATATACCACATTGACGTGGCAACCAACCTCGCAAGACCCCGCAACGACTATTGGTTTCCAGATCGCGACAAACAACGATAATGCAACATGGAACTATCTCGGACCTGATGGTACCGGGAATACGTATTACACAGTTTCAGGAAATACAATCAACGCAATTCATAACAACAATCGCTATGCTCGCTACAAAGTTTTCTTTACAACCTCGGATACTTCCAAAACACCGGTGCTTTCGAATGTTAATTTGAATTATGTTTCAGGGTGCTCCACGCCGGGGCAGGTGATATTTGATGGTTTAACTGCTGGCCCCGGGTACTCCATTACAGTCAGTTTGCCAGGCTATATCACGCAAACTATCGACGACCTTAATATTTCGGGGAACCAAGTTCTTCCAGTTCTGCTCAGTCAATAAATTTATGATTACTAATAGACAACAAAAGAAGAGGGGATTTACTGTCACAGAGACAATTGTGACGATTGGCATCTTTACTATTTTGATGCTCGGAATAACTCAACTTTTTGTTACTATTTTCACGTTGCCAAAACGCGAGCTTAATTCTTCCAATAATCTCGACCAAGCTCGTCTTGCTCTCGTCACCTTTGCCAATGAAGTTAGAAATGCGACTACCGGGAACAATGGCGCATATGTTGTAAACCAAGCAGGTGACTCGCAAATAATTTTTTATTCAAACTATGGAGCAACCGGAGGAGCTGTTAAAAGGATCAGATATTTTGTGTCAGGGAACACTCTATCTAAAGGAGTAATAACTCCCACTGGTACGCCTCTTACATATGGAGCAGAAGTTGTGACAACAGTACAAAACAATCTAGCAAATGGCGGTGTACCTGTTTTTTACTATTACGATGACAACTATAACGGCGCGGGTGCTTCGCTCACTCAGCCGGTTAATGTCAATAGTGTTAAATACATAAAAATGAATTTAATAATTTTGAAACAACTTACGCCAACCGACACAACCACAACGACAGTTGATATGGGGGTAGCTCTTCGAACCATAAAAACAAATTTGGGAAATTGAGATGGTGTATAATAATGATATAAAAATGCTTAAAAAACGAACAAAGAAAAGTGGGGAAATACTTGTACTACTGCTCGTCGTCGTTTTTATCTTTGCCGTGGTAATGGTTCCTACGATTAATGCGGTTATCACTAAAAAAAATGTGCTCTTTTCGACCGTCAACAAAGAAGAAGCTCTTCAGATTGCGGAAGCCGGAATAAATTATTATCAATGGCATCTGGCGCATTATCCCACTGACTACCAAGATGGAACAGGAGCCTCTGGTCCTTATTTACATGATTATGTTGACTTTGATACGCAAATAACTGTCGGCCAATACAGTCTTGTCATTACGCCACCACTGACTGGTTCAACTATTGTAACTATAGAGTCTACTGGATGGACAACTGCTACTCCAAACATAAAGAGAACCATAACAGCAAAATATGGGATTCCTTCTATGGCAAAATATGCATTTTTAAGTAACGATATTATTTGGATAGGCGATACGGAAACGGTGAATGGGAATATGCTTTCCAATAATGGAATTCGTTTCGACGGAGTAGGAAATGCGCCTATTCAATCCACTAGAACCACGTATACATGTTCTGCAAACCAAGGAAGTCCTTGTCCAGCATTAAAAAATGGAGTATGGGGGAGTGCTTCTCAAGCGGTTCAAAACTTTTGGCAATTCCCGGTGCCTGCGGTGGATTTTTCGTCGCTTACTTCAGACTTGGCGACGATGAAAGCTAATGCCCAAAGCGCCGGCATCTATCTTCCTCCTTCGAGCGCTTCCGGTTATTCGCTTGATTTTAAATCCAATGGCACTGTAGATGTTTACAAAGTTACTGTCCTTTGGCCTACCAACAAAACGGGATGGGATGTTAAATGGAACGCGCACAATGAAAATATTGATTACAGCACTCGTGTGCTTCAGTACAATCGAGCGATTCCGGCCAACGGGATAATTTTCGTTGAAGATAAAGTTTGGGTAGAGGGAACAGTGAGGGGTCGCGCAACAGTAGCTGCCGCGCAACTGCCATACAATCCAGCGACAGCTCCTACTATTTATATTCCCAACAATATTCTGTACTCTGCAAAAGATGGCACAAACTCCCTAGGACTAATTGCTCAAAAAGATATAGTGGTTACTTATCGCGCGCCAAACACTCTCGAGGTTGACGCGGCGCTCGTTGCTCAAAACGGTAGCACACAATTTTTTTACTATCCAAATCTTGTAAAAACGAGCATTACTACTTTTGGAACCAATATGACATTCGGGCAGTGGACATGGTCGTGGGTAAATGGGTCTAACGTGGTTGTTTCGGGCTACACAAATACTTACAGTACCTACGACAGCAATCTTTTGTATGCTCCACCACCGAGTTTCCCATTGTCCGCATCATCGTATCAGTTATTGGATTGGGTAAGCAATTAAATATATGAAATTTTCAAAAAAACTTTTTATTATGACACTTTTTGTTCTGACGCCTTCGCTTGCTTTTGGCGCAAAACTTGTTCCGCAAGAAGTAGCACCACTACAACCTTTGCCACCGGATGTAAAAGCAAATATTTCAGGGAATGTAAATTTCGTTAATGACCCAACCCTAAAACGCGAAATTCCAACACCGTCTCCGGCCCCGCTTGATGCTGGTTTGGATAAAAAAGCCCAATTTTACGGAGGAAATTCTCTTTGGGGAATTTTACTGGCAATTTTTGTCATAGTGGTACTGGTCGCGTTTTTTAGGAGGCGAAAGAATACATAAAAAAAGTGAAAAATCCGGCTTCAGCCGGATTTTTCTTGTGGCTCTTTAGTATGGTATTATGAGCGTATGAAGAAATTGATTATCGGCAATTGGAAAATGTACCCAGCGGGCGTAAAAGAAGCGCGCGAGAAATTTGTTGCGATTAAAAAAGTTGCCGGAACGCTAAAAAATGTGCAGACGGTTGTATGTCCTCCATTTGTTTTTGTCGGTGATTTGAAAAAACTTGCTACCGGACATAGATGTGTGCTTGGCGCGCAGAATGCGTGGATTGAAAATGATGGCGCTTACACTGGAGAAGTTTCGCCAGCGATGCTTTCGTCTATGGGCCTCGACTACGTGATTATCGGACACTCCGAACGCCGAGTGCTCGGAGAGACGAATGAACTCGTAAATAAAAAAGTAATAGCTGGAATAAAAGCAGGCCTCACAGTTGTTCTTTGTGTGGGGGAGCGGGAGCGAGATACCGATGGGGAATATATGAAATATATCGCAAACCAAATCCGACTCGCGCTTGTTGGTGTTTCTAAAAAAGATCTTTCAAACGTGATAATTGCTTATGAACCAATTTGGGCGGTTGGAAAAAATTCGATTCACCCAGCAACAACCAATGATGCTTTGGAAGTAACGATTCTTGTAAAGAAAACTCTCGCATATTTGTATGGCAAAGATGTCGGCACAGTTCCTATTCTCTATGGCGGGTCAGTCGATGCAAAAAATTGCGCAGAATTTCTTGCGAAATCACACGTTGACGGACTGCTCGTTGGTCGCTCAAGTTTGGACGCAACAATTTTCGGAGAAATTTTGAAGAGCGCGGAAAAGGTAAAATAATAAAAATGAAATCCAAACTTCCAACAATTGAAAATATAAAAAATTTGAAAGGCAAGCGCGTCGTGCTTCGTTTGGATTTCAATGTGCCGATAAAAAATGGAAAGATTGTGGAAACAATGCGTATTGACCGCGCGATGCCGACTATAAAATATTTGGCGAAGAAAAAGGCAAAAGTAATCATCATTTCCCATATCGGCAAAGATGAAACCTCCTCGCTCAAGCTCGTTGTGCGCTACCTGAACAAAACTATGAACGTTGGTTTCGTTCCTGATTTCCGCGCAAAGGAAACTCGCGCTGTCGTGGACGGGCTCAAAGAGGGCGGTGTAGTTTTATTTGAAAATCTTCGCATCGACCCACGCGAAGAAGCGAATGACCCAGAGTTTGCGAAGTATCTCGCGTCGTTTGGGGACATATATGTTGATGATGCATTTGCCGCAACGCACAGACCTCACGCATCTATTGTCGGTATTGCGGACTATCTCCCAAGTTACGCTGGATTTCTCATTGCGGACGAAATAAAACATTTGTCTCTCGCTCTGAAGCCAAAACATCCATTTCTTTTTGTTCTCGGTGGAGCGAAGTTTGAAACGAAGATGCCACTTTTGAAAAAGTTTCTCGAAATTGCGGACCAAATATTTATCGGCGGGGTTCTTGCTAACGATTTTTTCCGAGATGAGGAACTTCCAGTAGGAAAATCCTCGGTAGACACATATAATGCAAACCTCCTTTCATTATTAAAAACCGGGAAGATAATTTTGCCTACTGACGCTCTGGTTCAGAAGGGCGACACCAAGAAAACAACTGGAAAACTAGTGGGAGAAGTTTGCCCTGACGACAGAATTGTAGACGTTGGAATGGGAACAATCAAATCTTTGGAGCCGATTGTCAAAAAAGCAAAACTTATTTTGTGGAACGGTCCGCTTGGCTTTTATGAAGGCGGTTTTGACAAAGCAACCGCGGAACTTTTGAAAATGATTGCTGGGAGCAAGGCAGTTTCGATTATCGGCGGGGGAGACACAGCAGTCGCTGTCGACAAACTTGGAATAGAAAAGAAACTTACCTTTGTTTCGACCGGAGGTGGTGCGACTTTGGATTTTCTGGTGGATGGACGCCTTGCTGGGGTGGACGCAATTATTAATTGCAAGAAGAAATTAAAAGCTTAACTTTTTAAATATTATGTTTGGAGAATTCAAAAAATTTGCAATGCGAGGAAATGTCATTGACTTGGCCGTCGGTGTTGTCATCGGCGCCGCTTTTAGCAGTATTGTGGCATCACTCGTGGGGGACATAATAATGCCTATCATCGGAATCGTAACTGGTGGTGTCAACTTTTCTGGACTTTCTTACACCTTTGGTAGTTCGGTTATAACTTACGGAAAGTTTATACAAGCAACATTCAACTTTTTGATCGTTGCGTTTGCGCTATTCCTTTTTGTGAAAGCAATAAATGTAATGAAGCGCAAAGAAAAAGAAGCTCCGACAGCTCCAGCAGAAAAACCTGAAGATGTTAAATTGCTCGCAGAAATCCGCGACCTACTTCGCAAAAAAGCATAAAACCCTTATAAAATAAGTCCTAGGAAGGTCCGACCTCCGCTATTTAATAGCTGATTTTATTTTCTCTCTATTCCCTTCAAAATCTTTTTTGTCTATTAAATTTGAGATGTCGAATATTCGTGATACAATCGTTTTATGGATCAAACAGTCGTGGATTATATAAAAAAGACTCGCGAGTTGGGATACAGCGATGCAGATATAAAATCTCTGCTCCTGAATGCCGGCCATGACCAAGCAGGCGTGGAAGGAGCGTTTGCTGTTGCGGATGGCAGACTTAATTCGTCGGCCGTTCTCGTACCCCCGCCAGTCCCAACTAGCAACAGCCAACATTCTTCGTTCAGGCCCGAAGATACAAATAATTCTACGCTACAAACTAAGAGCAATCTCTGGGCAGGAGGAACAATTTTTGCCAATCTTTTTATTGTCGGCTTAATTTACGGACTTCTTAACTACGGCCTAACCTTTCTTCTACAGAATAATCCAATATATTTAGTTTATCTAGGGGCACTGAGCCCAATTATTGGAATTGCTGTCGAAGTTTTTGCAATCTGGCTCGGCGTGAGGTCAGTCACAAAAGTAACGCGGATTGACCCAAAAAATTTTTTGCGCGTCAGTCTGTATTCAACCGCGATTCCGTTTCTTTTTATAGTTGTATTGATTGTCTTCGTTTTGATAAATAATCCAGCCTCACAAATAAATTGGTTTCCTGGGATGACCGAGTACTTATTTTATGGTCTTACACTAGTCGTTTTTGCATATTATTTTATCAGCAGGAATCCAAAAATAAAATATGCGGCTCTCATCATTCTGTCGATTTCTTTGGTGGCTGGCATATCCCAAGGATATTCAAATTACCAAGATGGGATGGCCGCTCTTCAGGAAGCTCAGTCATTCAAACAAGCGATAAAGGATATACTTATGTCCAACAAAGGCACCGAAGTTCCTACTGCTAAATAGGCTGGGTCTATGTAGTCCGTTATTTTGACGAGAGGGAGGCCTTTATTTTCTCTCTATTCCCTTCAAAATCTTTTTTGTCGCCTTTTGTGTCTGCGTGCGGGAAAATCCAAATATGCGCATGAGGCACTTCATCACCCATAATCCTTGACCAAATTGCCTCGTTGCCAAACGCTTTTTGTTGCGCCTTTGCGATTTTACTCGTGGCTTCGAAATACTTTCCAATATTTGGAACATCCCAAACCCAGCGATAATGTTTTTTAGGAATTACCAACGTATGTCCGGGTGAGCGGGGATTAATATCGAGAAATGCTAAAAAATCATTGTCCTCATACACTTTGTGCGATGGAATTTCCCCCTTTACAATTTTGCAAAAAATACAATCGTCCATATATATAGTATACATCAGAGAATGTTTAAAATCTCCAATAGTGTCTGTGCCGTGTTAGAATGCTCAAATGATTGCGCAAAATCTATCTAAATACCCGCTCCTTGCTCAAACTCTGTTAAAAAATCGCGGGATTTTAACTTCTGAAGACGCGGAAAAGTTTTTAAACCCAGATTACGAACGGGATATTTATGACCCGTTTCTCATCTTAAATATGGAGAAAGCGGTGGAGCGAATCATCCACGCGATGGATTTTGGCGAGAAAATCGTGATTTTTGGTGATTACGATTGCGACGGAATCCCAGGTTCGGTCATTCTTCACGATTTTTTCAAAAAAATTGGTTACAAAAATTTTGAAGTCTATATTCCTCATCGCCACAACGAAGGATATGGTTTAAATATTGAAGCGGTAGAAAGTATTGCAAAAAGTGGCGCAAGGTTAATGATGACCGTAGACTGCGGAATTAGCGACGTCAAAGAAGTAGCTCGCGCGCAAGAACTTGGTGTGGATGTAATCGTTACTGATCACCACCTAGCGCAAGAAATTCTTCCGCCAGCTTTCACAATCTTAAACTCCAAACAAGCAGGAGATAAATATCCCGACAATATGCTTTGTGGGGCAGGTGTTGCATGGAAACTTGTTTGCGCTTTGCTATCTCGCGGGCGTGAAAAGTGGAAAGTTGCCGAAGGTTGGGAGAAATGGCTCCTCGACATGGCAGGACTTTCTACTATTGCCGACATGGTCCCTCTAAAAAACGAAAATCGCGTGCTTGCTTACTATGGACTTGCGGTACTTCGAAAAACACGCCGAATCGGTCTTCTGAATCTTCTTAGAAAAATGGACATTGACCAGAGAAACCTTATCGAAGATGATATTGGTTTTATGGTTGGACCTCGCATAAATGCCGCGAGCCGAATGGGTGACCCGATGGACGCGTTTCGTTTGCTATCTACTACTGACGACAAAGAAGGGAATGAACTTGCGGAGCATCTCACGCACTTAAATGATACACGTAAAGGTCTCGTTGCAAGCATGGCGAAAGATGCACACAAACACATAGACCTCCGCATCTCTTCAGAAACATTGCGTGAAATTATTGTCATAGGGAATCCGGAATGGAAGCCCGGACTTGCAGGACTACTCGCATCAAAAATTGTTGAAACTTATGGAAAGACAACTTTTGTTTGGGGGCGCGCGGAAGATGGTTCGATAAAAGGATCGTGTCGTTCTGATGGAACAGTAAACTTGGTGGAGCTTATGACAGGAGTTCGTTCAGGAATTTTCCTCGACATCGGCGGGCACAGCGAAGCGGGAGGTTTCTCTGTATCGTCTGACGGAATACACAAACTGGAAGATGAACTTGTTCTGGTTTATAAAAAATTATGTTACGAGAAAAAGGAAGTCTCGCAGGATGTAGACGCAAATCTTTTGCTAAGTGAAATAAATTTGTCTACTTGGAAAATTATAGAAAAGTTTGCGCCCTTTGGAGCTGGAAATCCTAAACCGGTATTTTTGTTTGAGAAAATTTCTGTGTCGCAAGTT
Source organism: Minisyncoccota bacterium (assembly GCA_028712595.1). Lineage (GTDB taxonomy): Bacteria > Patescibacteriota > Minisyncoccia > Phycocordibacterales > UBA1550 > UBA1550. The sequence continues at coordinate 30,393 of JAQTPS010000005.1, read as the reverse complement.
CGAAAATTTGGAAAAGAAAAATCGCACATTGAACTTGCGTTCGAAAACTCGCCGGTAAAAGCAATTTGTTTTTTTGCAGATGATGCGGTTTATAAAACTTTGAAGTCGGGGAGTGTCATCGACCTCGTTGCGACGGTAGAGAAAAATCTATTTCGCGGAAAGAACGAACTTCGCCTCCGCATTGTTAATGTCGTCAAAAAATAATACACTGAAGATATGAAAACTTCCGACATAATTATTTATACCGACGGCGCGTCACGAGGAAATCCAGGGCGAGGAGGGTGGGGCGCTCTAGTTGCTACCGAGAAGAAAGTTGTTGAGCTTGGTGGTAACGACAAACATACAACCAACAACAAAATGGAACTGGAAGGTGCGATTGAGGCGCTGTCTTTTGTTGTTAGTATCGGAGGCGCGCACAACATTGATATGCGTGTTGACTCTCGCTATGTCATAAACGGAATTACAAAGTGGATCCACGGATGGAAGAAAAATAGTTGGATAAATAGCAAAAAAGAAGAGGTTCTAAATCGCGATTTATGGGAGGCGCTCGCATCTCTCGTTTCCACTTTGGAAAATGGTGGGTCAAAAATTAAATGGAACTACACTCCGGGACACTCTGGAATCCTCGGCAACGAACGTGTCGATGAAATTTCTACTATGTGCGCTGACGGAGAATATCCAAAACTTTTTAATGGACCTCGTAGCGAATATAAAATCAATCTTACAAAACACACGGGTGTTGCAGGTAAAATTTTATCAAAAAAATCTAAATCAAATTCAAAAGTAAAAGCATATTCATATTTGAGTTTGGTAAATGGGAAACTTGAAAGACACGCTACTTGGGCTTCATGCGAAAAACGCGTGAAAGGCACTTCGGGCGCAAAATTTAAAAAATCTGTAAGCGCGGAAGACGAAAACTCAATCATTTGTTCGTGGGGGATTGAAGGGTAAAACTTAAGATGCGGAAGCCCTACTTTTTTGGTTTCATCTTGAGTTTCATCTCGGGTGTTGCGTTTGAGAATATTTTTTATTTTGGATTTTCTCTTGCAATTCTTTTTGCAATTCTTCCGGCGATTCTACTTCTCGTTACAAAGACAGATAAACAAAGGAAAACCAGTTTTCTAGTTTCATTGGTTCTCATTGGCTTGTCTCTCGGAATTTTGCGCGTTGATATTTTGTTTATGAAACAGAACAAAAATGCGCTAGATGCTTATATCTCAAGGGTCGTTAAAGTAAACGGTCTCGTTGAGGAAGAACCCGACCCACGCGAAACTTATACAAAAATTGTTTTGGAAGCGCGTTCCATTTTGGACGGAAGCGTGAAAAATGTTTTGAAAGAGCCAGTACGAATTCTCGTGCATGTGCCAGAATATCCCGTCTTGCGACTCGGCACAGAAATAGTAGTTACTGGCAAAATTTCTCCAGCAAAAGATTTTGTCACGGGGGACGGACAAACATTTGACTATCGCACATATCTCGCGAAAGATAATATTTTTTACCAGATTTCTTTTCCAAGCATCTCGGTGGTTGCGGAAGGCAAGGGCAACTTTTTATTTGCGAAATTATTCATTTTGAAAGATGCGCTTATGAAAAATATTACGCGCCTCATTCCAGAACCAGAGGCCGCGCTCGGTGGCGGGATACTTCTCGGCGTAAAGCAATCTCTCGGAGAAGATTTACTTTCGAAGTTTCGCGTGGCTGGCGTTGCGCACATTATTGTTCTGTCGGGGTACAACATTTCAGTTGTTGCGAATGCGTTTTCGCGCGTGGCAATATTTTTGCCGTTTACTTTGCGACTTCTCGGAAGCAGTTTCGCGGTTATTCTTTTTGCGATGATGGTCGGTGGGGGAGCAACAGTAATGAGGGCAACCATTATGGTTCTCGCTGTGATTTTTGCGCGAGCGATTGGGCGAGAGTCAGACGCGCTTCGTGTGCTCGTTTTTGCCGGAGGTCTCATGGTCGCGCTTAACCCGCTCATACTTTTGTATGATGTTTCATTTCAACTTTCATTTCTCGCGACTCTCTCACTGGTCACACTTTCACCAATTTTAGAAAAATATTTTGTGAAAATTCCAAACGACACAGTGCGGGAAATTTTAGTCACAACTGTTGCTACGCAAATTTTTGTGTTCCCGATACTTCTCTACCATATGGGAACTTTTTCAGCGCTAGGAATTATTTCAAATCTTTTTATTCTTCCAACGATTCCGCTCGCGATGTTTTTGGTTGCCTTGGTTTCGGTCTTTGGATTGATACCCATCTTCGGTTATGCGTTTGCATTTGTTACGTACATAATTCTCGCGTACATTATTTTTATCGTAGAACTTTTTTCACGGATACCTTTTGCTTCTGTGTCAGGAATTACATTTCCACTTTGGGCGCTCGTCGTCTCGTATGTTGTTCTTGGAATTTATATAATAAAAAAATTCCCGTATGAAATAGATAAAAAAATTAATTAATTATGTCCGAGAAAAATCCAAAACAATTTTTTCAAAAATATTCGCGCTGGCTCGTCCTCGGGGTTTTTCTATGCGCAAATATTTTTATTTGGTCTGCGGTTCTTCGCGCCGACCGGCACGGAGAACTCACCGTCGCGTTTCTCGATGTGGGGCAGGGCGACTCAATTTACATTGAAGCTCCAAACGGCAATCAACTTTTGATAGACGGAAGTTCCGGCGGACAAGTTTTGCGAGCGCTCGGAAAAGTAATGCCATTTTATGATCGCTCTTTGGATGTCATTCTCGCAACACACACCGACCAAGACCACATTGGAGGATTGCCCTCCGTGATGGAGAGATTTAAGGTGGACGATGTTGTCACTACAGAAAATGGTTCTGCCACCGATGCATACAAAGCTTTTGAAAATATGATAAGCACAAAAAATTCTCGTCGAATCCTTGCGCGAACAGGTGAAAAAATAATTCTTGACCGTGGAATTACTTTTGAGATTTTATTTCCAAGTCAAAACACAAAAGGCTGGGAAACAAACACGAGTTCTATTGTCGCGCGACTTACTTATGGCGACGAATCGTTTCTTTTTACCGGTGATTCGCCGATTTCAATAGAAAAATATCTGGTAAGTAAAGATGGAGCAAAACTTCACTCTACAGTTTTGAAACTCGGACACCATGGCTCAAAAACTTCGAATTCACGCGAATTCCTGTCCGCGGTTGACCCTTCTTATGCGATTATTTCGGCTGGACTCAACAATAAATACGGTCATCCCAGCAAAGAAACCCTCGCCCTCCTAGATGAGCTCAAGATTCCGCATTTGAGCACAATAGACAGCGGATCTATCATTTTTAAGACCGATGGGACTGATATAAGCGTAGAGTAATTGAAATAACCAAAGCGTGGTAAAGCTAAAAACAAGGACTGTCCTTTTTGAATTCTTAAGGACAGACCTTGTTTTTAGCGCTGTTTGGGTTATGTTATAATCTAGGAACTTTATAAGATTAATAAAAACATTTTATGTGGTATCTATTGATTTTCATTATTGTCGTTTTGGCTTTGTCTCTTCGTGTAGTAAAAGAATACGACCGTGGCGTGATTTTCTTCCTCGGTAAATGCACAGGCGTGCGTGGTCCTGGACTCATTATCCTTATTCCAATTCTCGAGCAAATGACGAAAGTGACACTTCGCACGATCACAATGAACATTCCGTCTCAGAAAATTATCACAAAAGACAACGTATCTATCGACATTGCCGCAGTTGCCTATTACCACATTATTGACCCGCAGAAATCTGTCGTTGCGATTGAAGATATCTACAACGCCGTAAACCAGATTAGTCAGACGACTGTAAGAAATGTTGTCGGACAATTCCAGCTTGACCAATTGCTTTCACAAACAGCTGACATCAATCAGCAAATAAAAACAGTTATTGATGCTCATACAGAACCGTGGGGAGCAGAAGTGACGGCAGTTGAAATCAAAGACATCACTCTTCCAGACAATATGCAACGCGCCATGGCAAAAGAAGCAGAGGCAGAACGCGAGAGACGCGCAAAAATCGTTGCGGCAGAAGGAGAATTTCAGGCATCGGTAAAACTCGGCCAAGCCGCTGATATAATTTCCAATCATCCGGTAGCTCTTCAGCTTCGAACTTTGCAGACAATGGCAGAAATCAGTACCGAAAAGAATTCCACAATTATTTTTCCAGCGCAATTTATGACGACAGTACAGGAGGCGATAAAGATGATAAAGGGAGACAACGCAAAGTAGTTGCAGATTGAAGAAATAATAAAATCTCGCAACTAAACAGAAGCGAGATTGGGCGGTTTGCGCAAAAATTATTTTTCAAGTTACATGAAGCTCACCATTAAAAAAATCAGTGTTGGAATCGTCATAATATTTGCCCTCATCGGGTTTTTCTTCGCTGTTGTATTTGTTGGAATGCAGTTTGGGCTTTTCAATGTGCGTGGTTCTATTGCCGAGCGAAACCAATTCTTTACGGGCGCTGCCACTTCTACTCCCACATACCCGTGCGTAGACCAGAGTAAAACAGTTTGCGAATGGAACGAAACACCGGAGTTTGTTGTAGTGAACGGCGGACTGACCAAAGATGCTTCTATAATCACCCGTGTTGCAGGGGAGACCAGAGTCACGCCGAGGATGATTGCTTCTGTCGTCGTTCCTGAACAAATCAGATTTTTCACTTCAGAGCGGGAAGTTTTTAAGAGGTATTTTGAACCGCTAAAAATACTTGGCTCACTTTCGCAATTTTCTTTGGGCGTATCTGGCATCAAACAAGAAACAGCGCAGAAAATAGAGGAGTATGCGCTAGACAAAACCTCACCCTTTTATCCGGGCGAAGATATAGCGCCGCTAATTAGTTATAAAGAGGGAACTAATCACGATGAGGAACTTTACAATCGCCTAACTGACGCAAAAGATCATTACTATTCGTACCTATACACGGCTATTTTCATTAAAGAATTAGATTCACAATGGAAAGCGAGCGGTTTTGATATTTCTCAAAATCCTGATGCAATAGTAACTCTTTTTAATCTTGGATTTCAGAAATCACAACCTAAAAACGACCCACTTTCCGGTGGAGCGACAATAATTACCGGAGGTAAAAAATATACGTACGGAGAACTTGGAGCAGATTTTTATCGCTCAAACGAACTTCGAGATATTTTCCCCAATTAAACCTATTCTTTTAGAGAAAAATTAACGTTGGCGGAGAAAGTTTCTTTTGGCTTGATATTTTGGGGGTCATTAACGAGACCTCCGTCATCGCGCATTACTGGTTCAATGCAAATAAAATCTTTTTCCGGCAAAGACCAAATTTTAATTTTTTTGTATTCGGGCGAAGCATTTATCTCGAGTGTTCCCATGGAAGGAATTGATACTTCGGACGAAGCGTCGCCGTTCCTGGTTTTCGGATTATCGATAGACACAGAGCCACCCTTCATCCACGTTTCAAACTGGTCCTCGGTTAAATTTTTGCCATCGAAATTAAACTTAATATTTTTCTTGGCTATGTCCGAAACCTTGAAGTAAGGGTGCAGGCCCATTGAAATAGGCATTTCCTTCTCTAGTTCTAGATTTTCCACCGATTGAGTCAACGTAAAAGACCCGTTTTCTTCAAATTTGCAGTCAATGGAAAGTTTAAAGTCGTAAGGAAAAAATTTCTTGGTATCATCATCGGCTTTTAGTTCTTCGGTAAAGCCATTTTTATCCTTTTTCCCCAGCGACCATTTTGATGATAGTCGCGCAAGTCCGTGCTGTTTGAGGCAAGGAAACTTGATGCTCTCGATTGGTCCTGAATTTGGGAAAAGAATGGGAACACCGCCTCGCACGTGCTCTGCGATGTTTCTGAAAGTTGATTCGTCCAAGTAAAGAAGTTCTTTGCCCTTTAATTTTATTGAAGTAATAATTCCGCCACGTTCAGGGCAAAACGAAACCTCGTCGCCAGCAGATGTTTTTACTGTTTCAATTTTTAGGGTGGGGTTCATTCCTATATCATACCACTTAACAAAATATGGTATAATTTCGCAATGCACAAAGGCAAAAATGTACCTCTCTACCTTATCTCCGTTGACATGGACGGCACTGTTGCCGCTCCAAATATGAAGCTCACAGGCATTTACGAAAAATTCCTGCGCGAGCTTCAAGAGGTTCCGGAAATTGAAATAGTTTTGAACTCGGGGAAATCTATTTCGTACTTGGAAACCGAAGCAGCGCGAATCGGCGCAAAATATGTCATTGCCAACAACGGAGCTGCGATGCAGATTCTTGGCGGTGACCAGATGATTTTTGGCGGTAACCGCAAAGACATTATCAAACTTCGACACCTCGTTGCGCTCAAAGCCGACGACGAAGGTGTGAGACCAATACCGGTTGGCAAAGATGTTTTTAATGTCGCGGTGGAAGAAGGGAAGAAGGATATTGTCCTCACGCTATTTTCAGAACCAGAAAAAGTAAAACATCGATACCAATTTGACCAAGGTATAAACAGAATGGAATTGTACGAGCACTTAAAGAAGCTCATCAAGAAAAACAAATTACATCTTCACGTATTGCATCCTCACCCCGACGGCGCGGTTGATGTCGTTCGTCTGTACAACAGCAAACCAATAGATAAATCCACACTTCCGAAAATGGTGCGTCAAGTTTGGTCGCACGATAAAGTCATTCAAATCTCAATGATGGGTGACGGGTCAAATGATGTGCCCGCAATGGTTGCGAGGGGAGTTATCGGTGTTACTTTTCCAGAAGCTGATTCAGAAAGAGTAATTAAGCCAGTTTTGGAGCACGGCGGTATTGTCACAAAGCGTCAGGCGTGGGGAAAAGACAAGGCGGGAGAATTTATTGCCGAAGGGGGAGTTGTTGAAGGAATTCAGGAACTTGCGAGAAGGGGATTCTTCAAACATCTTAGCGGAAAGGTAGAAAAAATCTGCGAAAAATATTTGCCGGAGATAGATAAAGTTTTGAAGGAGAAAAAACAACTAAAACACACGAGCTTGACCTAAATCTAGGGCTTGACTTTTTGTATTGCCGTGTTACTATTGGGGCAGTTAGAAGTCCTTTGTAATCCTTGTGTCGTTCGAGGCAAGAGGTGCTTTAAATATTAGGCACTTGTTGTCTCGAACGACCTTCGTCGTTCGGATTTCCCAAACTCCAATGACTTATCATGCAGCAATCATCGGCCCAGTACTCAGGGAATGTAATGTGACCGTTTCTTCTTCTGGAGAACAACCTCGGCGATTACATACAAAAAAACTGAAAACGGTGGAACCGGGTAAAACATATAAGTTAAAATTTTACCCACTTCACCCAGATGCAAGTATTAGGGATATATATGAGTTCTTGTGTGAGCAAGAAGCTATCCTTGATAATTTGTATCCAATCTTCAGTGCTATGGGGTCTCCGGAAGTTCATTTAGTGGCGAAAGCTCACAGATCTCACTGCATGACTTTTCCTGTCTGGATTCATTCTTTGTGGCCATGGAAGTGGACTAAACTAAGTTACCTTAGGGCCGATGTTGTAACCGAAGAACTCCCAGATGGTCATTATCGTTCTAAAAACTGTCTCGTGTGTGTTTGTGAGGGATAGCTTTTAGAGACTTTGTTTTTTGTGCGATAAGCGCCTACCAATGTGGTACGGCGCTTTTTTATTTTGACTTTTTGGGTTTTTGTGGTAGAACTTCTGTCGGACAGACCTTTTCTACTTCTTTCCACCAATTTATTTATGTCTAGACTCAATATTGTAATTGCGCATCAGCTTTCTCAAGAAGAAGCGCTGAAGAGGATTAAAGGATTATTGGGCGATGTAAAAGTTCAATATGCTGACAAGATCAGCAACCTACAGGAAGAATGGGAAGACAATATTGGTAAGTTTAGTTTTTCAGCAATGGGATTTTCCGTGTCTGGAACACTAACGGTCAGACCCAACGAAGTTGAGCTGGATGGCAATCTGCCATTCGCGGCAAGTTTCTTTAAGGGAAAGATCACATCAATAATCACTGAAAAAGCAGAAGAATTACTACGGTGACTCCTGACACAAACTAAAAACCCCTCCCTGTTTACAGGGAGGGGTTTTCTTTTATTATTTTGCTTTAGCTACTTTTGCTTTCGTGTTGTTTCCTTTCTTGATGCACTTTGTGCAGATTTTGATACGTTTACCGTCAGGAAGGCGAGACCACTGGAGATTTGGATATTTGCGAGAGAGGCCCGTAGGATTGAATTTTGTAGCGCGAACACGGTTGGAATAGTGTCCACCCATAATCGTTCCTTTATTACATGTAGGGCAAGTTCGGGCCATATAAATGTTTCTTATTACGTCCGCCTATGCTATCATACATTTACTTTTATGCAAGTGGACACACTCTTTTTCCTGTTAGTGCTCATATTTTCTATTATTATCCACGAGATATCTCACGGGTATATGGCAGAACTTTTTGGCGATCCGACTGCGCGACTTGCGGGGCGTCTTACCCTTAACCCAATTCCCCACATAGACCCGCTGGGCTCTATTATTCTTCCCGCGATAATGATGATTGCCTCAAAAGGTAGTTTTGCGTTTGGTTGGGCGAAGCCAGTGCCATACAATCCGCATAATTTGAGAAATTTCAAATGGGGAACTTTCTCCGTTGCGATTGCTGGAGTTCTCGCGAACTTATTTTTGGCGGTTTTCTTTGGGCTAATGATTCGATTCCACGCTTTGCTAGGTATTTCCTCAGCGTCTTTCATTCAAATTTTGGTTACTATCGTGGAGGTAAACCTCGTTCTCGCGGTGTTCAATATGATTCCCGTCCCTCCGCTTGACGGCTCAAAAGCGCTTTTCTCGCTGTTGCCTTATCGTTTCAACCATATTTATGAATATATGGAGCGAAACTGGATAATATTTATCATTTTCGTTATGTTTTTGGGTTCGCAAATCATTGCCCCTATTTCTTTTTATTTGCTGACTTTGATTACGGGGATAAATTAGTTCAACATCTCGATAAATCCTTACGGGCCTCCATAACCAGCTCTTGCATTTTTTTTAATGACATAGTAGAGTAGGTGAACTTGTGGCATCTTTGGGTGCCATAATCATTAGTATTTCATGCCTACAATCAATCAATTATCTAAACGCTCTCGCAGAAACCCTGCAAAAAAGACGCGCACGGTTGCTCTCAGCAAGAGTTTTAATAGTATAAAGAATCGTCCTATTTATCACGATTCGCCTTTTAAACGTGGTGTTTGCACGAAGGTTACAACTACAACCCCAAAGAAACCAAACTCAGCTCTCCGAAAGATTGCCCGCGTTCGCCTTACAAACGGAATGGAAGTTACCGCCTACATTCCCGGTATGGGGCACAAACTTCAGGAGCACTCTGTGGTAATGATTCGCGGAGGTCGCGTGAAGGACCTCTCTGGTGTGCGATATCACATCGTTCGCGGTGTTCTCGACGCAACAGCAGTAGAAAACCGCAAGAAGGGTCGCAGTCAGTACGGCGCAAAACGCGCAAAAGCAGTACCGGGCAAATAATAATCATCTCTTAATTAATTTATGCGTAGAAAAGTAACAAATCGTAATGTCCCTCTTCCAGACGTAGTTTACGGCTCGGTGAAAATCGAGAAGCTTATTAACTATGTAATGGAAAGGGGAAAGAAAAACACCGCCCGCAAGGTTGTTTACGATGCTTTTGAAATTATTAAGGAAAAAAAGAAAGACATAGAACCTCTTGAGGTTTTTGATCTTGCTGTTAAAAACACAGGACCCCTTATGGAGGTTGTTTCAAAGCGTGTTGGTGGCGCGAACTACCAAGTTCCTCGCGAGGTTCGTCCAGAGCGAAGATTTTCGCTAGCGCTTCGCTGGATTATCGGCGCCGCAAATGCGAAGAAGGGCAAGCCAATGCACGAAAAGCTCGCGGAGGAAATCCTTGCTGCCGCAAATAACGAAGGGGAGGCAGTGAAGAAACGCGAGTTGATGCACAAGATGGCAGAGGCTAACAAAGCTTTTGCTCACTTCGCTTGGTAAAAAATCGATTTTTCGAGCGTGCTACTTTGTTGCCTTCGGAATATTTTGGGTCGCAGTACTTCATAGTACAGCTTCCTAAAATATTCCTCGGCGCCTCGTATCACATCTCGAAAAATGAATTTTTACACGATTTTGTGACGATTTTTGTGGAACAATTTTAAAAAACAATTTATTAATTTAATTTAAATATTTATGGAACGAGATTATCCGCTTCAGAAAGTAAGAAATTTTGGGATCATTGCCCATATTGACGCTGGGAAAACTACGACCTCCGAGCGTGTTCTCTTTTACACGGGTATGACTCACAAAATCGGTGAAGTTCACGAAGGTGAAACTGTAACTGACTGGATGGAGCAGGAGCGCGAGCGCGGAATTACAATTACCGCCGCAGCTATCACTTGTTTCTGGAGCAAAACTGACGTTGAAAAGAAAAAGGAGAATATGTTTCGTTTCAACATCATCGATACCCCCGGACACATCGACTTTACCGTAGAAGTAAAGCGTTCCCTTCGCGTGCTTGACGGAGCAGTCGTTGTTTTTGACGGTGTTGCCGGAGTTGAACCGCAATCAGAAACCAACTGGCGTTATGCTGACGAAGCGCAAGTTCCTCGTATTTGTTTCATCAACAAACTTGACCGCACAGGCGCTAACTTTGAAAAATCTTACGCTTCTATTCTTGACCGCCTAAATCCAAAAGCTGTTCGCATGCAGATTCCTGTAGGGCTCGAAGACGCATTTGAAGGTGTTATTGATCTTCTCAAATTGAAGATGTACAAATTTGAAGGTGAAATGGGGATGGATGTGGTTGAAGCAGAAATCCCAGAAAAATATGTTGCAGAGGCAAAAAAACTTCACCATGATCTCATCGAGCGTATTGTCGAGAATGATGAAAAACTGATGACTGCTTATCTCGAAGGAAAGGAAATTCCTATGGATGTTTTGAAAGCAACTCTTCGCAAGGCGGTTATTGCAAACGAAGTTTTCCCTGTGTACGCAGGATCAGCGCTCAAAAACAAAGGAGTTCAACTCGTTCTAGATGCTGTAGTTGATTATCTTCCTTCGCCTATAGATTTGAAACCGGTTTCAGGAATTGATCCTAATACGGGTGAAACAATCACACGAAAGGCGGACGACAAAGAACCATTCTGCGGGCTCGCATTCAAACTTCAGGCAGACCCATTTGTTGGTCAGCTCACATTCTTCCGAGCATACTCGGGAACGATAGAAGCAGGTTCATATATTTACAACTCCACAACAGGAGAAAAAGAGCGCATCGGACGCATGGTTCGTCTCCAAGCAGACTCTCGTGAGGAAGTTAAGAAAGTTTTTGCCGGTGAAATTGCCGCAATCGTAGGTTTGAAAAATACTAAAACATCCCACACTCTTTGCAGTGAAGAGCATCCTATAGTTCTTGAGGAAATTAAGTTCCCTGAACCGGTTATCTCTCTCCGCATTGAACCAAAAACAAAAGCAGACCAAGAGAAAATGGGAATGGCCTTGAAGAAACTTGCTGACGAAGATCCAACATTCCACATCAAGAGCGATCCAGAGACAATGGAAACTATCATTGAAGGAATGGGTGAGCTTCACCTTGAAATTATCGTTGACCGCATGAAGCGCGAGTTCAGCGTTGAGGCAAATGTCGGCGCTCCACAAGTTGCATACAAAGAAACTATTACAAAAGAAGCAGAAGCCGATGTCAAATACATCAAGCAGACAGGAGGTCGCGGACAATACGGCCACGTCAAGCTTCGTGTTCGTCCTATCGACAAGACAGTCAAGAAAGAGGACCTCAAGAAGAACGTCAAGCGTCGCGATGACCACTTTGAATTCATCAACTCTATCAAAGGAGGTGTTATTCCACAGGAATATATTCCTTCAGTTGAAAAAGGTGTTATCGAAGAAGTGGATCGCGGTGTTCAGGCCGGATTTAAGGTGGTAGATATTTCTGCAGAGCTTTTGGACGGTTCATTCCACGAAGTAGACTCTTCGGAAATCGCATTCAAGATTGCCGCATCTCAAGCTTTTCAAGAAGCTACAAAGCGCGCAGGTCCGGTTATACTCGAACCTATTATGAAAGTTGAAGTTGTGACTCCAGAAAAATTCATGGGTGACGTAACAGGCAACCTTTCATCGAAGCGAGCGCAGATAGAAGGAATGAGCGAACGTGGGGCAATGAAAGTTGTTTCCGCAAAAGTTCCTCTTTCAGAAATGTTTGGCTACACAACGGCTCTCCGCTCTATGACAGAAGGTCGCGCATCCTCAACAATGGAGTTTTCTAACTACGATGTTGTGCCTACAAACGTGGCAACAACCATCATCGAGGCGAGAAAATAGGGGAATAAATACAAAAAAACTTAAAAACCGAGCTAAGCTCGGTTTTTAAGTTGAGACTTCTCTGAGATTTCTCCAAGGAACGTATTGTGCCCACTTGACTATTCTTGTCATTCTGTTAAGATGACGCCTGTATCGCGTACGCGGTACTTTTGTTTCTTTATTAGTTATTAATTAATTTTTCTCTTGTAATTAAAGGTTCATTGGCTCGTGTATGAACCCTTCATTACAAGGGACATAAAATATTATGGCAGAATCAGCAAAATTTGATCGTTCCAAGCCGCACGTCAACGTAGGAACCATTGGTCACGTAGACCACGGAAAAACAACTTTGACAGCTGCAATTTTGAATGTGCTTAACCTTTCAGGAAAGGAAGTACGACTTAAGACCGTTGACCAAATCGACTCCGCACCGGAGGAAAAGGCCCGCGGTATTACTATTGCGCTTTCACACAACGAATATTCAACAGACGCTCGTCACTATGCGCACATCGATGCGCCAGGTCACGCTGACTACATCAAGAACATGATTACTGGTGCCGCACAAATGGACGGCGCAATCTTGGTTGTTGCTGCAACAGACGGTGTGATGCCTCAAACACGAGAGCACATCCTCCTTGCTCGACAGATCGGAGTTCCAAAGGTTTTGGTATTCCTCAACAAGTGCGATATGGTTGATGACCCAGAAATGATTGATATGGTTGAAGAAGAAGTTCGCGACCTTCTCACAAAGTACAAGTTTGATGGAAAGGATGCCCCAGTTATCCGTGGTTCAGCTTTGAAAGGACTCGAGGCAAAATCAGTAGATGACGAATGGGCAAAAAAGATTCTTGAGCTCGTAAATGCACTCGACACTTACATTCCACTTCCAGTTCGCGACGTTAGCAAGCCATTCCTTATGCCAGTAGAAGACGTCTTCTCTATCGAAGGACGCGGTACTGTAGCTACAGGACGTATCGAACGCGGTGTTATCAAAGTTGGAGATGAAATCGAAATCATCGGTATCAAGCCAACAGCAAAGACAACCGTTACAGGAATTGAAATGTTCAACAAGTCACTCAATGAAGGTATGGCAGGCGACAATGCCGGTCTCCTCATCCGAGGCACAAAGAAAGAAGACATTACTCGTGGACAAGTTCTCGCAAAACCAGGGAGCGTAACTCCTCACACAGACTTTGAAGCAGAAGTTTACATTCTCTCAAAGGAAGAAGGAGGACGTCACACACCATTCTTTAACGGATACAAACCACAGTTCTATGTTCGCACAACGGACGTAACAGGCGATGCAACACTCCCTGAAGGGACTGAAATGGTTATGCCTGGCGACACAGTGAACCTCAAGGTAAAACTTATCGTTCCTGTTGCTCTTGAAGTAGAACAGCGTTTCGCTATCCGCGAAGGAGGCAAGACAGTTGGCGCAGGGGTTGTAACAAAGATCAACGCATAAAGCGATACAGTTTATTATCATCAATTCTATGCCCACAAAATCGGTAACAAAAAAAGTCGCAGACAAAGAAGTAACCCACAAGCTTCGCATTCGTGTGCGCGCTTATGAGCACAAAGTTCTCGACAATTCTGTAAAACAGATTATCGATACTGCGCTAAGATATGATGCAGAAGTGATGGGCCCCATTCCACTGCCAACGGAGATAAAGAAGTACACCGTAAACCGTTCTCCGTTCATTTACAAAAATGCGCGAGAGCAGTTTGAGATGAGAACCCACAAGCGTTTGATTGACATCTTGAATCCGAATGCGAAAGTGATAGAGGCACTCACAAATCTTTCGCTTCCGTCAGGAGTCAACATCGACGTGAAGATGATGTAAGACGATTATTAGATAGTTAAAATACCAACAACCCGAAAAAAGGTTGCAATGGTTACCGATATGAAATTTATTCTAGGACGAAAAGAAAATATGGTTACTTTCATCGGAAACGATGGAATGGCTACAGCGGCAACACTTGTTCAAGTGACGCCTTCTGTTGTTGCGCAAGTAAAGTCAAAAGCTACCGATGGCTATGAAGCTGTACAGGTAGGTTTTGGCGTGCGTAATGCAAAAAATATCTCAAAGGGTGTCGCAGGTCACACAAAAGACATTGGTTCTTTTGCGACTATCCGCGAATTCACTGTTGACGACTCGAGCAAATGGAAGAGAGGAGATGCTTTAGATGCCTCTCTTTTTGCCATAGGCGACGAACTCGTTATCTCCGGTATCTCAAAAGGAAAAGGATTCCAGGGTGTTGTTAAACGCCATGGTTTCCACGGAGGTTCTCGAACTCACGGACAGAAACACTCTGAACGCGAGCCGGGTTCAATCGGAGGTGGAGCTCGCGCCGGAGGTCGCGTTGCGAAAGGTATGCGCATGGCTGGACGTATGGGTGGAGATAAAATCACCATCTCCGGTCTTCGCGTGCTTGGGGTTGACACCGACAACGGGAAAATATTAATCTCCGGCTGTGTACCGGGCATTAAGGGAGCGATTCTCGAAATTAAGTCAAAGAGACCTAACAAATAATTTTTACTACCATGGAAGCTAAAATTTACAATACAAAAGGAAAAGAAGCTGGAAAGATTGCCTTGAATGAAAATGTCTGGGGTCTTTCTTGGAACGGAGATCTCGTTCACCAGGTGGTAGAATCGATGCGCTCAAATGCTCGAGTAGCTACTGCATCCGTAAAGGACCGCGGAGAAGTTTCCGGAGGAGGAAAGAGACCTTGGCAGCAAAAGGGAACAGGTCAGGCACGTCACAGCACAATTCGTTCTCCACTTTGGAGACACGGAGGTATCACACACGGACCCCTTACAGACGCAAACTACAGCAAGAAAATCAACAAAAAAATTCGTAGCAAAGCCCTCTACACTGTTCTTTCGGAGAAGCTTCGCAACAATGAAATTTTGTTTGTTGATGCGATTGCTATGGATAAACCAAAAACATCCGAAATAAAAGGAATCCTCGCATCTCTCGGAGGAATAAAAGGTTTTGAAAAACTTTCTACTCGCCGAAAAAATACGGCATACATTACAACAGCAGAAAAGAATCCTGTGGTTTCAAAGAGCTTTGCAAACTTCAGCAACGTTCATTTTGACGACCTAAAGAATATGGATGTGCTTTCACTTCTCAACTACAAATTCGTTGTGATTGTCGGCGCCGATGCTAGCGTGAAATGGCTCGAAGGTAAACTTGCCCAAGCTAAAGTAGAAGTTGTAAAGGAAGCCCCGGTCGCTAAGAGCAAAAAGGCAACCAAGGTCGAGAAAGCTCCAAAGGCGCTTGCTAAATAATCAATACTATCATGGCTATTTTTAAGAAAACAACAGAAAAAGAGGTTGCCCCAAAAGCAGAGAAAAAGGCAGAAAAGAAAGTAAAGACTCCTGCAGTTAAGGTTGCAAAACTCGCTAAAAAGGTAGAAAAAACCGGTGATCTTGCGGGCGTACTAGTTCGACCTCACATAACCGAAAAGGCAGCTATCCTCGCAGAAAAAAATACTTATGTATTTGAAGTCGCAAAGGAAAGCAACAAGCAGGAAATTGCAAAAGCTATTCGAGCAGTTTACGGCGTAGTTCCAGTTCGCGTGAACATCATAAACCTCCCAAGCGCTCGTGTATTTGTGCGAGGCAAGATGGGTCTCCGAACAGGAGTTCGCAAAGCGCTCGTGACGCTAAAGAAAGGCGATAAGATAGAAATTATATAAATATGAAAACTTTTAGACCAAGAACAAAGTCGCTTCGCAAAACCGCAATCGTTACGTACCGCGGAGTGCTTTCGACGAACAAACCAAAGAAATCTCTAACCACAGGTTTTAGCCGTGGCTCGGGACGCAACTCTTTTGGTCGTATCACTTCATCTCACCGGGGCGGAGGACACAAACGCGCATTCCGTGAGATTGATTTCTCTATGCAGAAGTTTAATATTCCTGCAAAAGTAGAAACTGTTGAATACGATCCAAATCGCTCGGGTTTCATTGCGCTCATTTGCTATAAAGACGGCGATCGTCGATACACTCTTCTTCCAAAAGGACTAAAAGTGGGAGATGAAATAATCGTAAGCGAGGACGCATCTTTGAAAATCGGCAATCGTCTTCCTTTGCGAAAGACCCCAGTCGGAACTTTCGTTTTCAATATCGAAGTTGAACCGCACGGAGGCGCTCGTATTGCTCGTTCAGCTGGAATTTACGCTGAAGTTGTTGCAAACAACGACGGACAGACACATTTGAAGATGCCTTCAGGAGAAATCCGAAAGGTTTCAGAAAATGCATGGGCTTCTATCGGCGCTGTTTCAAACGAGGAATACAAACACCGAAATCTCGGCAAGGCAGGACGCTCTCGCTGGCTCGGAATTCGTCCAAAGGTTCGTGGTACTGCTATGAACCCAGTTGACCACCCATACGGAGGAGGTGAAGGACGACAAGGCCGTGGTACAAAGAGACCAAAGACTCGTTCCGGCAAGATTACTGGTGGACGAAAGACGCGTACTCCAAAGAAATACTCCAACAATCTCATTGTTGAACGCCGAAAACACAAAGAGACGAAATAATACAATCTATAAAAACTCGCCGAGCATCAAAACGATGCTCGGCGAGTTTTTTGTAAGATTTCCATCGGCTTAGCCGATGGAAAGGCAAAGGAATAGTATTATTGTAAGCAAAAATAATGTACAATATTGGTAATATGAAAAACATTAATAAGGTTTTTGTTGTTGTCCTTTTATCAATCGTCGCAATCGGTTCTGGGTTCGCAATTTTAATTCACAAATCTTCTGCCTCCAACGGTAAAGACGCCCCCGAACTCTCCTACAACACCGTAACCAAAGTCCTTGACAATGGGGAGCGGGAAACAGCTTTCCACGGAAAGTGGGTCAACTATATGGATGAAGGGGGAAAATGGCAGACCATAGACCCAAACTTCACAAAAACAACAAGGGGTTTTGAAATGACCAAAGCTCCATTTGAAGTAGTAGCTCCTTTCTACTCTGATGAAGTAGCAACTTTCAACAACAACAACCGTTATGACATTTTCACAAAGAAAATCATCTACGACAAACCTTTAGCTCAAAGTATTCAAGCACTTGGCGTAGCTCACGTAGAGGGAAAGACAGAGACCGGAGACCTAGGTTGGGGAAGTGTAGAGTACGTCGTCTATCCAAACGCTTACCCAGAATACAAAGCAGACCTCATTTATTGGGTCTACCAAGGTAAAGCTCCAGAACTCCGAAAGTTCATTCGTTTCAATGAAAAATTGACAAAAGATACTGACTTTAAATTCAAAGTCAATTACTCTGATCCCGTAGAAACCGTCAACAACGGTAAAAACGTAACTGTCAAACTAAAAGATGCGACAGCAGAAAGAGGAAACGGTTGGGCAAACTTCTACATCTGGGACTCTAGCGGTGGCTGGGACTCTCGAGAACCAATTAATTTTGACTTCCAGAAGCCGACAATTCAATCCGACCCCAACGAATACATTCTCACCAAGCACATAAAGGCAGATTACTTCTCGAATGCAACGCTTCCTGTATTTACGGATGCGACGAGTACGTTCTATCCGAATCCACATACAGAAGTCACAAGTGTGGACGGTTATGCATCAGACGCAAACAATACTGGCGATGGTATCCCGTGGACCAACGTTAGAGCTGAACCGGGAGAAAGTGGCGCTGACGATGCTAGTACTATCTATGTAGGAGTAAAAGGTGGGTACATAGCAAATCAGTACGAAGTGTTGTCTCGCGGAATTATGCTTTTCGATGTATCCTCAATTCCCGGAACAGCAACCGTAACCGCTGCCAACCTCGTCGTAACCGTTGAATCGAAGTACGCAGACGGAAACACTGCATGGAACTGGAACATTGCAGGAAGTTCTCCGGCAAGCAACACTGCTGTTGCGTTTACCGACTATGCTTCTTCTCATTATGTTTTCACACAATATTCTACACCCATAAGCTATGCAACCTTCACAGCTGGAAATGCTTATACCTATGCATTAAATGCTTCAGGCCTTGCTCGCATCATTCCGGGAGGTATCGCCAAGTTTGCCCTTTTAATGAACGAAGATATCATGGGTTCCGGCAATCCAAACGAAGGTGGACGCTTGCACACTAGAGTAAATTTTTATGCTTCAGAACAAGCTGGCACAACACAAGACCCGACGCTCGTAGTTACATATACAGCTCCTGTCGTAGCTGACCGCTATTGGGTTGGGGGAACAGGAAACTGGAGCAGTACTGCCCACTGGTCAACCTCATCTGGAGGCGCAAGTGGAGCATCTGTTCCTACAAGTACTCAAAGTGTTGCATTCGACACGAACTCATCCGGCGCAAGTTACACGGTTACAATTGATTCTGCAGCAGTTGTTGGCGACATCACATGGGGAAATCCAAGTAGTGGAATAGTAACTTGGGGTGGTTCATACCCAACACCAATGAGCATATACGGGTCTCTGACAATGGCGCCCGGTATGAATATTACCTACAACGGAACGATAACTTTTGCCGCAACAAGTGGAGCAAAAACTATCACATCAAACGGGGTCGCTTTTGTTGGGAATCTTATAATTGGAGCAACTGGAACAGCAACATTCACACTTCAGGATAACTTGAACCTAAATGGTTCTTATGCATTGAACTATGGAGGTGGAACATTTGTTGCAAACGGTAAGGCGGTAAATTATACGTCGTCGGTCATTCAGATTGGTGGCTCATTTGCTGGTTCAAGCGCATTTTATGACCTAATTCTCACGGGCAACGCAAGCAAAACCGCAGCGGCAACTTTTGGGTCGGATTGTACATGGGCGGTTACGCATAATTTAACGATAAACGGAAACTCTACAACAAATAGATTGTGGGTAAAATCAAACTCTCTAGGTACTGCGCGCACAATTACAGCGACAGGCGCATCTGTTAACTACAGCAACGTCGACTTCCAAGACATAACTATCTCCGGAGGAACTCTTGGAACAAATGTAAGTGTGGGAAATGCTGGCGGAAACACTGGAATTACTTTCACCCCTGCATTTACCCAGCACTGGATAACTGCGGCTGGAGGGAACTGGTCAAATGCTGCTAACTGGACAGGAAATTCTCCCCGCGTTCCTCTACCACAAGATGATGTGCAGATGGACTACACGTTTGGAACTTCAGCGACCGTAGTTGCCGATATGCCAAGGTTGGGCAAGAGCATTGATTGGACCATGGCAACATGGACGACGGGGTTGACGTGGAATCTTCCCGCGGACGCTTCTAGTTATGGATCTTTAACTTTGATATCAGGATTAACGACAAGTGGGTCAAATTATACCTTAACCCTTAATGGTCGAGGAAGCTACACACTGAGAAGTAACGGAGTCCCAATAGCTTTTATGCTCGGTGTTTCGATGTTTGGTGGGACGCTGACACTGCAAGACGCTCTGAACAATACGAACATAAATGTAATACAACTCAGTGCTGGAACGTTTAATGCTAACAACTTTGCTGTAACGACCGCAGGAATAAACGGCAATGCTGGGACAAGTACTGTGGCTAGGTCTATAACAATGGGCAGTGGCCAGTGGACCCTCACTGGATCTGGTTCAATTTGGGCAGCTGGAACAGCAACCGTAACAGCAAATACTTCAACCATAAAAATAACTGATACCAGTAATAATGCCGTTACTTTTGTTGGAGGAAGCAGAACATACAACAACGTGTGGTTCTCTCGCGGTGCAAGTACCGGCAGCATCACAGTTTCTGGCTCCAACACATTTGCCGATTTCAAAGACACTGGCACAGCTGCACACTCGATTATATTCGGAGCAGGAACAACACAAACTGTAAGCACCTTTAGTGTTTCAGGTACTGCTGGGAATTTAATCACTCTAAACAGTAGTTCAACCGGCACATTCACCCTCACAAAATCTGGAGGTGGAACAATCAATGTCGATTATGTAAACATTCAGCACTCTGTTGCCACTCCAGCTTCGACTTGGACTGCTGGCTTGAATAGCGTAAACAACCAAGCTGTAGCTACTGCCGGAAGCGGATGGACGTTTACAACTCCTGCCCGTTACGTAAGAGTTCTCGTCGTTGGTGGAGGAGGTGGGGGTGCTGCAATGACTGGCGGTGGAGGAGGTGCCGGTGGGTTACTTTATGATGCTGTCCACGCCGTACCTCAATCGTCGTATACTGTAACAGTCGGAAGCGGCGGAGCCGGACAAGTTGGAAGCGCTGATCCGGGGAATGGATCTGATGGGGGTAATAGTATTTTTGATAATTTAATTGCAGTTGGTGGCGGTGGAGCTGGAACTAACTCTGGGACTGGAAGACTGGGTGGCTCAGGCGGTGGAGCAGGGCACAACAATACTACTGGAGGATCGGGTACGTCTGGTCAAGGGAATTCTGGTAGTGGTGGTAACACAACCTCACCAAATTATGGTGCCGGCGGAGGAGGTGGAGCTGGGGCTTCCGGTGGGGTACCTACAAATACAACTGGAGGAAATGGAGGAGTAGGATTGGCTTATTCGATTTCTGGTTCGTCTGTTTATTATGCTGGTGGTGGAGGAGGTGGAACATACATGGGAGGCACTCCGGGCGTAGGTGGAAACGGTGGCGGTGGTAGTGCCCCTGCTGGTAACGCAACACCAAATACTGGTGGAGGAGGAGGAGGACAAATAAACAACTTGGCTAACGGTGGTAATGGTGGCTCTGGTGTAGTGATTATTTCATATCCTACAGATGGAAGTGCAGGTATTAATCCCGCAAGCACAACAGGAGGAACAAAAACAACCAGCGGAGCGAATACTATTCACACGTTCACTTCGAGTGGAACTTTCGTTATTAATTCTGTAGTAGCTGACCGTTATTGGGTTGGCGGAAGCGGAAACTGGAGTGATACTGCTCACTGGTCAACTTCATCTGGCGGAACTGGCGGAGCGTCTGTTCCTACAAGCACTCAAAGTGTTTCGTTTGATATAAATTCCGCAAGCGCAAACTATACGGTAACCATTGATACTACTGCGAACTGCGCTGATATGGCATGGGCAAATCCAAGTAGCGGAAAGCCAACATTGGCGGGAGGAAGCCCCAACGCTCTTAACATTTACGGGAATTTGACGCTTGTTTCTGGAATGAACTGGACGTTTACGTGGTATCTAAATTTTAAGGCTACTTCTGGCACAAAATTGATTACAACCGCCGGGGTTTCAATCCCAAGCATATTTACAATAGCCGGCGCTGGAGGAACATTTCAGCTTGGGGATGATTTCACTAGCACTGTTGGCTCAAATGGAATATCAAGAACTGCCGGTACATTCAACCCAAACGGAAAAACATTTACCATAAGCGGTTCATCTCGCATCCAGGGTTTCAATGGCACAAGCTCGTTCTACAACCTAAATATTGTTGGACCAGCTGTCGCTTATTCAGGACTCTACTTGTATGACGCCCTTGGTGTTAATGGCACCCTTACTATTTCTGGCAATTCCATCACGAATCGTATGCTCATTTATTCTTCTACTATTGGTACAGCCAGAACAATTACTGCAAATGCAGTATCCTTGTCCAATGTTGATTTCCAAGACATCACCGGTGCGGGCGCTGCCACATGGTCTGGAACATCCATAGGAAATGCTCTTGGAAATACCGGAATAACATTTACAACCCCAGTAACTAGATATTGGGTGGCTGCATCAGGAGGAAACTGGTCGTCTACATCCTCTTGGTCAGCTACCTCCGGTGGATCAAGCGGAGCATCAGTTCCGTTACTACAGGACACAGTTATTTTTGATTCAAACTCGATTACGTCGACGGGAAAAACAATAACAATGGATATTCCCAGAGTTCCTAGTGTTGATTTTTCCAATGTGCTAAACGCTCCAGCCGTAACGGTGTCATCTGCCGTTGGCGGACTACTTTATAGCGTTGGTTCGATAAACTTAACAGGAGTTGGAACATACAGTTCGGGTTCTAATGCCAATGCTTTTTGGGGGCGTGGCACGTCCACTCTTACAAGCAATGGCAAAACGCTTTATGGATTATACCCGTATAACTTTGGTGGAATATTAAATATCGTTGGCGACCTAACATTAACGGGAGCATTCATTGGTAGCGTCTCGGGAACCGTAAATGCTGGCACCAATAGTTTAATCACCTTAACGGGGGCTGGAACAGCTTGGTCCCACAGCTCCGTCTGTACGTTTGTGGCAAATGGTTCAACGATTAAATTTACAGACACAACAAATACAGGTCTAAATTTCTACGGATCAACTGGCACATACAATAATGTGTGGTTTTCAAGAGGAGCAAGTACTGGGAATATTGCTATCTACGGTTCAAATACCTTTAACGATTTCAAAGACACCGGAACTTCTGCACACTCCATAATCTTCAAAAGCGGAACAACACAGACGGTTGCCACTTTTACAGTTTCTGGAACAGCTGGTAATCTCATCACATTAAATAGTGACACAACTGGAACACATACTCTTACAAAATCAGGCGGAGGAACAATAAATGTTGATTATGTAAATATTCAGCACTCTATTGCAACCCCAGCTTCAACTTGGACTGCTGGTCAGCATAGTATAGACAATCAAGGCGTAGCCACTGCTGGAAGTGGGTGGACTTTCATCGGTCCGCCACCAGCAATTACTTCTTACTCCAACTTAACCGACGGGGCGTTGGATTATTCCGCATCTTGCACGACCTGCGGAGTACGAATCGGTGGGCCAGAATCTTTCCAAACGATTACAATCACAGGTACAAACTTTGGCACTGACCCCGGCGCAGGTAATCGTTCTACTTCTGCGAATAACATAAAAGTTGGAACAAAACAAATCTCGAGTTCAAACGTAGTCTTTTGGAGCGCAACCTCCATTAGATTTACAACGGACACTTCTCTTGTTGGGGATTCAGACACTGATTGGGGAACAAACTTTGGTGGAAGTAACGCCCTTACGGTAACAGCAGGAAGTCAAACTACTTCAGGTCTCAACTTCTATGTTTTCCCGCAAATAACTTCTACAACAGCCGCAAGTCTTTTTGCGGACACAGCGCGTGAATACTCTGCTTCTGACACTGATGGCGTCCTGACATTAAATGGTACACGTTTTGGTACCGCACAAGGGAGTGGCGGGGTAGAGCTTCTCGGCTACAATGCTACGGTAGTTTCGTGGAGCAACACCGCAATCACCGTTCAAGTTCCAGTAGCTATTCCGGACAACGTTTACACTGGCTCCGTTGTTATGACCCAAGGGGCAGGAGGAAATTCTCTGACACATACATACTCTATTCCGCTCCGTATTCTTCCGCGCATAACATCTATTTCGCCTTCGACCGGAAGCACTGGCGATACGATTCAGATTAACGGAAATCATTTCTGCCAAGATGGGACGTGCCCGGCTTCTGGTAGCAGGTCAACAGCAAGCAACAAAGTTGTGTTTGCAACTACTCAAGCCACTGAAAATGATTTTGAAAGTTTGACTGGAGGCGCAGGTAATTGCAATGGAACAGGCACGGCGTGGACCTACAAAGAAATCTGCGTTCAGGTTCCTCAAGGCGCAATAACAGGAAATATTCAACTATCATCTTCTGGCTTCAGCGCATACGCATCAAACACAGTTTCATTCACTGTTGGTTCATCGGGATCGCTTCAAGAAGTTTCTGGAGCTGTGGCACAAGCAGGCAATAAACAAGTTTTCTTGAGATGGGTAAACCCTTCTAGCCCTAACCTGCGGAGCATCTTGGTTCTAAGACGCGCCCTAGTTGCCCCTACAGAGATTCCTGTCGACGGTACGACATACGGAACCGGGTATGCTTTGGGGTTGAGTACCGTAGCGTGCGTGGTTAACTCTCCTGCAACCTCCTGTATCGACAGGGGATTGGTAAATGGTCAGGCATATTATTACCGAATTTTCACAAGGGGCGCGAACGGAAACTATTCAACGTTCTAGCCCAGATTAGCAAAGGCACAATTCGTCCAATTATTCACTATGCACTTGTATAGAAATAAGTTACAATATAATCATATGAAATTTTTAACAAACAAAATTATGAAAAGAACAATATCGGTTCTTGCGGTTGTAGCGATTTTCTCTGTTGGTGCCATTTCACTCAAGACTTTTGCTGCTGGTACTCCCGCAGGACCGGCTACCCCAAGCACCCCAACTACAACCACATCGCCTTACAATATTTCGGGATGGACGTGGAGCGAAAATATTGGATGGATGAGCTGGAATAGTACTAGTGATGGTTCTGCTACTTCGTATGGCGCGAATGTCGATACTTCCAACAAAGCAACCGGAGGAATGGGCGATATGTCTGGAAATGTTTGGAGCGAACACCTTGGTTGGATTAGTTTCGATCGCACTGCCACAGGAAATCCTCCTTCAGCACCGTTTAACGGAGGAAGTGGAGCTATTGCCAAAGTAGATTGGTCAACAGGAAAAGTTACTGGCTGGATGCGCGCCCTTGTTGGTTGCGAAGTTACTCCTGGAACGCCGGTTTCCTCATGCTCTGGTTCTGGAGCAGGCGCCGCAGCTGGCGGTTGGGATGGATGGATAAAACTCTCCGATGACAGCGTAGGGGTCTGGGCAAACAAAGGCGTAAAAGTTTCCGCAAATAGATTCTCGAGATATGCATGGGCATCTGATGTTATAGGTTGGATTGATTTTAATCCACGCCTCGCCGGAGTTGATTTGGGCCCTGTAATTTTCGTACCTCCTTGCAACCCACTTGATGTGCCAGCGGATGGATGGGGAGTTTGTCAGGCGATTAGTCAGTGTGTTGCACCTCCAGCAACTCAAACAAACGTTGCCGGAGTCCAAGTTGGACAATGCGCATTGGGAGGAACTGCTATAAGATCCTGTACAATTGCTACTCAAACCTGCACCCCTGCTACTACGGGAACCACTTGTGGTGACGGCGTCTGCAATAGAGCTGGCGGTGAAACTAACCTCTCATGCCCTAAAGATTGCAAGAGTAGTGTCATACAGTTCTAATGGCCTGTTTGTGATCTAACCGCAAAAAACGAACAGGAAATAAGCCAAAGTTTGACATTATTCTCTAGTTTGATAAGATGCAGAACGAGCTCATCCGAGCTTGTTTTGTTTAAATATACCTATGACACGATCACTCAAAAAAGGACCGTTTATTGACCCGAAACTTCTTAAGAAGATTTCCGGTAAAAATACACAAACTGAACCCATGATAAAAACATGGTCAAGGGACAGCCAGATTTCTCCAGAAATGGTAGGGTTCCTTTTCGGCGTGTACAATGGCAAGACCCACCTCGAAGTCCGCGTGACCGAAGATATGGTGGGTCATCGACTCGGAGAGTTTTCTCCTACAAAGAAATTCCTACGTCACGGAGGTAGAATGCAGAAGGAGCTTGAAATGAAGAAGAAAGAAAGCGAAATTGCCGCAGCAGCTGCAGCAAAAGCAGAAATTGCTCCCGCTTCCGCCGCTCCTAAAAAATAAATTTAAAAACTATGAAGGCCTATCTTAAAAGCTATCGACAAGCACCACGCAAAGTTCGTCTTGTCGCGAACCTAATGAAAGGGAAGACCGCAGAGCGGGCCTTGGTGGAGCTTTCGGTACTTCCAAAACGTGCTTCCGAAGCTATGAAAAAACTTTTGCTTTCTGCTATTGCAAACGCAAAAGAGAATGACCACATTGGAATTGAGGAACTTTTTGTAAAAGAAGTTCGCGTTGACCAGGGGATGATTCTCAAGCGTTTTATCCCGAAGTCTCACGGTTCAGCATCTCCGATACACAAGCACACGAGCCATGTTATGATAGAGCTCATTCCGCGTTCGGAAGCTCCTAAGTCAGCAGTAGTTTCTGACAAAAAAACTAAGGCAGATAAGGCCGTAAAGGTAGTTGCAAAGAAGACAGCAAAAAAAGAAACCAAAAAGGAGGTAGCTCCAAAAACCAAATAATATGACACACATTGTACACCCATATTCACATAGACTTGGAATCATTCGCGACTGGAAGTCACGCTGGTTTGGAGTAAAAGGGGACTACAAGAAATTTCTCAAAGGCGATGTTTTGATCCGAAAGTTTTTGGAGAAGCGCCTAATTGGCAATTATATTGCAGGCGTTGACATTGAAAGAAATGCAAAGACATTCCGTATCGTAGTAAAGACTGCTCGTCCGGGTATGGTTATCGGTCGCTCAGGCGAGGGTTCTGTAAAACTGAAGAGCGATATTTTGAAAGAAGCAATGCGCCTCAAGCTTGACATTCCAAAAGATTTCAAACTTGATATCGAAGAAGTTCGTTCTCCGGAATCAAATGCCGACATTGTTGGTGAGATGGTCGTTGAGGCTCTTGAAAAACGTTTGCCGTTCCGCAAAATCCTCAAACAGACCATTGAAAAAGTAATGGCAAACCGCGATGTAAAAGGCGCGCGCATTGCTATCTCCGGTCGTCTTGACGGTGCCGATATGGCGCGCTATGAACAGATTCGCAAAGGAGGAATTCCTCTTCAGACGTTCCGCGCAGATATTGATTATGCAAAAAAGACCGCGCATATGCCGTATGGCGCCATCGGCGTAAAGGTATGGATTTACAAAGGTCAGATTTTTGCCGAAAGCAAAAAGAAGTCGTTGGCTTCTCAAGGCGTAAATGCATAACCTGTCAATTTTTTAATACACTACTATGTTATTCCCAAAGAAAGTAAAATATCGAAAATGGCAAAGTGGCCGCAAGAACGAAAAGGTTCAGTGGGCTCCTGAAACACGCGGGATTTCTCTTGCCTTCGGTTCTTTCGGCTTGAAGGCGATGTCACCGGCTCGCGTCAGGTCAAACCAGATTGAATCAGCTCGTAAGGCTACTTCTCGCACCATTGGAAAAACCGGAAAAATGTGGACTCGCATTTTCCCTGATCGTCCTTACACATCAAAGCCAGCTCAAATGGGAATGGGGAAAGGAAAGGGTGATTTGCAGGGTTACGTGTTTGAAGTTCGCCCAGGTCGTGTGCTTTTTGAAGTTGACGGTGTAGACGAGGGAACGGCAGTAAAGGCCCTAATGAAGGCCGGGGCAAAACTTCCCGTCAAGACGAAAGTTGTTCGTCGCGCTCCGAAAGAATAAAACTTTTATATGACAGATTTTAAGAAAAAAAGTAAAGAGGAATTGATGAAAGCTTTTGATGAGAAAAAAGAGGAGCTTCGCGCTTTTCGTTTTGATCTCGCAGGAAGCGCAAAGAAAAATGTTAAGGCTCCTCGTCTTGCTCGCCGTGATGTTGCTCGCATCATGACCGAACTTAATGCGAATAAAAGCAAAACTGTATAAATATTATGGAAACTAAAAAAACAACAGCAAGAAAATTGGAAGGAGTTGTCACTTCAGACAAGATGACAAAGACAGTTACTGTCCGCGTCAACCAATTTGTAAAACATCCAAAGTATGGCAAGTACCAGAATGTCTCTAAGAAGTACAAAGCGCACGACGAAGAGGGAACTTACAAAATTGGAGATGAGGTCATCATCGTTGAATGTCGTCCAATTTCAAAAGATAAGCACTTCAAAGTTTTAGGCAAGAAGGGTAAATAAAAAAACTACCATGATACAACCAAGATCAATCGTTAAAATCACAGATAACTCCGGAGGAAAAATCGGGCGTATTTTCAAAGTGCTTGGAAGCGCAAAAAAGCGCTATGCAGGAATTGGCGACCTTGTTGTACTTTCGGTGCAAGTTGCGGAAGCAAGAAAGACAGTAAAGAAAAAGGATGTATTAACCGCTATTGTTGTTCGTACTCGTAACGCATTCCGCCGAAAAGACGGTTCATACATTCGTTTTGATGACAACGCTGTTGTGATTGTTGACAAAGACAAACAAGAACCGAAAGCAGGTCGTGTGTTCGGACCAGTTCCTCGCGAGATAGCAGAACGCGGATATCAGGCTGTATGTTCTATCGCGCCAGAGGTCGTGTAATCTATTTAAAAAATACTACTATGAAACTCAAAAAAGGAGACAAGGTGATAGTTATCGCCGGAAAAGACAAGGGAAAGAAAGGAGTCATTTTGTCTGCGCACCCAGATTTGAACCGTGTTGTTGTGGAAGGCATCAATATTTCAAAGATTCATCAAAAATCCCGCACAAAAGGGAAGCCAGGTGAAATTATAAGTCGCCCACAACCAATCCATGCATCAAATGTTATGCTGGTAGACCCAAAGACAGGTGGTCGAACACGAGTAAGCATCAAAAATATTGGTGGCAAGAATATTCGTGTCTCCAAAAAGAGTAGCAGTGAGTTCAAATAGTCTCTAAATTCCAATATTATGAAATCAGCAATAAAACCAATCAAAGAAAGACAAGCAGGCGCTTATGAGGCGATGAAGGGAGAGTTTGGCTACAAGAATAAACTTGCGACTCCTCGTCTTGTAAAAGTTGTTGTATCGGCTACAACCGGCAGATCAAAAGACAAAAATAGGAACGAGCTCGTAATGGGACGTTTAGCAAAGATCACGGGCCAGAGACCTTCTTTGCGCGCCGCAAAGAAAGCTATCGCAGGCTTCAAAGTTCGCGAAGGCGACAAAATCGGCGTTGCCGTTACCCTCCGTGGTGTTCGTATGCTCGGTTTCCTCGATAAATTCTTGAATGTTGCTACTCCTCGTACTCGCGACTTCAGAGGATATGAACGAAAAAGTGTTGACGAAATGGGCAATCTCACAATCGGTGTAAAAGAGCAGACCATTTTCCCTGAAACATCGGACGAAGACATCAAAGATATTTTTGGAATGGCAGTTACGATAGTAACCACAGCAAAGAACAAGAAAGAAGCAACCAGATTTTTTGAAGTGATTGGAATACCCTTCAAGGAAGAAAAATAGTTTTAAAAACTTATAATTAAAAAACAACCCAACGCCACTTCAACGCTGGGTTGTTTTTTAATTTGTCCAATAGTCAGTGCTTATGTATAATGTGTTTGTACATGAAAAACATATTACAAACTCCCGAATTTCCTATTATCAGAGTACTGTTGCTTGCTGTAAACAATACATATTTATAGTGTTTCCCCCTTCTCTCGTCGTTTTATTATCAACTTTAATAGCACACATTTTATAATACCCACACCATGAAAAATATTCTTCAGACCACCAAAATCATCACCCTTGCCGTATTTCTAACCCTCGGTCTCTCGTATGTCTACGCCTGGACAGCTCCGACGCAAACTGCACCGACGGGGAATGTTTCAGCACCATTAAACACGAGTGGTACCGACCAAACAAAACTCGGAAGTTTGTCGTTCGCAAGCTTCCTTGATTCAAACAATCCTCTATTTTTCGCAAATCCAAATGCAGATTCAGTTCTTGCAGATATTTATTTAAAACCAAACGCAAGTTCAACACAAACGGGAAGTCTTTATGCTACGGGCGATGTTTGTAGCAACTCAACAGGAACAGGAACAGGAGTTTGTTTGAACGCGGTTGGTGGCGGAGGGGGCGGTGGTGGAGGAAGTAATTATGGTTCAGGTGTTGATGGCGCCTACGTTCTGGACGGAACACAAGCAACCGTCTCGGGACTCTTCACAAAAGACAGCGCTACAAGCTACACGCTTCAGCGTGATGCCTTTTTCACAAACCTAACAATCAGTAGTGGGGTCACTCTTAACCCTGGTGGTTATCGCGTCTTTGTTAAAGGCACACTAACTCTTTCAGGAAAAATCGCAAGGAACGGAGCAAGTGGCGACTCGGGGGGCGCTGCGCAACCAGCTGGTTATTTGCCTGCGGGGATAGCAGGTGTTAGTGGAGGAGCAGGGGGAACTACTTCCACAACATGTCCGAATGGGTGTTATACGACAGGAGCTCCTGGTGTGGCGGGAACAAGTGGTCTTTCAGTAACAAATTCAATTGGAGTTGGTGGTCCGGGAGCTTCAGGAACGGCTGGGCGTGGTGGAAAATCGAGTGACCCAGGTAGCCCAGAAGGGTGGGTTGGTGCCGGTGGCGGGGGAGGAGGAAGCGTAACAGGACTTTCACCAGCCTGGGGCTCAATGCAAAATCTCCAAAGTGCCATTTTATGGCGATTGTTCCCAGAAGGAAGTTCTCCAATAGCTTTTAAAGGAAATGCTGGTTCTGGCGGCGGAGGAGGTGGCGGCGCCGGTAAAGATATTTGGGG
>JAQTPS010000004.1 GCA_028712595.1 Minisyncoccota bacterium | reverse complement strand
TCAAAAGGATAATGGAATTGAGCGTGTGGCATAGAGCCAGACTCAAACCAACAATCGAAAACATACGGAACGCGAGTCATCGCGCCTCCGCAAGAACATACGACAGGAACATCATCGATATATGGACGGTGAAGGTCAAACTCGAAATTGTCATTGCGTGGAAACGGAGCAAACTTTAAATCAAAGAAATCACTAGTTTCAACAAATTCATCTTTGTCGCCCTTTAGGGCTATTGTTTCTTCCGATGTTAGACCACGAGATCCGGATGCAAGCATCCATGCCGGATATTCGTGTGTAACTATAAGTATATTTTTATTTTCGTAATGCTCTTCAATCTCTGCGAGGAACGCCATGACACGACGCTTAACATCCAAAAGATTTTCTCCACCATCGGGACGTTTGTTGATTTTTTCTTCATCAGAAGAAATGTGCTTGCGATATTCCCCTATTAAACGCCCATTGAATACTCCAACATCTATTTCTTTTATGCGTTCATCTGTAATTATCTTTTTTGGGTCATACCCTATGACTTCGGAAACAATATTTGCAGTTTCCTTCGTTCGTCCAAGTGGCGAAGCGAAAATGATGTCAATCTTTTTGTTCTTTAGTTTAATGCCCGTCTTTTTGGCTTGCGCGCAACCCTTTGTGGTCAACTTAAATGCGTCACTGCCTTTTATTTTTGAACTTACGATACCGGAAACATTGCTTTCTGCTTCTCCGTGACGCATTACAATATATTTGTTGCCGGATTTTTTGGTTTGTCTTTCGAGCTCGTCGCGTGAACCAATTACTAAACGCTTGTCACATTTTGTACAGTTCCACACCGGAAGTGGCGCGCCCCAATAGCGGGAGCGGGAAATTGCCCAATCGCGAGTGTTTTCTATCCATTTGCCAAAACGTCCATCACGCAAAGTATCTGGAACCCATGTTGTTTTCACATTTTCGGAAAGAAGTTTATCTTTTAGAGCTGGGGATTTTACGAACCATGACTCCGCCGCGTAGTTTAGTAGCGGTGTGTCGCAACGCCAGCAGTGCGGATATGCGTGCTTAATTTTTTCTTTCGAGAAAAATGTTCCGTGTTCTTGTAGATATTTTAATACGGCAATGTCGGTGGCAAGACGTGTTTTTTCATCCTCAGATTTTGGCTTTACATGCATTCCTGCAAAATCTTTTACTTCTGGCTTCATTATTCCGTCTACGCGAACATGCTGAACAAAAGGCAAATTCTCACGCTTGCCGAGCAACATGTCGTCTTCACCAAAAGCAGGAGCCACATGCACAATTCCCGTACCGCTTTCCATTGTTACAAAGTCTGCTCCGTAAATTTTCCAACCATTCTCGCGATTCTCAAGTTTTTTGTCACTAGAATAATAGTCAAAAAGTGGTCTGTAGGATTTCCCAACAAGTTCTCTGCCTTTTATTGTTTTTATTGTCTCATATTTTTTACCGGCTAAAACTTTTTCGAGGAATGGTGTGGCGAGAATATATTTCTCATCTTCCATTTTCACAATAGAATATTTCTCGTCTGGGTTTACTGCGAGAGCAACGTTCCCCGGCAACGTCCATGGAGTCGTGGTCCAAGCGAGAGCAAAAGTCTTGGGTTCGTCTATAAGTTCAAGCTTTATTGTTACCGAGATATCGCTAATTTCTTTATACCCTTCGGCAACTTCGTTGTTTGAAAGAGTCGTTTCGCATCGCGTGCAAATGTGCATCGATTTGAAGTTTTGATAGATGAGTCCTTTCGCATAAAGGTCTTTAAATGACCACCAGATTGACTCTGTATAGCTTGCATCCATCGTCTTGTATGAATGCTCCATGTCAATCCACCTTCCAATGCGTGGAATCATTTTCTTCCACTCTGTTTCATAACGAGTCACTGATTTACGAGCGGCTTCATTAAAATTCGCGACTCCGTATTTTTCAATATCTTGTTTATGCTCAAGACCAAGTTCTTTTTCTATCAAGTTCTCAATAGGAAGTCCGTGACAATCCCAGCCCCACACACGACGAACATAACGCCCGCGCATAGTTTGATAGCGAGGAATTGTGTCTTTTATTGTACTTGCAACAATGTGCCCATAGTGAGGAAGTCCTGTAGCAAAAGGAGGTCCGTCGTAAAAAACAAATGGTTTGCCTTTTTTGGTTTGCGCCAGAGATTTTTCAAAAATATGCTCGCGTTCCCATTTTGCCAGTGTTTCTTCTTCTCGTTTTGCTATATCTGATTTTTTCCCCAATTCATCCATATTTATTGAGAATACCACAAAAGGGAGCGACTATCAAAAAGCCCCTTGCTGTGCAAGGGTCTGTTAAAAATCTAATGTCTAGCTAAAACTTTCAAATTTCGAGCGAAAACCGCGAAGTCCGACGAAGCATATAGATATATGCTGAGGAGGAATTGGCGATTTGCAGCCGAAATTTAAAAGTTTTGGCAGACAAGCATTATCTTTAATTTGTTTTGCGGTTAGATTTTGAACAGACCCTGGGGGCTTTTATTACATTCTTTCTGGAACAGGAATACCGAGAAGTTCAAGACCATTTTTGAGAGTTTGCGATGTCGCTTTTACAAGAGCGAGCTTGTATGCCTCGTCAGGCGAACCATCGAGCACAAGAGTATTTCCATAAAATGAATTAAACTCGCGAGCAAGGTCAATCAGATACGTGGTGATGTAATGCGACTGGCGTGTTTCGCCCGCGCGAAGAACAACTTCTGGAAAGCGGACAATGTATTTATGAAGCGGAGAGATTTCTTTATAGTTTGTTACGTCAATTTTCTTTCCACTTGCCTTTTCTAGGAGTGACCGAGCTCGAGCGTATGAATATTGAAGATACGGACCAGAGTCCCCCTCAAATGAGAGCGACTTTTCAAAATCAAAAATAATGTCTTTGCCGGACGATTGACGAAGAATGGAATATTTAATTGC
Source organism: Minisyncoccota bacterium (assembly GCA_028712595.1). Lineage (GTDB taxonomy): Bacteria > Patescibacteriota > Minisyncoccia > Phycocordibacterales > UBA1550 > UBA1550. The sequence goes on along the minus strand of JAQTPS010000004.1, from coordinate 42,399 downwards.
GCCAAGCGCAACTTTCTCGGCAATATCATTTTTTTCTTCCGAAGAAAAATTAGAATCTTTTATTTTACCAATAGCAAGCCCTTTCACGTCGCGGAGCAGTGCTTCGGCAGTTACAACATCGCCCGTTCGTGAAGACATTTTGCCGGTAGGAAGTCGGAGCATTCCGTGAGAATAGTGCTCGGTCTTTTTTGCGAGCTCGGGAGAAACTTTTGCCATTGCGTCCAAAACTACCCTGAAATATTCTTTTTGCTCGTTTGCTGTAACAACTATTGATATTTCGTATGGATATGTTTCGTATTTTATTTTTGACAAACCAAGGTCTTTTGCCTCATATGTAGGAATTCCTTCACTGTTTATAAACACTCTTGTGTGAAGGCCTTTGGATTCGTCTCCTTTATAAATGATAGCGCCATCGCTTTTTTCAAATATTTTTGGGTTGTCTAGCACGATTTTTTTGCCGAACTCCCACGTCTTGGATTCAAAAAAATAGAAATCGAATGACTTTCCGTTTAGGCGAGTCTTCATTCCGAGTTTTTTATATTTCCCTTCAAAATCATCCAAGCTTACTTGGCGACCAAGATCGTAAAGTTTATTTATCTTCTCGTCAGAGCGAGTGTAAATTTTTTTATTTATTTCAATAATTTCTTTTTTTGCATTTTCGTTTTCCTTCGAAGCTGTCGCTCCACGAGCATAGGCTTTACCCAAAAACTTAGAGTTCATTGGTTCTGCGCTTCCATCTTTTTTGAGATCAATTATTCCCCAAATAGCGCAAGCTACATGCATTCCAACATCTCCTTGATAACAAGCTCTCTTAACCTCTGCGCCAGTGGTCTCCATTATGCAAGCTATTGATTCTCCTATTGTGTTGGACATCAAATGCCCGATATGAAATTCTTTTAAAATATTTGGGTCGGTATATTCAACCAAAACTTTTTTATTTTTAAGCGTTGCGTTAGTCCCCCATTTATCGCCAGCTCCAAGAGCGTCTTCAAGCGACTTTGAAAAATATGCATCATCAAAGAAAAAATTGATAAATCCCGGACCTGCTATTTCTATTTTCTCAATACCTTCGTGAGGCGCGTTCAAAAGTTCTGCTACAAGCTTTTCCGCAAATTGTTTCGGCGCGATTTTTTGAGTTTTAGCGCACGCAAGAGCTACATTTGTTGCATAATCCCCGTGACTGGCATCCTCTGGACGTTCGAGTTTTATCTCGCTCGACTCGATGCCCATTTTCTTTAGGGCTTCGCGTATTAAAGTTTCCAATTTTTTGGTTATCATATAATCACCTTAAACAATAGCAAATTATGCCTAATTTGCCACTAGCTCCTTCTTTACTTTATCTATGCGTATTTTTCGTGTTCCGGACACTATAATTATTTTTACTTGAGAGTGCTTTGCAATTTGGAACAGAGTTTCAATGAAAAATGTATTAATTTGGTCAATGAAGATTGTATCTGTGTCTCTAAATTTGTTTTTAACTAATGAAACGGATGTTGCAGTGGGAATAAAAATCAGCGCATCAAAAAATTTTAGAGTTTCGTACATAACAGCTTCGCTCTCCTTGAGAAATTTTTGACTGATGGCTCCTTTTTCGGTCTGCGCTAGTGTGTAAATGTAATTATCAACAATGCATCTATCAAAAATAATATTTTCTATTTTATTTTCTTTGGCTTGACGAGCTAAAAAATCGCGAATCAAGCGCTGGTTTTCTTCTGTGGCGTTTTGATTGATTGCGAGCTCGCCCCCTCTCACAATGTCCCGATAAGTTTCTTTGGAGGTTCTATATTTTGGAAACGCAACGAGAAAATCCCTAATAAAGGTTGATTTGCCGGTGTTTTGGGGGCCTATAACAGCGATGCGCATATATCATGATATTTTATCATAGATGTCTGTCAAAAAATGTGTGGAGCATGATACACTATCTAAACTATGGCGCTTTCAGATAAAACAATTCTAGAGCAGATGAAAAAGGGCGATATTGTAATCGAGCCCTTCAAGAAAGAAAATCTTGCCACTTCTAGTTATGACGTTTCGCTCGGTGAATGGTATTTCCGAGAACAGCCCTCTAAGTACAATAACCTCATCTATAATATTTGGAGCAAGGCCCACACAGACCATGTCTGGGGTACAAAAGCAATTCGCGCTGAAAAAGCTAAAGAGGTATTCAAAAAATTCAAATTCAAATGGGAGGGTATCAAGCCGAATGATAAAGTTATCCTTATCCAACCAGGCGAGACTATCCTCGCTCACACAGATGAATTTATCGGCGGTCGCGAGCACATCACAACAATGATGAAAGCGCGTTCCTCTCTCGGCAGAAACTTCATCGAAGTCTGCAAATGCGCCGGCTGGGGCGACGTCGGATATACAAATCGCTGGACTATGGAAATCACAAACAATTCTCGCCATTACGCGATACCTATCGTCGTTGGAAGACGCATTGCGCAAATTATATTTTTTGAAACAGGGCCAATTCTTAAAAGCGATTACACAAAAACCGGGAAATACCAAAAAGCTTCTTCTTTCGCAAGCATGAAAGCTTCGTGGAAGCCGGAGGATATGCTCCCAAAACTTTACAACGACCGCGAAACGAAAAAATCTATATTGATTGACTAATAGGTTCCAATTTGATGTAATCCTTTTAGATCAGCTCTTTTCAAAAGGGCTGTTTTATTAGCGACGTAAGGCGAGAGAAATGAGAAAGTAATCTTTCTTATTTCCGAGCTGAGGAGCTAATATAAGGGTTTGCGTGGAGTGCAGACCGCTTTTACTTTTTCCCCACCTTCATCCCATGAAGCAGTATCAGGACCTCTTAAAACATATATTGAAAAATGGCGTCAAAAAGAAAGACAGAACTGGAGTCGGCACATTGAGCGTCTTTGGATACAATATGCGGTTTGACTTGAGCAAGGGCTTCCCGCTCCTTACCACAAAGAAAGTTCCGTTTCGACTTATTGTCCACGAACTTCTGTGGTTTCTAAAAGGAGACACCAATATTAAATATTTGGTGGACAATGATGTCCACATCTGGGATGAGTGGGCGGACAAGGACGGAAATCTGGGTCCAGTGTACGGCCACCAATGGCGCAAGTGGCAGGGTGCGGACGGCAAGATCCACGATCAGATCTCATCGCTCATCGAACAGATCAAGAATAACCCAAGCTCGCGTCGGTTGATCATCTCAGCGTGGAATGTGGCCGATTTGCCAAAGATGGCATTGGCACCTTGCCATTGCCTCTTCCAGTTCTATGTGGCAAAGGGAAAACTTTCATGCCAGCTCTATCAACGGAGTTGCGATACGTTCCTAGGAGTGCCTTTCAATATCGCTTCCTATTCCCTTCTCACGATGATGATTGCGAAGGTGTGCGGTTTACGTCCCGGAGAATTTGTCTGGGATGGCGGAGATGTTCATCTCTATCTAAACCACATAAAGCAGGCGAAGCTCCTCTTGTCTCGCAGGCCACGACCGCTCCCGCGTGTGGTAATCAATCCAAAAATAAAAGATATTTTTAAATTCAAATTTGAGGACTTCAAGCTTGTGGGCTACAATCCCCACGAAGCGATAAAAGCTCAAATAGCAGTCTAAAAACTTGCAACAAAAAACCCGGCATCGTGAACGACGCCGGGTTTTTCATTTGTATAAAAATTATCCTTTAACCTCTATTCCTGCTGAACGAGCTGAGCCTGCAATAATTTTCATTGCTGCATCGACATCATTAGCATTCAAGTCTTTCATCTTTTTTTCTGCAATTTCACGCAATTGAGCTTTTGTAATACTTCCGGCTGAACTTATTTTATTTTTGCCAGAACCTTTCTCAACTTTAGCGGCTTTGAAGATAAGAGAGGAAGCTGGAGGAGTCTTTGTGACAAACGTGAAAGAGCGATCTTCATAGACGGTAATAACTACCGGAACAATGTCGCCCATTTGAGCGCGAGTAGCGTCGTTGAATTTCGTTACGAATTCACCGATATTTACGCCTGCCTGTCCGAGTGCGGGCCCCAAAGGAGGAGCTGGGGTTGCTTTGCCGGCTGGGATTACTACCTTTATCTTTTTTGTTATTTTCTTTGCCATATTTATAGTTTAGAGAGTCTACCTTAGTTTGTGGTCTTTATCAAGTCTGTTAATTACATCTTTCGGATCTGAAGGAAATCAAGCTCAACCGGCGTTTCGCGACCGAACATTGATACGAGAACTTTTACACGCCCGCGCTCATCATCCAATTCAGCAACTTTCCCTTCGAGTTCTTTGAACGGGCCGTCTACGATTGTTACTTGGTCTCCTATTACGAGGTCGATATTGTGTTTTGGAGTGCCTGCTGACATTCTGCTAAACAGAGAATCAACTTCCGCTTTCTCAAGAGGAACAGGGGTTACCCCGGCGCCAACGAATCCGGTCACACGAGGAGTATTTCTGACAACATACCAAGAATCATCGGTTACAATCATGTCTACGAGAACATAACCGGGATAGATTTTTTCTTCCACCTCGACTCGTTTGCCTCCTTTTACTTTTATTTTTTTCTCAACTGGAATAATGGTGTTGAAAATCCTGTCTTCCATTCCCAAAGACTCAATGCGCTGTTTTAAGTTGCGCAAAACAGCATTTTCATATCCAACGTAAGTATGAATTGCATACCAATGTCGCTCGCCGGTTGTTTCTTGTTTTACCATAGAGTTAGTTTTAAAAAATTAACCGATCAACTTTTTAATAAGAGATGTAAACAGCGTGTCAAAAGTGCTGAGATAAAGAGCGGTAAAGACAGAGAGTACTACCACAAGCACGGTAAAAGCTACCGCCTGACGGCGTGTTGGCCACACAACGTGCTTCATTTCACTTTTTGTATCTCGTAAATATTGGATAAAGTTCATAATCAATTTGATTGTAGCTACTTATTTTTAACTACTTCCCATTTAAAAAACCGCCCCGCAGGGCTTTAATTCACAGTACTCCATAGCCAATAAAAAGTCAATGCAAAAACCCGGCACCATAAATGGTGCCGGGTTTTTATCCTTTAGAATTAAGGGATTTAGCGAATTTCGTACGTAATAGTGACTTGAGAAGTAATCTTTTCCTGGCCTTGAGGCAGTTCGGGTAGCGCCTGTGGAGCAGATACTCCCTTGCCAGACGACATCATCGCGCGGTCATAATATACTGGATAATCTCCTCCTTCAGAGAAAGAAACGATGCGAACAAGCGAAACTCCAAGGTCTCGGGCGAGAACTTTTGCTTTTTCCTTTGCTTTGTCTATAGCTTGTTTTCGCGCGTCTGCTTTAAAAGCATCCTGTTTGTCTATTGCAAAATCCGGACCTTGCATGTTGGTAACTCCTGCCGTGCCGAGAGCATCTACAACCGAATTCACAGAATCCAAATCCCGCACAGTTATGGACACATATTGAGAAACTTCGTATCCAACCAAAACTTGCTTGCTTACCGGAGACGGACAATCCAAACTCATGCAGACCACAGTCCCTCCTTGTCGATATTCATACTTTGGATATGAAGAATAGTTTTCTGTTTTAATATCTTTATCCGCTACGCCCAAACTACGAATAGCCGTTAGGGCAGTTTTTACTTTTGTTGTCACCTTGTCTTGCGCATCAGCAACTTTTTTTGATTCTTCGGTTACAGTAAAAGAAACTGTTGCAATATCTGGAGCGGCATAGACCTCTCCATCTCCGCTGACTGAAATAGTATTGGATGCAGAAACTCCACCACCAATAAACCTGTACCCTTTTATTTCAGTGATAGTCATCGCGAATAAAAGCACTGCGCCTACGACAGCAAGAACTGTGAGCGCTTTAAAAAATCTTGTTTTATCTTTATCCATATAATTTAACAATAATTATGTCGCGCAATCTTCCACTGAAACGCGACGCTTATAAACTATTTAAGAGCTTCCTCAATCTGATGGAGGATTTCATCTATCGAATAATCTGACTTAAGAATATACCCGTGTATCCCGAGCTCGAGACCTTCACTCATCTTTTCTATGTCCGAAATTTGAGTGACAACGACAACCTTAAGAAGCTTCCCCCACTCCTCCGACCTAAGCTGTTTTATAAAATCGATGCCCCCCATATTTGGCATAACGAGGTCGCATAAGATAAGGTCCGGCTTTACTTTACTAGCAATTTCGAGTCCTTCTTTGCCATCAAAAGCCGTAGTAACTTCATAAGCATCTTTTTCTTTCGCCAAAAGAGCATCACGAAGAACTTTCGAGAAAATCTTATCGTCGTCAATAATTAATATTTTTTTCGTCATATCTAGCTATAGTATAGTACACCAAAGATTAAAACAAAATGGGCGAGAGAACCAGAAGCGCAAGGGGGTTTATTGGGCAGAAGAGGTTAGCGTTTGATTTTCTCTCATATTAAGAGAAACTACAAGAAGAAAAACAAAGAGCGTAAGGTATGGCGGCACAAACAAGAAACCAACCATATTTAGAAATGATTTGAGAACGAGACTTGGCACAATTGCATACATACTTATTTTATATGCATTGCCATAAGTAAGCGTCGGAGCTTTTTTCACCCACGAAATAAGAAAAGTGATGAGCGCAAAGAAAAATAGGGGGATTAAATAAAGAGAATAACCAAGAAAGAATAACACGAACATCAAAAGAATGACCACCGGAACGACATAAACTAACGCCCCATCGACCTTCCCAACCCACGAAAGAAGTTTGTCTTGGTTTATGACTCCAGAGGGCAAAGTGTTGACGCTTTTTATGGTTATGCTTCCACTGCTATCTTGCGTTACCAGATCAGTCTTTGTGAGGAGAGCATAGGTTTTGTATTCATCAAATTTCTTTGTGTCAAAATTATTCTCCGTATCAATGACTAAAATATTTTCTATTTGACTGTTTGCAGGAGGAGTTCCTTCGTGTTTAGCAGGAATGAAATACGGCATTGGGACATTGGCGGAGGCTTGTCCTTTTTCAATATTTATCTCGAGCTCCGAAGGATAATATTCTTTCACAAGCATTGGAGCATCATCTTTTACGAAAGAGACCCCGCGAGGCACCAAAAAAGCAGAGAAAACCAGCGTCATAACAAAAGACAAGAATACAGCAATCTTAAAGTAGTCTTTAAAAACTTTTTTTGCTGGGATACTAGGTATAGTAGTATAGAAAAACGGATTATAAGCGCTATCTTTGAAGATTTTTAAGAAGGTTTTCATAAGACAAGTATACCAACGACGCCAAGGAGGTGCAATCCGAACACTTTAATTCATAGGCGCGCACTCAAGCGCAATCTCTAGATTTGCAAGATTGTCGCGCATTACACTAAGGTAGTTTCTCCCGAGTTTTATGGCATCAGGAGTAAGCCCTTCAATAGGATCGAGCACCATTGTTTTTGCACCTATTTCTGTTGCTATAACATCGGAAAGTTTTGGGCTCACAAGGCTTTCAAAAAATATATATTTCACTTTATTATCTTTTGCAAACTTTGCGATTTCGCCAAGTTTCTTAAGCGACGGCTCAGCATCAAGAGACAACCCCGTGATTGGAACTTGGTTCAAATTATAATCCATTGCTAGGTATCCAAACGCTGAATGAGAAGTGACGATGTTTCTGCTGGCGCACACATTGAGTCCGGTTTGATATTCTTGATCCAGAACATTTAATTTGATTTTCAGCAGTTCGCTGTTTTGCGTGTAAAACCCGCTATTTGCTGGGTCAGCTTTCACAAAACCTTCAGTGATTTTATCCACCATTTTCTGCGCAAGACGAGGAGAGAGCCAAATGTGCGGATCGGTAACAGTCTGCTCATCTTGTTTAAATTCTTGCATTGCCAACCCCTCACCGGCGGTTACAACGAGAGTATGGTTTGGATCGATGATATGAATTACCTTAGGGCCCCACGCTTCAAGACCTCCTCCGTTCAGTATCAAAAGTTTACCCTTTGTAATACTAATAATGTCTTGAGGTGATGGTTCGTAGTCGTGAGGTTCAGCTCCAGCGGGTGTTATGTTTATTATTTCCGCCTTATCCCCTCCTATCTGTTCCGAGAAAAAATAAAGTGGGTAAAAACTTGTGACAACGCTAAGCTTTTCTGTTTTTGTTTGAGGTAGTGGTCTGTTTGGAAGATTTATCACAAAAACCGTGACAATCAAGATTACAATCCCGAGTAGGCAGAGGCCAAAAATATATCTTTTATTCATAATTTTAATTTAAAACCCAAAGATTATAAGTAAGGTAGCCGGCAAAAGTTACCCAGACGATGTATGGCAAGAGAAGGTACGCCGAGGCACGAGAGAGTTTATAAAATTCAACTATTGTCCAAACTATCGCAAGCCAGAGGACAACGATCTCTGCAAGAGCAAGACCTATATTATGCATACCGAAAAAAATGATCGACCAAAGGGTGTTTAATATTAATTGAAAACCAAAAATTGAGAGGGCCATTTTTACATCTTCGCGATTGGTTTCCATTTTTCTCCAAACAAGAAATGCTGATATGCCCATCAAGAAAAATAGGGTCGTCCAAACTGGACCAAAAACCCATGATGGTGGATTGATTGCTGGCTTGGTTATTGTCGCGTACCATGTTGGAATTTCCGAAAAGGTGAAAAAGGAGCCGACAATTCCTGCAAACTCACAAATAGCAATAGATACTATGAGCGCTAGAAAACTGGAGAACTTTCTCTTATTTGAAATTTCTTTTTCCATACTAAAATACTATCAGTTTTGAGGAAAAAGTCCAAAAAAGAAGTCTAGATATTGGCGATAATTCTATATATCAATATTACAAATTATGCAAAATTTTTTCATATTCCTCCCATTTTATACCAAACTCATCACATAGCATTTTTTCAACTTTTGTGGCAAACTCGTGTTCTTTTTTGTATGGAGCGTCTGGGTGGCTGCCTGGGTCGCTTAATTCTGGATGACCCATGTCAAATTTATCTACATCTGATTGGGATATTCCTCTGTCTTTGCAGAGCAAAACTTCCACTAATTCATGAACACCCACTAAGGCGTTCATCCTGGGGTCGCCGGTATCGGAAACCATTATTTTTATTTCATCACCTTCAAACACCCAATCCCCGACGGTATTGTATCTTTGTTCTTTGTGGGGAATTTTGGAAATTTTATACATAATCGGCATTATAACACACGAAAAAGGCCCTCCCTGCGGGGTTTTTGTGTGTAATTATTAACTTAAAAACAATCCAATTCCACCTACGATTATCAAAAACAAGAAGCAAGGAACAAAGACGCCTCTTAAAATTTTTCTCTCTTGATTTTTTAATCGTAGAACAGCTTGTGCTGCCAACATATCGGCCAAAGCAATCATACTACCAGCTCCCGCGCCCACGATTGCAAGAGATAATATCACGGCCGTACTGTTTCCCAAATTCGTCGCAGCTGTATCAAAAAAACTACCAAACATAATATTGGAAATGGTGACACTTCCAGTTATGAAACTACCGAAGGCGCCAATAAAGGGAGCAAAAAATGGCAATAAAGGAGTTTCAAAAACTTTAGACAAGATAGAAATTGCCGAAGGAAGGCCAGAGCGATTTTGTCCGGAATTTATCATTAGTTGCACTAACACTGATGTAGAGATAATTACAAAAAATGGATTCAGCGCTTCAATAAAAGATTTTGATACCAAAGGAACAACTGCCTCTTTTTTCCTTCGCCAGATGATAGCGACCAAAAGCCCAGCCAAAATGAAAGCAAACCCGGGATTAAATAAATTAAAAAAATGAGAAAACCCGAGAGAGATATTTATGCCGGCATTACCAATAAAAATCTTCCCCGCCACAAGTAAAAATACAAGAAAGACATAGGGCAAAAAAGCGTGCGCTGGAGACATTGATTTAAACAATTTTTCTCCCACTTGTTTTAGAGAAATTTTGTCTTTAGGAACAAACAACCCTAATTTTGTCGTTAAGAACACAAGAATTATGCCAATGATCGAGCCGAGTATCGTTGCAAATTCCTGACTCCATAGGGATACAAATACCGACGGCAAAACAAAAACAATTCCCGCCCAAATCGCAAACGGCAACGCGCTTAAAAATTCTTTTTTACGATTGACTCGACCTGTGGTAATTATCCACAACATAAAAACTGGGACTATAAAACCCGCGCAATTTATGAGTGCTGAAATAACCGGGACAGAGGTGGTATCAAGACCTGCAAATCCTATTCTAATCGGAGTACCAACCGCACCAAAGACTCCGGCAATACTGTTACCCAAGAGAGACACTATCAAAGCTCTAATCGGGGTAAGCCCAAGTCCCACCAAAAGCGGAGCAACTATAGCCACAGGAGTTCCGAACCCCGCTGTTCCTTCCAAAAAAGCTTCAAAGAGCCAAGCCAATAAAATTATCTGTAATCTGTAGTCCCCCGAGAAGTGCTCAAGGTAGTATGAAATATTTTCAATAACTTGAATTTCTTCAAGTAAAAGTAAGAAAAAAATCGCGCCAAAAATGATAATAAAAATATCGAGGGCGACAAAAAATCCCTTTCCATAAGAAACCATCAGCGAAGCAGGAAGAATTCCCCAATAAAAAATCGCTAGAACGGTAAACAAAACCAGTGTAATAATAGAGGCCTTTAGAAGAGAGGTTTCCCTGAAAATTAACAGCACGGTAAAAACCAAAAATGGGAGAACCGATAAAAAAATTGGTAAGGTAATCATCGTTAATTAGTCACGAAGCTTTTTCCTTTGTCGATGTATTTTCTGATTGTAACATCAAAATGGAAAGTAACAATCCACTATTAAATTTTTGTTCATTGCAACACAACGGAAAGAAGTTATCCTAAAAAGGGCTAGCTTACTATCTTTTATAATTCATTATCTACGTTTTAGTAGTTAAATTTTTCAAAATGAATTTGCTCGGACGAAACTCCATTATTTTTTATACTTTGCATTAAACTCGATGTCATTTGTATCGGACCGCAAAGATAAATATCTCTATCTTTATAATCTGAGCAGAATTTAGCTATTTTTTGGTCATTAATTCTATTGCCAACACCAGGGTCTGTGTTAAAGTAGTAAGTTTCTATTCCACTTTCGGCTATTTCTTTTTGAAAAATTATTTCTTCCTTTCTTTTATTCGAATAAAGTAAAATAGCACTTTTTTTATCTTCAATAGATTTCATGATAGACAATATTGGAGTTATGCCTATGCCTCCAGCTATAAATAAATATTTTTTATTAATAGATTTTTCTAACGTAAACGTTCCAAGTGGCCCATCTATCCAAACACGTGTACCTTTCTTTAGGTTTTCTATTTTTGAAGTGAAGTCGCCGGAAGATTTTACTGTAAATCTCAGATTCTCCCCATTGTGCGAATCAGAAAAAGAAAACGGATGATGAAACCACATATTTTTTTGCAAAAAAATCAAAGTTGCATACTGGCCACTTGCGAATTTGTATTGCTCCATTTTTTTGCCAGCAATGTAAATAGAATAAACATTGTCATTTTCTTTTACTATTTTTTCTATGACGAACGAGTGTTTAAAAAATGAATATGCGGGTTTAATAAATCTAAAAGCTACTAAAGTCCCCACCGCAACTAGATTAATCAAATACCAGTAGAATATTGCCCCTCCTTGCGACATATCCCCAGTATTTACTTGGTGGCCAAAAGCGATAGCCACCGCAATGTATAATGGCAGATGAGCGAAATACCATACTTCATATTTAATCTTATTTCTAATTGCTTTTGTGGAAATAAAAGCGGTAATAACTATTATCAAAAAAGCTACCGTCGCAGTAAAGACACCGCTCCATCCTGTTTGAAAAGTGATGAATTGTTTCGCAAAATTAATATTGTTTAGTTTCGCATACCCAAAAGTCAAAAGAAGCGGGTGGCTTATCAAAAAAATACCCAGGAACAATCCAATTTTTCTGTGAAGGTCGGCTAGTTTATCAAAACCGTATTCCTTTTCAACAAAAGAAAATCTGCTAATCAATAAAAGTTGAATTAGAATTAAAAATTCGCTCAAAAGCCCGGCTAATCTGCCCAATGCTATCAAAAAACTCCCCGGATTGATTCCGGTTATCAAATAATGGGAATTTGAAAACCAAAAATACAATATGAGATAAAAGTTCAGTATTATTATTGAATTCCAGAATATTTTTTTCACTTTTTTATTTTAGTGTTCCGACGACAAAGTTCGTTAATTTAGAAATGTCGTGCGCGCCCACGCGACCATAGAGAGTGGTTGCGTCTATGCCACATCCTTGCAAGATTTTTTGCACACCGGCTGGATGTGAAGAAATAAAACTCGTAATGTCATAAATCTTGCCGTCAATGACAGTCCAACAGCTTGTCTCCCCACTATGTTTTGACACATCAGCCAAAGTATAGAGCATTTGTACAGCATTATTTACAACGGTTGGAGTATTTATATTTTGAGAGATTTGATTCTTACTTAGAGAAAAAAACAAAATTACCCCTCCAAAAATAATCATAAAAATAGTCCAAAAAGCAACAGTTCTGTTTTTCATGTTTTTTAAGTATATCAGATTAACATTAAAATTCTGTGACGGAAATTGATACAGGTAATCTCCCTCGACTAAAACTTTTTCGTCAAAAAGTTTTGTCTGGGGGGCTACAGGGAATCGGTCACGAGTTACTAGGTATAATTTTCGCTTCGCTTTATTTTTGGGTGCAGGGAATCTCCTTCGCCTCTCGCCTCGTCGCCACTCGGCTCGGGCTAGGCACTGGCTCGCGGTTTTGCAAGCTTGCAAAACATCGCTCCGCCATTCGATTCCCTGACGCAAGCAATACCAATTGCTTGCTTAGCCACCCAAAATGACAAAGCCCGCATAAAGCGGGTTGTCATTTTGGGTGGCTACAGGGAATCGAACCCTGATCGAAAGCTCCACAAGCTCTAGTGTTAACCTTTACACCATAGCCACCATATTAACTACAAAATATGCTACCAATAAGTCGGAGGCTCCTCTGTTATACCAGATTTATGGTTCACCTGTCGAGCCATTGCGTAAAGTAAACTCGACAAACGATTCAAGTACGCGAGAGTGTCTTTGCCGACGGGAACCTTCCCCTCCTCTGAAACCGCTACCACACGACGCTCTGCTCTCCTTGCAAACGTACGCGCGACATCAAGCAATGCTCCGAGTTCCGTTCCGCCAGAGACAAAAAAAGTTTTTATCGGCGGAAGTTCAAGTTCGGTTGCATTTATGATTACTTCTAGCTCTGAAATTTTTTCAAGAGTTATGTGTTTGTCCGCCCCAGCAACTTCTGCTTGAACGATAAAAAGATTCTGCTGGGCTTGCGATACGACATCGACAATTTTGCTTCGCATTCCATCACCACGTGGAACAGTAATTTCTCGCGAACGCGGTTTCATTTTCACAACACCAAGAAAAGAATTAATCTCGTCGAGAGTACCTAGCGCTTCTGCAACCGCAGAACTTTTTGAAATGCGCTGGTCGCATTCGCCAAAAGTTTTTGTAGTGCCTTTGTCGCCCTTGCCTGTGTAGAGCATTGTTACAATATAGCAGAAATCGGCACAATTGACAATCCTAGTAATTTTTGTTATAATATACGCAGTTCTTTGATGTAGTAATAAACTCTTTATTTTCTTCCCCAATCCCCCATGCTCAAACGGATCATGAGGGGATACTCCCCTCATTGCCAAGGTAACCCTTGTACTTCCAAAGCTTGCGAACCAATAACTTATTTTATAACCGGTCTTTTCGCATTCATGGCCGGAACTGTACAGCTTTTTGTTGGTTGGTTTTATAGCATGTCACTTTTGTCTGACGCCCTGCATTCGTTGTCCGACGGTGTTGCTGATATTGTTGCGGCCTTCTTCACACTCAGAAAAGACAAAGAGGAGATGCGTAACACCGCAAAGAAAATAATTGCTCTTCTTCTCGTGGGAGGGGCAATATGGATTGCAATAGAAACATACCAAAAATTGGTAGGAGCAGATTATCAAGTTTCTTTGTGGGCAGTTTTATTTTTTGGAATGTTGGGATTCTCAGTAGATTTGATAAGAATGCTTGTTCTAACAAACGCGCGGACACACAATGACACAACAACTGTGCGCGGTTTATACGAACATGTGAATGCTGACATGTGGCACAGTGCAATTGTTTCCATAACGGCACTTCTTGGCCTAGTTGGAACACTTTTGCTTTGGCTGGGGCTGTTGCTATTTCATCGAGAAATAGACAAAGAGTTGTACAACCTGGTCATTCGGTGGATTGACTGTACATTGTCATGGGGTCTTACTGCATACATGATATTCATCGCAGCGCCAAGAATTTGGTTCGACAAGGATGACCACCATTAGTTCTTTAGTTTCGGCGAAAAATCTCAAGTACGACTTCGGTCTACTTGGGATTTTTTTATATTAGATTCTGTGACTCTCCCTCGCCTCTCGTTTCGTCGCCACTCAACTCGGGCTAGGCACCGCCTCGCGGACTCGCAAGCTTGCTCACTATCGCTCCGGCGTTCGAGTCCTCACGCAAAGCTCCGCTTTGCTTCCTGGGCACTAAAAAACCGCTTACGCGGTTTTTGCTAGTGCCCAGGAGAGGACTCGAACCTCCATGCCCTTGCGGGCGCTACCACCTCAAGGTAGTACGTCTACCAGTTTCGCCACCTGGGCATATTTTCAATAACTTCCACATCATAGAGGAATACCCACCAAATTTCAAGTTAAAAACAAAAGCGGGCTTGTGCCCGCTTGTCGTCTCTATGCTTTTGCTTCTGCTGCTTCTGTTTCTACCACTTCACCTTCCTGAACAGGAACTGTGCTACCTGTCTTTGTGTGACGCATTTTGCGACGGATGTCGTGACTTGTTTTTGCTCTCAAATATGAAAGTTTTGCGCGACGAACGTCAGATTGTCGAACAATTTCTATCTTGTCTATCGAAGGAGAGTAGAGAGGGAAAATTCTTTCAACACCAACACCACTTGCTGTCTTGCGAACAGTGAACATAGAACCGTTGCTCTTTCCACCTTTTATTCCGAGAACAAGACCTTCAAAAACCTGAAGACGGATTTTACCCTTTTCTTCAATCTTTTGATAAACCTTGACGGTTGCGCCAGCGCGAATAGGCAAATCTTTGCGATCTGCTACGGCTACGGGGCTCATTTGTATAGTTGTTTTTCCCATAAATTTTTCTAAACCAAGTAATCGCTACTCTATCACACGAGACCGAGTTCTGCAAGCCACGTTAGAAATAGGGCGTTCCGCCCATTAGTTCCACTGACAAATAACATTTATATATTGATTTTCTTTGCACAACTACAGACGAGATGTCTCTAAACGCCCGCGATTTCTAACGTGGCAAGACCGTCTTGGAAATCGGGAGGTAGGGGCGCTTCAACTTTTTTTTCTCTCCCATTTTGAAGTTTAAAGACAATAGAGGACGCGTGGAGAGCTATGCGTTTAAAGCCCAAAACTCTCGGCATTTTCGGAGCATAAAGAGCGTCACAAACAATAGGGTGGCCAATCGCCTTCAAGTGAACACGTATTTGGTGTGTGCGTCCGGTGTGAGGAAAAACATCAAGGTATGAAAGTTTTATTTCTCCTTCGCTCCTGTCTTTGCTTTCAGTAGCATCAACTTCACCTTGACCCAGCACTTTGTATTCTGTTGAGGCCTCACGAAGCTCTCCCCTTGCGCCAAACTCCGCAGACCATTTTCTGAAATCGCTAGCAGAGCGACCAATTACTTTATTTATCATACCTTTCGGCTCTTTGAAAAATCCGTAGCAAATAGTTTTGTAATTTTTCTTTATTGTGCGCGCTTGAAATTGCGATTTTAAATTAAAAAAAGATTCTTGGGTCTTTGCAATCAAAAGCACGCCCGAAGTTTCGCGGTCAATGCGGTGAACTACTCCTGGTTTTTTTATTTCACCTCCATCGGTGAGTTTTATCGACTCACCCACTTCTTTTTGGGCGATATCTGGATAATGAGAGGAAATCCAATCAACAAGAGTTTCTTCATTGGTGCGACCGTCAGGGTGCACAACAAGACCAGCTGGTTTATTGATAACAACCACTTCGGAATCTTCGTAGAGGATGGGGATTTGGATAGTTGAGGACATGGTATGGGGGGCGATAAGGGATTCGGTCACGGATATTTTTCTGCTGAAAAATTCCTCGACCCCGCCTCGCGCCGTCGCGCTCCGGCTTTCAAATCCCTTATCGCCACACAAATATACAGCTCAAATGCTCCGCATTTGGAGCTAATATTTGTGGGCGATAAGGGATTCGGTCACGGATATTTTTCTGCTGAAAAATTCCTCGACCCCGCCTCGCGCCGTCGCGCTCCGGCTTTCAAATCCCTTATCGCCACACAAATATACAGCTCAAATGCTCCGCATTTGGAGCTAATATTTGTGGGCGATAAGGGATTTGAACCCCTGACCTTCGCTGTGTAAAAGCGCTGCTCTACCAACTGAGCTAATCGCCCGTATTCAATTTTTAACTTATATCCCCTTCTTGCCCGGTATCATTTTGGCACTATATCAGATTTCGAAAGAAAAACAATGGAGATAATTTGTGGTCACGAATATTTTACTCGCCGTCGCTTCACTCGTTGTTTTCTGTGGTGACGCTTGTGGTCACGAGTTACTAAATTTTTTGCTTCATAAATTCGCAAAAAATGTAAGTACTCGCGACCCCGGCTCGCGGTTTTGCGAGCTCGCAAAACATCGCTACGCCCGGCACAACTGGTTGGACGCTTCGCTATCGAACTCGCCCGCGTTTCACTCGGGCTCTTTAGAAACCCACGGTTTCTAACACTCGCTTCGCTCGTTGTTTTCCTCCACGGGGAACTACCGTTCCCCGACCCCCTCCCGTTCGATTCCAACCGGGGGCACAGCGTCAACAAAAATACTGCCCTAAAGCAGTATTTTTTAGCTGTGCCCCCGGTTGGAATCGAACCAACATTGACGGCTTAGAAGTCCGCAGTTCTATCCATTGAACTACAAGGGCAACCAATAGACTTCCAACACACGAACTCTACCACATCAGAGCGAAGGGTCAACCACCGTCACGCCTTCGGTTTTTAATTTTTCAAATGCAGTTTCTTTCGCGGAAAAATTATCAAGAACTTCCGTGAGTCCTTTGTGGTTTAATTTCAACCCTTCCGGATTTTTCTGCCCTGCTACAGAAAAACTATCGCTGTTAATTTGCATCGATAGATAAATATTAAACAAGACCGATGCCACAATTCCAACAAAAAATACTATTACTATTATTAGCCAATCACGATACGGCGTGATTTCCGCCCTAGAGGAATCCGCCTCACGGCTCGAAAATAGTTTTTTGAAGTTTTTGGTTAAATCTTTTTTAGGCATATTTATGCTTTTATAAAATTAAGGACAACCAAGGAAATCCTTACCTTCCATTTTGTCGGCCCGGCAACGACCTTAGATACTCCTTTTGAATCGACCTCTGTAAACATCTTATCTTCGCGGGCTAATTCCACCCCCGCCCACTCAAATTGCGCAGGATAATTTTCAAGAAGCAAAATAAGGCGCATTACGTCTTGGAATTTTCCTGACGCCTTAAGGCGAAAAACGAGAACTGGCTCACCATTCTGGCCGGTCTGTTGATCCAATGATTCTATAGAAAGTTCTGTGGACGAATCCGGACCCAGTGATTCAATTTTTTTAGTAAATTCTACAATGTCGCTTTCTTTAATATCGTATGTTGAAAGTTTTTCGATATTGGCGCTTTCGATACTAACAGCATAAGCGCTGGAGACTTTTTGAAATTCACTCCCTGAAAGTTCTTCAGCTTTTATAGAAAGATCCGTTATCGAACCAATCTTGTCCTTCATGGCAACGAAGAAAAACGCATACACTCCGCCGGAGATAACCATTACGGCGAGAGCAACAAAGAAAAGGGTTTTTGTTTTGTTTTTTTTCATAATGTCTTTGGAGGAGTGCCGTGCTCAAGAACAACGCCAAAATCAATATTAGCGCTCTTTACATAACTACCAATTGGAATATCGACCCTAGTAAAAAATAAATCTTTTTTCAATGATTCCACAAACGAAGCCATGCCGTCTCTCGTATCAGCTGTGCCAGAAACAACATAGCGTTCCCTATCAGAATTTTTGTCATACAATATGCTTTTTATTTTTACAGCAGATCCTTTTTCCGCAATAATTTTTAAAATCACACTAGAGACAGTGGCAGAGGTGTAACTATCTGTGTTTAGAAGCATAGAAATTTTTTTGTTTACTTCTGTAATTTTGGCATCTATTCCTTTTTGTTCATCAATGTTGTTCTGCATTGATTCAAGTTTTGCAAAATTATCGGCAACCAAATGATATTTGGATGTAGCGAGAATATATGACGGAATCAAAAGAATTAAGCTTGCAATAACGAGGGCTGTTATTGCGCAAACTAAAACAATTCCGAGTCGGAGATGGTATTCCGAGATTACTTTTTTCTTTTCTTCAGTTGGTAAAATGTTTAACATAAAATAATTTTAACGTAACCGACGAAGGGCAAGCCCGATTGCCGTCGCATATCGAAGCGAGTCACTAAAGTTAATCTCCGGCACGTAATGTTCCAGAGAATTCACATTAACCATAACATTTCCAAGAGAAATTGGGATTCCAAGCCCTTTGGAAAGATAGTCTGAGAATCCCGACAAGTTTGAATCACCACCGCATAAATAAATTTTTTGTATGGGTGTAGGTTTTTCTCCATAATCATCATGGGTTCGCCAAAATACACAATGTTTTTTTATCTCGTCCCGAAGAATCGATATCGTTGAAGTAAGAGTGAGCGACAAATCTTCTTTTCCCCTCTCCCCCACCACCCCTTTCTCGCGTTTTAGTTTCTCGGCCTCGTCAAAGGGGATTCCAAATTTTCTCGCGATTATATCGGTGAGAGAAGTGCCTCCTATCGGTAAAGTTGACGTAAAACGCACCACGCCGTTCGACACAATAGCAATTCCTGTGCGTGTCTTTCCAAAATCAACAATCATAGATGGGCCCATGTCCCACATTGGAATAATTGCCCGCGCAGTGGATTGCGCTTCTATTTCAAATGCTGTTGGGGTAATTCCCGTTCCAGAAAACGCCTCCAGATAACCGTCAACAAACACTCGCGACACAGCAGACACGGCCAAGTGAATACTGTCCTTCGTTTCTTTTTCTATTTCATAGTCAAATAGCGCTTCTTGGTTTTTTAGAGGCACGCGCTCCTCAAGCACAAGCTCTATGGCATCACGAATCTCGCTGTATTTCATTTTCGGCAAATGTAAATCAAAAAGATATGCTTTTTCTTCGGGAAGGGACATAATCGCAAACTCGAGATTGTAGGCCTTTTTAAGTTCCGTCAAAATTGCGCGTAGGTCGGTTGGTTTTTTTACTTCTCCTGACTCGATAATTCCGCGCGGAATTGGTCGTTCCCCGTATCGCCCAATGACAAAACCATCACGTGTCTCAAGAAGCTCTGCGAAACGTACTGAAGCATCAGAAATATCAAGTCCGACGGCAGACATTTGAAGCAACTGTGGTGGCGGAAAAAATTGGTAGAATTTACTACGCGACATTATATACAGTATACATCACTACAGGAAGAAAATGTACCCAGCTAGGTTAGGACTCTCCACCGAGAGCCCGACACCCAGCTGGATTATTTACGGTTTTTCCAAAACTCAAAAATAATAGGCAGGAAAGATACAAAAATAATCACAAGAACTATTGGCAAAAGATAGTTTTCGGCATTCGGAATGACAGCGCCCAAAAAATATCCGAGCAAGGTGGCACCTGCCGCCCATACAACTCCTCCTATAACGTTATAGCGGAGGAACATGCTGTACGGCATTTCGCCAACTCCGGCAAAAATCGGGGTGAAAGTACGAACTATCGGCACGAAGCGCGCGAGAATTATTGCCCGCGGGCCATACTTCAAGTAAAAAGATTTTGTGCGTTCGAGATGACGTTTATTAAACAAAAAAGAATGTTCGTGAAAAAAAATTTTGGGACCAACTTTTTTGCCAAACCAATATCCGACGCTGTCTCCAAGGATTGCTCCCAAAACTACCAAAGGAACGAGATAAAAAATATTAAGAAGCCCTTGCGAAGAAAGAAGACCCGCGGTAAAAAGCAAGCTGTCACCCGGCAGAAAAAAACCAAAGAAAAGTCCGGATTCTGCAAATACAATAGTGAATAAGCCAAGATATCCGGATATCTCTATAAGTGCAATTAGATTTGGGTTGAAAATACTCTGCATCTGGGGAAATTACTGGATCGGTGTTCCGGTTGGTATTTCAGTTGCCGGTTCCACGGTCGTTACAAATCCTTCCCCTACTGCGTAAAGCACCATTCCTTGGCTTTCAAGCCCGCGGATTGTGCGTGTAGGTAGATTTGCGAGCACTGGCACGCGCTTACCAACCAAAACAGATGGGTCTGGATAATGCAAAGCAACGCCAGAAAGTATTTGGCGAGGAGTTTCTTCACCAATATCAACCATAAGTTTAATTAGCTTGTCGGCGTCGGGAACTTTTTCCGCTGAAAGAATTTTCCCTGTTTTTATTTCTGCTTTTTTAAATTCTTCAAAAGTAATCATGTCTTTAAATAGATTCTAAAATTGATTTGTTGTTTTTGCGGTCTAAATAACTTTGTAAAATAATTGCGGCGGCGGAATCGTCCACTCTTTTTTTCTTTCCTTGGAAAAATCGCGCCTGTTGAGTCGACATAAATTCACGCTCGTTTAAAATAGGAATTTTGATAACTTTTTTAAGCTCCAATATGAAAGCTCTGATTTCTTTCATTATCAGGTTCGGACTCCCTTTGTAATCGAGTGACTCGCCAATGACAAGCTTCTCGACATACTCGTGAGCGCAGATGGTTTTTATCTCCCCCACGAGCCCTTTGCCGTTTTGAAGTATTGCGTACGGAAAAGCCACCTTGCCACCCTCGTCGGAAACGGCCACGCCTACGCGTTTACTCCCATAATCAATACCCAAATATCGCATATATGTACAGTATAGCATCTCTTGCCTCCATTGCCTTTTATGCTTTTTCTGCTAGTATAGACGAATTGGAGGAGTGGCGGAGTGGTCGATCGCACCTGTCTTGAAAACAGGAGTCTGGGCAACCGGACCGTGAGTTCGAATCTCACCTCCTCCGCCAAATCTAACCGTCCGTAGGGGCGGTTTTTTGATTTGGCGGAGGAGAGGAAGTCGTCTGCACGACTTCCGTGTGAGATTCGAATGCCGGAGCTATGTTTTTTCAGTAGAAAAAACAAGCGAGGCAGTGCCTAGAGTTTTCTGAGCGACGGCGAAGAAAAACTCGAAGGAGAATCTCTCCTCCGGCTTTAAAATAGACGAGCCAGTGCCCAGACAAATTTTTGCGACGGCAAAAATTTAGTCGCGGGCGAATCTCTCCTTATGCCGTGACCGCATCTCACCTCCTCTCAATCTTAGTGCATGATATAATGCATTTATGCAAAAAGTTTTAAAAATTTTAAAAAACGCACTTCCGATTATAGTAATGATTGGATTAATACCATTAATAGCAAACGACTATATCCTCGCTTTGGTTTATTTTGGAATTATTGTAGTTTCCTTGCTCGCCAAGAAGACCGCGAATGATTTTTTGGTACTTGTTTTTGGCTTCTTCGTAATGATTGCTTCGGAATATCTTTTTGTGAGTACGGGTGTAGAAACTTTTACAAGAAATTCATTACTTGGTCTCATGCCTATTTGGTTACCATTTTTGTGGGCCTATGGTTTTGTTGCTATTAAAAGGTCTGTTGAGATTCTTAATAGCTAGACTGGTGTTAACCACACATCAAACTGCCAGAAAAAGAATAGTGCTACAATAAAACTATGGGAAACAAACCTTCAGAAAAAGATATTCTCTACACCGCTTTATTTGTTGTTGACCCTGAAAAACTTATTTCAAAATTTGCGCCCAAACATTCAAAAGTATTTGCCCATCATTCAACTATTGAATTCAAGCCGGCGTCTTTAAAAGGTATCGAGGTGGGCAAATTGGTGAAAATTAAAATTATTGGACGCGCTTTTGACGAGAACGGCGATGCTCTTCTTGTCGAAAACGCCAAGTCAAAAAACAAATACCCACATATAACTATCTCTTGCGCAGAAAATATTCCACCAACTTATTCAAACGAATTATTGGAGAAGGCATCAAAAAACGGAACACTTGAAATGCTCAAAGAGCCCTTCTTCGTCGAAGCCACCGAAGGATACAGTGACAGTGCCGGTAATGTTGTTTTGTCGTAAAAGTGACCGCATCTCACCTCAAAAAACTTTGCTATAATACATATATGGAAAAGCACTATTTTCAACATGCAGGGAAAGTTATAAATACCGACAACAAGTTTAAGCACGTTATGGCTATCACCCTTAATCCACAAGCGGATTACAAAGAAGGAATAGTTAGATGTATAACAAGTCGTGAGGGCGATGTCACGGTCAAGGGCTACGTTGACCAAAGTGAGTTACATAAATTGACAGGAAGTTCCCTTGAATCTTTTAAAATTGGCGAACGTTTAAATATAAAAAATGAAAAGGAAATTTTAAATCAGATTGTCGAAAAAGATTGGGATTTTATTGGGCTGGAAGATCCTGATATTTGGATAGACAAAGAAACTGGTTTAATGCATGTGTATTTCACAATTCCCATTAAATATATTGATAAAACTAAAAAAATTAAAGTTCATCTTGGGCACGCAGTTGGCAAAGATCTGGATTCCCTAGAAATGACCGCGCCTGTGCTTTTGGATACCTACGACTTGAGTGCAAAAGAAGTTTCTGTCGCCCCACCCAACAATAAAGGTATTCGTTATAATTTGATTGAATCCCGAGACCGCAAGACGAATATAACTTATTCAATAATTAAGGTTGCCATAGCCGAGGATATGGGAAAAGCATGGAAATATGGTGACACAGTATTTCATCCGGGAGAACATAATATTCCTTGGATTGCAGGACATGCTTCGCCCGGCCCTCTTTTTTCAAAGAATTTTATTGATGTTGGTGAAGGGAAATTATTGGGTGTAATAAATGGACGTGAAGCAAACCAGAAAATTGGCGATAAAACAAAATACGGGATGTTTTCGGTGGGATTATTTATTTATGATTACGAAAATGGAAAAATTGATTGGGTTTCTCCAAAACCGCTTATCCAAGATACTGAAGCAATAACAATTACATTCGCTAGCCAATTTGTAGAAACAAAAAAGGGCGAAGGGATTTTATATGCCCACGTTGATGATTCATTTGTGCGAGCATACACATTAAAAGCCGGGGAGCTTAAATCGTTATTGCCGAAAAAATAAAAAGAAAGATTGACCAATAATTATCTGCAATTTAATTGGAATTGTTTTAGCCGTTGCAACTGTAATTACAGCTATCGTTTTTTAATACAAAATTATTTCAACACATTCCACATTCCCTGATCTTCTCCCCCATCAAATTTAAATACTGCAACTCCTCGCACTCCCAATTTGCGTGCCAGAGCAACCTTGTCGGCGATAGCCGTGGCATCGCTCCACGATAAATAATTAAATGGCTGGCTAGTATCTACTTGTGACCCCGCATTTTGAGCAACAGAGGAAGATACTGTATTTTGTTGTGTTTGGGTGGACTCGCTACCGGTAGGAGCTATTGCTTCAAGTTTCTTCGGGTCATATGAAAAACCAATTTCGTTTGCGCTCGTGCGAGTAGGTGTTATGCCAAGTTTTGTCGCGATGTCTGTCGCATATTTCAAATTGAAAGGCCACAACACGTCGTATTTGTAACCACCGGTAGCGAGTGGCGTCACCGTGTATTCGTATCCGTAAGTTGGAATTCCTATAATTATTTTATTTTTTGCAATATCATTCATCGCCAAAGTAACCATACTCTCCACCCATCCCGGGTCGGCAACTGGCGCATACGGCGCCGACCTTGCTTTGTTAAGACGCACATCTATAACCCCTTGGTCATAAGCCATTATCTCCACGCGGTCGCAGTATTTATTAATTTGCGCATAGTCGTTGGCGTAGTCAGTAGCGTCAGCTGGTATGGTAGCGCTGGGACTATATCGGTCGTTAAGTGGCATACGCGCTTCAACGGTGCAGTAAACCCATTTGTTTCCCATTCTTTGGTAAAGACCTTTTAGAAACGTGGAAAAATAATCAACCGTTTCGTGTTTTTTGGCTTCAAAATCTATATCGATACCATCGAACCCATTTTTCTTTACCATATTTGCAATTTCATCTTCAAGGGCTATGCGTGTTTTAGTGTTGCTCAATATTTTATGTATCGTGTCGCCGTTTCCCCACATTACTGTTGGAATTACTCTCACTTTATTTTTCTTAGCGGTCGCGATGAAGCTTTTCCATGGTTCTTCTGTAATTTTTGCTGTATCAGAAAGAGTGCCGTTGCTTTTTACCGTGTAACCAAACGGCATCACGCTAGTGAGTTGCGATAAGTGAGGTGTAACATCCTGTATGCCTGCATCAGTACGCCAATACGGTATCCACCCGGAGAACTCAAGTTTGCTTGTAGTAACAACGCCCGCAGAAGAGCCGACACCCAAGAGAGCCTGCCGGGTTTTTGGTCCATATATACCATAGCCTGAAATTGCAGAGGTTGCGCAAGTAATTTTCTGATCGCACTGAAATTTTTCTAACGCAATTTGTGTAAGCAAACCAAAGTAGCCGGTATTTTTGCCCGTGGCGAGATACCCCTTTGCGATAAGCTCTGTTTGAAGAGCCGTAACATCACTACCGGACATTCCGAGGGAAAGCGAACGAACAACCGCAAGAGCACTCAACGGCATTAAAAATGGCAACAAAAAAAATGATGTAGCAAATAATAGAATTCGTCTCATAATTTACATACTATCAGACATACAACATTTTTGCATAGACTAAATCTATGTATTCAAAAATTTAATTGAGGGAGAGAACCTAATCTCCTCCATCAAGAATCACATCTTAAAAAAATCAAAATTGGTTACTTCTCGCCCTATCATGTTTTTTCTATTATTGAAATAAACAACAAAAAGTATATAATTATAAAATGATTTTATCTTTAATTTCTGGCTTAACACTCGGAGTAGTTTTTGTTGTCTTTGTTTTACAAAACACCGATATTATAACGGTAACTTTTTTTTCTTGGAACTTAACTGGTCCTGTTTCGTTAATATTATTAGCAACTATTAGTGTTGGAATTCTTATGACCGCTCTTTTTGTACTCCCAGAAATTATAAAAAGGTACTTTATTTGTAATAGCCTAAAGAAGGAAAACAAAAAACTTGAGGAAGAGCTTGAGAAGCAAAAACAATTGACTCTTTTTGCAAAAAAAGACAAACCAACTGAAGAAATTATTTCAAAAATTGAACAGGGGGCTATAGACGATAGTGCTGATCAATTAAAAAGTTAGAAATGTTAACCGCTTTAATTAGTTGCAACAAAGGCTATTTCGGTGTAGTTTTCTATTCTCCTTAGATGAGCTGTTTGTGTTATGATGCGTGAAAATGAACAAATCAATAGAAAAATACAAAAACTGGAAATTTAAAAACACATCTTTTCTTATTGTGAGTATGGTTTTATTTTTTTATTTTGCTGATACTCCATTCATAAAAAACATAATCTACGACATAGGAAACTTGGGTTATTTTGGGGCATTTATTATGGGGATGCTTTTTGTGTCCACTTTTACTGTTGCCCCAGCTGGCGTTGTGTTGTTTTATCTTGCAAAGGAACTGAACTTTGCCGAAGTTGCTTTGATCGCAGGGCTGGGTTCTGTATTTGGGGACTATATTATTCTTCGTTTTTTAAAAGATCGAATATTTGAAGAGATAAAGCCTGTGTTTATGAAGTTTGGGGGTTCTTATTTTTCACATCTTCTTACTACTCCTTATTTTGGATGGCTTGCTCCAGTGCTTGGCGCCATTATTATCGCCTCACCTTTTCCGGATGAAGTAGGGATAGGTCTTATGGGTGTTTCAAAAATAAAAACATGGCAATTCCTTATTCTTTCTTTTACTCTTAATTTCCTTGGTATTTTATTTATAATATTCCTTGCAAAATCTTTATAAAAATTTTACTCAAAATTAATCACAAAACTATACATTCCCATTCCGCATACCCCACGCAATGGTTCCCCTGCTTTTGGAATACCGAGGTCAATTTCTGTCTCTCCGGTTTGTGGCAATATTTTTCTATAACCAATAGAATTGATCGCGAGTGACGACGAGCAGTCATAGGTGCCATCAGTTTTCATAATAAGTTTTGTAGGAATGCCTCCTTTTGCCGTTGCTACTCGCGGAGAATAACCACCCTTGACGTCAATCGTTACATATTGAACACCATCTTTTATTTCAGTATTTTGCGTTGTTCCTGTATCGCTTGCGCCGGTATTTGATTTTGAACTACCAAGAAAAACAATACCTAGAGCGCCAACGAGTCCGAGAGTGATAATAATTGAAGCGGTTTTGTTCATGCGATTTTGTAAAAGTTATATATTAAATAATGGATTAATAATTCCTATTCCAGCAAGTCCGGCAAGAAACGCAAACACTCCGAGTCCAAATACCACCACGCCAGCGGATTTGAAGAAAAGCGGAGCATGTTTTGAATGAGCGAAGGACACCGAACCGAATGAAATTAGCGCGAGCATTGGTAGAGTTCCAAGCGCAAAAGAAAACATAATCAACATTCCAGAATTAAATGATTCCGTAGAGAGCGCCGATATCTGCATTGACTGTGTAAAACCACACGGCAAGAAAAAAGTGCCTACTCCTATGACAATCGGCGACCATGTTGCATGTTCCACTTTTCTAAAAAAAGAAAATATGTTGCTAGGCAGAGTAATTTTATTTTTCTTGAAGACGCCAAGTAAATTGAGCCCAAGCAAAATCATAACTATCGAAGCAACGAGTCCGAGAATCGCGGAAAATAGAAAATTTATTCCGATGGCTTGTCCTATTAAGCCGAGAATTCCGCCGAGCAAAGCAAATCCGAATAATCTTCCCGCGTGAAAAAGAATAAATGGTTTTTTGTTTGGTCCATTTTCGTCTTGCGCAACTTTTGCGGAAAGAGAAAGCACCAATCCCCCGACAATAGCCAAACAACTCGAGACCGAAGCAATAAGACCAATAATGAAAGCAGTCACCGGCGTTGTTTGGCCACCAATGCCAAAGTTGAGAATCCCAGACCTCTGTAAAAAGAAAAACGAAATGAGGAACACGAGGCCGATGGGTATTGCTCTCCAAAGAACATCATTATTCTTATCCCCTTGCGCAGTTTTCTCTACCGACAGCGTATATCCATGAGATTTTATTTTGCTTGTCAAAATATTTGCGATTTCTTCAACGCCCATACCGGTGTTGATTTCAATTTCTACAGTCTCTTTTTTCAAATTCACATTTGAACCTTCAATAAAATCCTGCTCGAGCAAAATATCCTCAATCAAGATTTTGCATGATGCGCAGTGTGTGCCAGAAACATGGAATGTGTATTTTTTCATAATTTTTTACTTTTAATTCTTAAAGAATTCGTCACGACAGAGACGCTTGACCCTGCCATTGCAAGTCCGGCAAATACAGGAGAGAGTGTCCACCCAAAAACAGGGTAAAACAATCCTCCGGCGAGTGGAATGCCCACAATATTGTAAATAAATGCCCAGAAAAGATTTTGTTTTATTCCACGCATTGTCATTTTTGACAGACGAATCGCTTTAACAATCTTTGAGATGTCGCCGTGTAGAAGCGTTATGCCGGCTGATTCTATCGCGACATCCGTCCCTGTCGCCATAGCGATACCAACATCAGCTTGCGCAAGCGCCGGCGCATCATTTACTCCATCTCCCGCCATTGCCACGAGGTGTCCGCCTTTTTGGAGTTCTTTTATTTTGTTTAGTTTATCTTCCGGCATTACTTCCGCAACCACTTCGTCGATACCAACAAGTTTCGCAATATATTTTGCTGTATTTTTGTTATCTCCCGTAAGCATCACGATTTTAATTCCAACTTTATGGAGATTTTTAATCGCTTCAACTGCCTCTGGCTTGACCGCATCAGCAACCATAGCCACCATAAGAACAGAATCTTTCGTTGCAAGAATTATTGGCGTTTTTCCTTCCAATGTTTCTTTTCCCAGCACATCTTTGTCGAATTTTAGGTTGAGATCGGCAATCAGTTTTGTATTTCCTGCAAAATATTCTGTATCGCCTATTACCCCCTTCAAACCTTTTCCTTTAATGATTTCAAAATTCTTAATTTCACCAATTTTTATATTTTTTTCTTTCGAGTAATTTATTACAGCGTGAGCAATGGGGTGTTCCGATTTATTTTCAAGCGACGCAAGTATCGAAATAATTTCTTGTTCGCTTTTTTGAGAATAATTTTTGATGCTAACCAGTTCCGGCTTCCCTTTTGTGATAGTTCCTGTCTTGTCAACCACAATTACATCTACATTGTGCAATTTTTCGAGCGTTGCTGCATCCTTGATTAGAATGCCTTCTTTTGCTCCTTTACCTACACCGACAATGATAGCCGTCGGCGTCGCAAGTCCAAGCGCGCAAGGACAAGCAATTACTAAAATTCCAACAAACGAAACCAATCCAAGAGAGAACGCTTGCGAGAATCCCAAAATTTGCGTGCCAACGATAAGCCACACACCGAGAGTAACGAATGCGAGCGCGAGAACGACCGGCACAAATACACTTGAGATTTTGTCAGCTAGGGCTTGTATGGGTGCCTTGCTCCCCTGCGCTTCTTCTACCATTTTTATTATATGCGCAAGAAAAGTTTCCGCCCCAATTTTCGTCGCCTTGAATGTAAAAGCGCTATTTGTATTCATCGTTCCCGCAACAACGCTGTCCCCGATTTTCTTTTCAACCGGCATCGGTTCACCAGTAACCATAGCTTCGTCAACGAAAGAGGTTCCGTCGACAATAACCCCGTCAACAGGAATTTTCCCTGCGGGTTTTACTATAATTAAGTCGCCGTGTACCACTTGGTTCACAGGAATTTCAATTTCTTTGCCATCTCGCATAACGAGAGCTGTCTTTGCTTGAAGATTGAGAAGTTTTTCGATAGCATCGCCCGTTTTAAGTTTTGAGCGCGCTTCAAGATATTTTCCAAGCGTGATAAAAGCAATAACTACGATGACCACATCAAAATAACTTTGGTCAACATTTATAAACGGCTTCAAACTTTCTTCAAAAGCGCCAATAACAAAACTATAAAGAAATGCCGCTACGGTACCAAGTCCGATGAGCGTATCCATATTTGCTTTGCCATAGCGTAAAAAGCGATACAAGCCAAGAAGATACGGCTTCCCAACTACAAAAAGTGTGTATGTGGCAAGCACCGGTAGAAGATGATGAAAAAATTCGCTCCAAAAATAAGACATCTCTGGCGACAATTTAAATTGAGCAAAAATATCCCAACTCATTACAAAAATACTGACGACAACGATGGGAATGAGAGAGTAAAGCTTACTACGCATATCTTTTAGCTCGGCAAGCTTATCTTTTTTCGATTGGTTTAATCCGAGGTGCGCTTGGTGTTCGTCGGGACTCATTCCCATCTCGCTTGCGGTTGGAACAATCAAAGAATACCCAAGCGGTTCTATTTTTTTGGATAGATTTTCAGGATTAGTTTTGGATTCATCAAAAGAAACTTTGACAGCTTCTGTGCCATAGTTTACTTCTGCAGAAAAAACTCCATCAATTTTCTTAAAAGCTCTTTCAATGATACCGGCGCAAGAAGCGCAGTGCATTCCTTTGATTTTGTATGTTTGAAATATATTCAAATTTTTATTTTCTTTTAAGTTTGTAAACTTTGAGCACTTCTTCTCTTACTTTATCTGGATGACCTGCTTTTACTTGGTGTAGTACACAACCACTCAAGTGATTTTCAAGCAATAAATCTTCTATATTCGAAAGCCCTTGCTTCACGGCCGATGTTTGGGTAATAACATCGATGCAATAAGTATCTTTCTCTATCATTTCCTGCAATCCTCTAACTTGTCCCTCAATAATCTTAAGTCGTCTTATAAGTTTCCCCTTCTTTTGGTCGTTCATGTATTTCATATCCATTAGTGTATACCCCCTAGGGGTATCTGTCAATCTAACATTCTATTTAAAAGCCATGAAGAAAGACGACTGTTTTAAATTCTGCTATAATCTCCTTATGAAAACAGTTCTAATTACCGGTATCGACAGAGGAATCGGCGAGGCGCTTGCGGAAAAATTCTTGAAAGAACAATTTTTTGTCATTGGAACAACTCTTTTCGAAAATGCTCCCCTCTCCAACAATAATCTGCTGGTTTACAAACTCGATTTGTCGTCGGGAGAAAGTATCGCCGTTTGCAGTGAAGAGATAATAAAGTCTGGCAAGAAAATCGATATACTAATCAATCTTGCCGGAATTAACATAGACGAAGATGAGACCAAGGTAGTGATAGAAAAATTGCGAAAAACGTTGGAGGTCAACCTCATCGGCGCGATAGATTTCGCGGAACGCATTATTCCGCTGGTCAACAAAGGCGGGCATATTATTAATATATCTTCCACCGCTGGGTCTTTAGAAATGGTTGATAAAGGATTGAGTCACAATCCATACCACTATCCAAGCTACAAGATTTCAAAAGTGGGCATCAATATGTACACGAGAACTCTGGCTTTGCGACTCAAAGAATCCGACATCACAGTTTCGTCTGTTCATCCGGGTTGGGTACGGACAGATATTGGTGGGCCTGATGCAGATATGTCTCCCGAAGAATCGGCGTTAGGAATTTATAACATTGCTATTTCAAAACCAGAGACGGGACAGTTTTGGTTCAAAGACGAACACGTCGCTTGGTAGTTTTTTGACTAAAATAGTTCTGTGAGATAAGTCGTGCAATCCGCCTCATTTTCTAGTATGCTAAACTTTCAATACTGGAGGATTGGATGAGTGGCTTAAATCAACGGTTTACTAAACCGTCGACCCTTAATCGGGTCCGTGAGTTCGAATCTCACATCCTCCGCTTGAGCCCGCGAAAGCGGAGGATAGGAAGTCGTCTGCACGACTTCCGTGTGAGATTCGAATGCCGGAGCTATGTTTTTTCAGCAGAAAAAACAAGCGAGGCAGTGCCCAGAGTTCTCCGAGTGACGACGAGGGGAAACTCGAGGGAGAATCTCTCATCTTGGGCTCATTAGTAACTCGTGACCGCATCTCACATTAATTCCAACCCCCCCCATGCAAACATACAAAAAAGATTGGTTTAAATACGTTCTAGGATTTATTGCTTGCCTTGTGATTCGACTTATTCCGTTTCGTCCGCCAAACATTGAACCAATTCTCGCAACACAAATGCCATTCTCAAAAGTGTACGGGAAAATCGCTGGATTTCTGTTCCCATTTTTAAGCATGGTTTTGTACGACGTTTTAACCGGAAAAGTTGGAATGTGGACTTTTATAACGGCGAGCGCTTATGGATTCTTGGGATTGTGGGCGTCGTTTTATTTAAAAAACAAAAATAGCAACTCATGGAACTATGCGAAGTTTGCCGTTCTGGGAACGCTTGCTTTTGACATAGTTACGGGCCTTTCTATTGGACCACTATTTTTCAATCAACCTTTTATGGAGGCGCTCGTCGGACAAATTCCATTTACTGCAATGCATCTTGTTGGAAATGTAAGCTTTGCGGTTTTCCTCTCTCCACTAATTTACAAATTTGTTATTCAAAATAAAAAGCTTGAAACAGAATCTTTGATTGCGATTTTTAGTCCAAAACGCGCATGAAAAAAATAATCATTTTCGCCTCCGGCACAAAAGACGGTGGCGGTTCAGGGTTTGAAAATATGGTAAACGCTTCTAGAGGCGGAGTTTTGAACTGCAAAATTTCTGCCGTGGTTTCAAATCACGAAAATGGTGGTGTAAGACAGCGTGCCGACAAGCTTGGCATTAAATTTATTCACTTCCTCCCACCCTACACAGCCGAAAGATACAAAGAAATCACAAAAGATGCAGATTTGGTTTGCCTGTCAGGATGGCTTAAACTCGTCGTTGGTTTAAACCCGCAAAAAACAATTAACATTCACCCTGGGCCGTTACCGAGATTTGGTGGACAAGGAATGTACGGGCACCACGTGCACGAAGCTGTTGTGGAGGCATACAAAGCGGGCACAGTCACTCATTCTGCCGTATCGATGCATTTTGTTACCGACGAATACGATCGCGGGCCTTTGTTTTTCTCTAAACCTGTGAAAATTTCTCCGAATGACACCGCCGAAACCCTAGCAAAAAAAGTCATTGAAACAGAGCATAAATGGCAACCAATTATTACCGAAAAAGTTCTGATGGGCGAAATATCGTGGGACGGCAAAAATCCGGAAAGTTTGCGAGGCCAGATTATAAAATAGCTTTTTAGCCACTAACAACCTCGCCTTCTGTTGACACTCACATTCAATTTGATAAGATACTTACATATTTAGTATCTTATCAATATGACCAATAGAAAAGAAAAAGTTAAAGAATTTTTGGACAACCTACATTGCTTAAGGCGTATCATGGCATTTCACGCCCACGGAACTATCACCGTGCCGAGAGTCACTCCTTCTCAGTGGGGTGTGCTTATGTTTATCGAACAGCAAGGCGAGAGCACAGTCAAAGATGTGGCAAGAACATTAGGAATAACCAGTAGCGCCACAACACAGCTCGTCGATGGTTTAGTTTCTAGCGGATACGTGACTAGAGAGGCATCGGACGAAGACAGACGCACGGTCATACTGACACTTTCGAAAAAGACCAGAGCGCAAGTCGACAAAATGAAAAAGGAAGGCTTGCGAAAGTTTTTAGAACTTTTCAAATCACTGAACGACAAAGAATTTGACCAATATATCTTGCTTAATAAAAAAATCATTGATAAGCTTTTAAAAAAATAACAATCATGTCAAAAATATTTTCATCAATTTCAAAGACTTCCAAAAAATTACTCAAAACAAAAACCGGAGTTGGTATAATAGTTGCCTTCGTCGTGCTTGTTTGTGGTTATCTTCTATTTTTCCGCGGGGGCACAACATACCAATTCGTAACAGTAGAGAAAGGATCAATCGTCGAATCAGTTTCTCTCACTGGAAACACCACCCCTACTCAAGATGTGTCTTTGTCTTTTGGTAGCAGTGGCACTATTTCTCATATTTATTCCGATCTCGGGAAACAGGTCTATAGAGGACAAGTTTTGGCAGAGCTAAATACAAGCGACCTTATTGCCCAACTTCGTCAAGCAGAGGCAACCGTTGATGCGCAACAGGCTCGGCTCGACGGTTTACAAAACGGATCACGACCAGAAGATATCAACCTTGCTCAAATAGGTTTGACCAACGCTAAAATTGATTTAGAAAATACTAAGGCTCAACAAGCAACACTCGTAGCAAACGCCCATCGCGCGCTCTTAAACTCAAGTATCACAGCATACTCGACTATAAATACCGGGACTACTGCTTCGACAGCCACTGCGCCAACTATTTCAGGAACTTATGAAGGAGACGCGGAGGGTTTAATCACGGTTGATACTGTAAGTGGTGGAGAGGGATATTTCAATGCCAGTGGACTTGTCTCGGGAACAGGGCCCGTAAGCACAAATTCAGTTCCGCTCGGAACAAGTGGGCTCTATATTTCCTTCCCTGCTGGCTACAATATTGGTTCGGGAGCAAGCTGGAAGATACCAATGCCAAACACGCAAGCAAGTACATACATCACAAACTTAAATCTTTATAACTCTGCCCTAACAACAGAAAGTACTACGGTCGCGCAAAAGGAAGCGGTCGTGACACAGAAGCAGGCAGAACTTGACCTCAAAAATGCCGGGTCTTTATCAACCGACATATCCGCGCAAGAGGCACAAGTCGAGCAGGCAAAAGCTAGCGTTCAGAGCGTTTTGGCTAAACTGGAGAATGCGCAGATTGTCGCGCCTATCAGTGGCACAATCACGCAGTTTGACGCAAAAATAGGACAGCTTGCATCGCCGAACGTACCACTTGTTTCTATAATGTCGGACGCAGGATACGAAGTGGACGCTGGCGTTTCTGAAACTGATATTGGCAAGGTCTCGGTCGGCGATACAGTTACAATGACACTGGATGCTTTCTTCAACGAAACATTTGAAGGGTCTGTGTTTTATATCGCTCCAGCAGAAACAAATACCCAAGGAGTTGTAAATTATAAAATCAAAATTTCATTCAGCAAGCCCGACCCACGACTAAAGAGTGGTCTGACAGCAAATATTGAGATACAAACAAAGCATAAGGATAACGTGCTCATTCTTCCGCAATATGCCATCCTACAAGACGACCAAGGAACATTTGTGAAAACATTTGAAAACAATCAGGTAAAACAAAATCCTGTGACCCTCGGCATACAAGACCAGAAAGGAAACGTTGAGGTGACTTCCGGCGTCACTCTCGGAGAACAAGTTATCAATATCGGACTTAAGGCACAATGATTGAGGTAAACAATTTAAAAAAAGAATATTTTGAAGAAGAAACACCAACGCAGGCCCTGCGTGGCGTGACTTTTTCTGTTGAAAAGGGAGAGTTTGTTTCTATCATGGGACCTTCGGGTTCTGGCAAGTCAACGCTTCTTCACATACTTAGCTTTTTAGATAGACCAAGCGGGGGTTCTTACAAATTTCAAGGAAAAAGTATCGACGATATGACGGACCATGAGCTTGCGCGCGTTCGCAACAAAGATATGGGATTTGTTTTTCAGTCGTTTAATCTTCTTTCTCGACTTACTGTTTATAGCAATGTCGAAATTCCTCTTTTGTATTCAGATATTCCTTCATCAAAAAGAAAGGGCTTGATTGAAAATGCAATCAAAGCAGTTGGGCTCGAAGATAAAATCCACACTGAAGCTGGTAGACTCTCTGGCGGACAAAAACAACGCGTTGCTATCGCGAGAGCGCTTGTAACAGACCCAAATGTTATCTTTGCCGATGAGCCAACCGGGAATCTTGACTCACAGTCTGGCCTTCAGGTTATGGAGATACTTGAATCACTCAACAAAAAAGGTCGAACTGTGATTTTGGTGACGCATGAGACGGAGACCGCGGGATTTGCAAACCGAATTATTAAAATAAAAGATGGAGCGGTCGAGAGCGACAAAGCAATTGTCGCCCGCCATCACCACACCGGCAATTTAAAATAATATGCTTTTTAGAGATGCATTCAAAACTTCAACTCGAAGTCTGACGCAAAGCAAGATGCGTTCAGCTTTGACAATGCTTGGTATTGTTATCGGCATATCTTCCGTGATTATTCTTATGTCGATTGGACAGTCAGCGCAAGATTTAATTCTGAATCAGGTTCAAAGTGTCGGTTCCAACCTTGTTATTGTCATCCCAGGAGCGCCAAGTAACGGCAAATTCTCCCCACCTGCATCCGAGCAAGGAATAATCATCACTACACTCAAACAAAGAGATATAGATTCTCTGGAGCGCGAGCCTTCTATCGATGCGGCGGCGGCAGTAGTCAACGGGCAAGCCGAAGTTGTGTATGGAAATAATAATAAAACAATAACTTATCAGGGGGTATCTGCCAGCATGTTCCCAGTGCGAAAACTAACTATCGGAGTTGGGTCTGCCTTTACCAAAGCAGATGTTGATTCTGCAAATCATGTAGTTGTCATCGGGCCCGAACTTGCAAAAACTCTTTTTGGCTCCGCACTTAACCCAATCAACAAAACAATTCGACTGAAAAATTTATCATTCCGCGTCGTTGGAATACTTGAGAAGGGCGGTACTGGTATGTTTGGCGTTGACCAAGGAAATGTCGTCATCGTACCGATAACAGTTGCCCAAAAACAATTACTCGGAATTTCTCATTTTAGCGCGGTCATTGTTCAAGCAAATTCACAGTATGATCTTAATTTTGTGGAATCACGAATGAAATTTGTTTTGCGTCAGAATCATGGCATAACCGACCCAAACAAAGACGATTTCAACATAATGACCCAAGCGGATATTTTGTCGATTCTTGGGAATATAACTTCAATCCTTACAATTTTCTTGGCAGCGATAGCATCGATTTCTCTTGTCGTTGGCGGTATTGGAATTATGAATATAATGCTCGTGTCTGTTACAGAAAGAACCCGCGAAATCGGACTGCGAAAAGCTGTTGGAGCAACAGACGGAGATATCTTGCAACAGTTTTTAATTGAATCGGTTTTATTAACCCTTCTTGGAGGCACTGCCGGAATCGCTTTTGGCGCAATCATCGTCGGAATCGCATACTTGGTTATTTCAACTTTCTTTTCTTCTCTTGGGTGGGGGTTTGCTTTCCCCCTCTCTGCTGTTCTTCTTGGGCTTGGAGTATCGGGTGTTGCTGGTATTGTTTTCGGAATTTACCCAGCGCGCAAAGCTGGCAAGAAAAATCCTGTGGACGCATTAAGGTACGAATAAAAGTTTTAGTGGTTGTTTAAAAAAGACCGGTTTTTCGGTCTTTTTTGTTGATAGCTCAAGCACACAAAGATAAGAGTATAATGTTATGTATGGAACCACTAGCTTCAAGAATAAGGCCAAAAAACCTCGATGAATTCGTTGGGCAGGAACACTTGGTTGGGAAAGGAGACCCTTCGAAGGGCCACGCGAAGGGGCCCCTTCGCGTGGCCATCGAAGAAAAACATTTGTTCTCATTTATTTTGTGGGGACCTCCCGGAGTAGGAAAAACCACACTCGCTCGCATCTACGCAAAAGCTCTCAACGCCGACTATCACGAACTTTCTGCAGTATCTGCGGGGAAAGAGGATATAAAGAAAATAATTGACGCGCACGGCGACCTCTTTGGACCAAAAATACTTTTCCTCGACGAAATTCATCGTTTCAATAAAGCGCAACAAGATTTTCTTTTGCCTGCAGTAGAGTCCGGTAAACTTACCTTGATAGGCGCAACTACCGAGAACCCTTCTTTTGAAGTTATTCCTCCCCTTCTTTCGCGATGCCGAGTTTTTGTACTGGAAGAATTGTCAGAAAAGAATATGCGACAAATTATTGCTCGTTCTGGAGCAAAATTTATGGAGGACGCTCTGGAATGGCTACTCTCTATGGCTGGAGGTGACGCAAGACAAGCTCTTGCGATGATTGAAAATACAAAAAAACTTTACGGCGACCTAACTCTCCAAAATCTTAAACAAACTCTCCAATCAAAATTCCTGCGTTATGATAAAAAAGGAGAGGAGCACTACAATACCATTTCAGCATTCATAAAAAGCATGCGCGCGAGCCAGCCGAATTCTGCTCTCTATTATTTATCGCGAATGATTGAAGCTGGCGAAGATCCAAAATTCATCGCGAGAAGAATGGTGATATTTGCTTCGGAAGATATTGGAATGGCGGATTCAAATGCGCTTGTAGTTGCCAATGCTGTTTTCCGAGCGGTGGAAACTATCGGCTACCCAGAAGCAGGCATCAATCTTTCTCATGGAGTTATTTATCTTTGCAAAGCTCCAAAAAACAGAGCGGGCTATGAGGCGTATGTATCGGCAATGTCAGACGCAAAAGAACACGGAAACCTGCCGATTCCAATGGAGATTCTTAACGCGCCAACAAAGTTGATGAAGGATCTCGGCTACGGAAAAGGTTATGAAAAATATACTGAGAAAGATTTACTTCCAGAAAAATTGAAAGGTAAAAAATATTTAAAAGAAGATAAATAAAATTGCACATAAGAGAAGCCCCTGATACACTAAACAATATGGACGACTATCGCATTAAGTGGCATGCGCCGGAATATGAGCACCGAGAACACACCCAAAGTTGGTATTGGTGGACCGGAGGTATTGTAGTGGTACTTTCTGCGGTGTTTTTTGTTTTTGGCAATGCCCTTCTTTCTATAATTCTCCTCCTTGGTATGGGGCTACTTCTGGCAAGTAGTACTCATCCACCACAAATTCTAGAATATGAGCTTTCCAAAAAAGGCGTACGCGCCGGAAAAACATTTTATCCGTGGAAATTTCTTGAATCATTTTGGATAACTGAAGAATACAAAGATGGGAAACATTCTAATGGAAAAATTCTTCTTACTTCAAAAAAATCTTTTATGCCGCTCATTGTAGTTCCTCTCGGAGACACATCAACCGAAGAAGTGCACAAAGCTCTCTCGTCAATACTTCCTGAACACCCACAAGCAGAGCCATTGCCTGACCGCGTTATGAGACGACTAGGATTCTAGAAACTTTTGATTTTTCTTGGTTTTGTGTTACAGTGTTGAAGTTTTAGAGACATGCTCCCGTCGTTCAATGGATAGGACGCAAGCTTGCGGAGCCTGCGATGTAGGTTCGATTCCTACCGGGAGC
This sequence comes from Minisyncoccota bacterium, assembly GCA_028712595.1. GTDB lineage: Bacteria > Patescibacteriota > Minisyncoccia > Phycocordibacterales > UBA1550 > UBA1550. The sequence continues at coordinate 4,122 of JAQTPS010000004.1, read as the reverse complement.
ACAATAAAAAATTCCACCGAAAGGTGGTTTTTTATTGTGCTCCCGAGCAAGGCAACTTCTTGCCTTGCGTGTAGGAATCGAATGGCGGAGATATGTTTTTTCAGCAGAAAAAACAATCGAGCCAGTGCCTAGAGTTTTCCGAGTGGCGACGAGGAAAAACTCGAAGGAGATCCTACCGAGCGATGTCGAGCAAGCTTGCGAGACCGCGAGCCGGGGTCGCGAGTACTTAGTCCGCGCAGGGTGTAATCATCCGAGCAGACTTAGTAACTTGTGACCACAAGTGCGTCCGAGTGCCAAGCAAGCTTGCGAGGCCATGAGCCGGCGCCTAGCCCGAGCCGAGTGGCGACGAGGCGAGAGGCGGGGGCATTCCTACCGTGAGAAAATTTATGAGCGACGGCGAATAAATATTTGTGACCACAAGTGCGATCAATTCAAACCTCCACCCCCAACCCATAACTCCTCCACGCATCCAATCCGCCCAAAAGATTATTCACATTCGAGAAGCCGAGATTTTTCATTCGCTTAGATGCCCTGCTTGACCTAAATCCGTGCTGGCAATTTACAATGTAACATTTTTGGGTATCAAGCCTTTTTAGTTCATCTTCAAAATTAGAAAATTGAATATTGAGATTTATTGCACCTTGTATGTGTCCAGATGCATACTCTTCGGGAGTACGAACATCTATCACGGTTGCGCCTTCTTTTTGTATGAGGTCTTGCGCTTCTGCTGGGATAATATTGTTCATACAATAAGTATATACAAAAAGACCGAGCGCCAAAATGGCGCTCGGTTTTTTTATTTTATTACGCTAACTTTTTAATCATTTTTGCAAGGCGGGACTTTTTTCGAGAAGCTGTATTTTTCTTGATAAAGTTTGTCTTTGCTGCCTTGTCTATTGCCTTGAAGGCCTTGGCGAGGAGCGCTTGAGCGCTTTTTTTATCCTTGGCGGTAGCGAGAGCTTTTACCTCTTTTACTACTTCCTTCATAGCTTTGCTACGACGTTCGTTGTACACGCGCTTCCTTTCGGAACCACGAATTGCGCGTTTTGCTGATTGAATAATTGCCATATGTGGAGATACTATACATTATTACTGAGATTTTGCAATAGGTTACGAGGAAAATCACGAAAGTGCAAAATAGCGAAAAACCCTGTACTATAGAAGAATGATATCTCACCTTTCGGGCACACTATTATCCGCAAACGACCGTTTTATCGTAGTCGACGTTGGCGGAGTGGGTTATAAAGTTAGAGTCACTGTCGACACCCTGCAAGCGCTCCGTAAAACTACCGACAAAAAAGTTTCTCTTTGGACTCATCTCGTTGTTCGAGAAGACGCGCTAGACCTTTACGGATTTCAAGATGAAAACGAGATAGATTTTTTTGAAATGCTTATCAGTGTCTCGGGTATCGGTCCAAAGTCCGCGCTCGGCATAATGAATACAGCTCCAATCGACCACATAAAAGAAGCAATCTCAAATGGAGATGCCGGAGCGCTTACAAAAGTTTCAGGAATTGGATCAAAGAGCGCGCAAAAAATAATTCTTGAGCTTCGCGAGAAAGTTGGCGGTAGTGGTGAGGGCGAAACTGGAGTCGGCGCGCTAAGGGAAGAGCACGATGCGATAGAAGGTCTTGTCGCAATGGGATACACAGATAGAGAAGCGCGAGAAGCATTGAAAAAAGTGCCGGGAGATATAAAAGGAACGAGTGGTCGTATAAAACAAGCATTAAAACAATTAGGAAAATAAAGATAAACAAATATGAGACCAAATAGCACTGCTGAAAAAATTCTGAATTTCGTAAAGCGTTTAATTCCGCGCAATCTTTTCAAAAAAATCCAGCCAATATACCACTATTTTCTTGCGCTTTTGAGCGCGATTGTTTATCGCTTTCCTTCTCGATATATAAAAGTAATTGCTATAACGGGCACCAAGGGCAAAACTTCCACCGCCGAGGTAGTAAACGCAATACTCGAGGAGGCGGGTTACAAAACAGCTCTCGCAGGAACCCTTCGTTTCAAAGTAGGCGAACAAGAAGAACGAAATCTTTTCAAGATGACAATGCCGGGACGCTTCTTTGTGCAAAATTTCTTGCATCGCGCAGTCAAAGCGGGGTGCGACTTCGCTATTCTTGAAATGACTTCGGAAGCGGCAAAAGTTTTCCGTCATAAGTTTATAGAATTTGACGCACTTTTGTTTACCAACCTCTCTCCCGAGCACATAGAGTCGCACGGCTCTTTCGAAAATTACAAAAAGGCGAAACTTTCTCTTGCAAAGGCGCTCACTTCTTCGCCAAAACGTCCACGCATTCTCATTGCAAACTCTGACGACCCTCACGCAAAAGATTTCCTTGCTTTTGATGCAGATATTAAAAAGACTTATTCTCTAAAAGACGGCGAGCCATACAATCTCGAGAAAAATAAAACAGTATTTATGTTTGGTGGAGCACCGCTAGAAGCGCATCTTTATGGGATATTTAACCTTTCAAATATTCTTGCGGGAATAGCATTTGCAAAAACACTAGGTGTTTCAGATGATGCCATTCGTCATGCTATTCAAAATTTCAAAGGTATTCGCGGGCGCGTAGAGCGTGTAAATGCCGGGCAGGAATTCGATGTTATTGTTGACTATGCGCACACAGTCGATTCTCTTGAAAAAGTTTATGGAGTTTTTGAGGGCTCAAGAAAAATTTGTATTCTCGGTGGCACAGGCGGTGGGCGTGATACTAGGAAACGCCCTGCTATGGGACGTGTCGCATCCGAAAATTGCGAAAAAATAATTTTGACGGACGAAGACCCTTACGACGAAGACCCGAAAAAAATTGTGTCAGATATTATGGGAGGAATCCCCAAAGGGAAAGCGGAAATTATTATGGACCGCAGGAAGGCAATCGCTAAAGGATTAAAATACGCCAAGAAAGGCGATGCTGTCATTATCACAGGCAAGGGCACAGACCCCTACATAATGGGTCCGAACGGAACAAAAACACCTTGGGACGATGCGGATGTTGCGCGAGAAGAGCTTGCGAAGCTTGGATTTAAAAAGTAGGAAAATAAAGTTATTTTTGCTACAATCTCATATATGCAATCAGTAAGTCTCTTTCCCCAACTTCTAAGCTATGGATTCTTTGCGACGTTTATTCTTCGCGCTTCTCTTGGTTTATTTTTTATACGCTTCGCATACCTTAAGTTTTCTGGTAATCGAGAAAACGAAATTGCTTTTTTCGACAAGCTAGGATTACGCCCAGGTAATTTTTTCTTTTGGGTTGTAGCAATAGCAAAACTAATTATTGGTATTGGACTCCTCTTGGGATTCTATACTCAAGGCGTTGCCCTTCTCGGATTTGTACTCATGGTCGTCGCAGTTTTTATCAAACGTCGACGACCAGAACTATTGCCAGAGAACACAGCAAGCTTTTTTGTTCTTCTTGCAATAGTATTGGGGGTGTTGATTTTCCTTGGCCCAGGATCTTTCGCTTTTGACTTGCCTGTCTAAAATAGGCGCAGGGGGTTCCGTATTTTGACCTTTTGTGTTAGTATTTTTTGGTTAATAAAAATAGAAAAAGCTTCTTGGGGTTTCTCTTCTTTTTCTCATAAATATGCGCCCGTAGCTCAGTCGGTAGAGCAGCTCCCTTTTAAGGAGATGGTCGGGGGTCCGATTCCCTCCGGGCGCACAACGTAAAGAAAAACCTCGCCTGCGCGAGGTTTTTTAGTTGTGCGAGGCGCAGTGATGTTTTTGTAATCAAAAACCACGAGCCGGGGTCGCGAGTACTTAGTCCGCGGAGGATGTATTCATCCGAGCAGACTTAGTAACTCGTGACCACAAGTGCGCACGAGCCAGTGCCCAGACAAATTTTTGCGACGACAAAAGTTTAGTCGAGGGAGATTCCCTCTCCCGGCGTGCGACGAGCCGAGAGTTGTAGGAGATTCCCCGACTTATTCTCCCTACCACCCCAAAAAATCCAAAATCTTCGAGAAGAAAGATTTGTGCTCTTGCGGGGTCGGCTCTGTTATCTCTGGTGTCGGCGTAGCTGTGGCAGATATTATGCTAGGAGGAGTGGATGTACTTACGGCCGGAACTTTCTTGGGAGTTTTTGGTGCGCTATTTGATTTTTGGACTTTTTC
>JAQTPS010000037.1 GCA_028712595.1 Minisyncoccota bacterium | reverse complement strand
ACCATTTGTGCAACTACCGAAAAACACTCGCTTTATGGGAATTTCCGAAATAGGCATGCCTTCGCGGAGTCCCATATATCCGAGCGCATGAATCGCGCTGTCCCTTTTTTTCTGGTCAGGGAAGTCACTCAAAAGCGGCACTGTGCCGTTTCGAATTGGTACCGACTGGTCTGAAACGGTTCCCCATGTCACCATGGGTTCAATTTCAGAACCGTCAATCACGACTTCGTCGTCGAATTTCGCACCTTCGTCGGACTTCAGTGTGCGGAAATAGGTGATTGCCTGTTCCTGCATCTCACGCGGAAGCGCAAGAAACTTCGGTGTCCGGCGAACCCAATTGATGGTGGTTTCATCGACCGCGATGAGACCAATGCGAGCTCCTCCCTCGATTGACATATTGCTGATCGTCGCCCGACCTTCTCCATCGAGATTTTCGATCACACCGCCAGCGAACTCGTAAGCGAATCCGTTTCCACCACTTGCGCCGAGTCGGCGGATGATGTGGAGGATCACGTCTTTTGCTTCCGTGCCTTCTGGTAATGTCCCTTCGACGCGGATGCGCCGAGTTTTGAGGATGGTGTGAGGTAGGGTATTTGTTTCGAGCACATGCCGAACCTCGGATGTGCCTATTCCCCAAGCAAGCGCTCCGAATGCTCCGTGAGTAGCCGTATGCGAGTCACCGCATACAACAACTGTTCCTGGGAGCGTGAAGCCCTGTTCTGGTCCGACAATGTGAACGATGCCTTGATGGCGATGTCCCATAGGGTATATTTCGATGCCCCATTTTTTAGCATTGTCGTAGAGGGTTTGCACTTGAATCCGTGAGTACGGATCCGTGATTGTTTCAAACCCGCCTTCGGTTGGGATGTTGTGGTCTGGAACGGCGAGAGCGAGCTCAGGGCGACGGACTTTGCCGCCAGACTCTTCGATCTCGTCGAACGCGATTGGTGAAGTGACTTCGTGGATGAGGTGGCGCGGTACGTAAAGCAACGCCACAGTCTTGCTCAACCACTTCACGAGGTTGTGCAAGACCAGTTTTTGATACAGAGTTTGTGCTGTCATTGGGTCTTTCTGGTTGTATTTAGGTATTCCAAGAAAAAAGAATATCCGGTCTATCAAAGAACGGCCTTTTTCAAGGAAAACTAAACTAGTATTATCACTAATTTCTTTTCAAAGCAAATATTTTTTATATCAATGCTAAACTAAAATTAGTCCAATTTTTTTCCCACCTTTTACACCAAAGATTCTCCCTTCATTATGTCTGGCTTTTTAATACCAAAAATTTTTAGAATTGTTGGGGTTATATCTGAAAGCCCTCCCTTTTTTAAAGTGTATTTTTCGTTTGTTAAAATCGCTGGAACAAGATTTATTGTATGAGAGGTATGTTTTGTTCCTGTTTCTTGGTCAATATTTAATTCTGCGTTTCCATGATCTGCTGTAATAAATGCAACTCCATCTTTTTTTTGCAAAGCATCTATTACGCGGCCAAGTTGCTTGTCTGTTTCTTCAACCGCCTCTATTATTGCTGGCACATCCGCTGTGTGTCCAACCATATCTGCATTTGCAAAATTTATAAAAATAAAATTTGTCCCTTTTTCTATTTCTTCAATTGCTTTATCTGCGATTCCCTCTGCACGCATTTTCGGAGCAAGATTGTGAGTTGGAACATCTTTTCTACTTTCAAGAAGAATATGAGATTCATTTTTGTGTGGAGTTTCTACACCTCCGTTTAAAAAATATGTTGCGTGCGGAAATTTTTCTGTTTCTGCAATATGTGCTTGGGTCAAACCTGCATTTGAAATTTCTTTTGCGAGTGTTGTCTCGATTTTCACAGAAGGGAAGGCAACAGAGACTTTTCCTTCAAAGCGAGAATCATAATCAGTCAGAGTTACAATTTCCACATCTTTTTCACCTTCTGTCTTTTCTATTAGTTTCTTTGTCATCATGCGTGCTCGATCTGCGCGAAAGTTGAAGAAAAATATTCCATCATGTGGCTCTATTGCACAGCCTTTTTTGTCACCGTGGCAGACAATTGGCTCGAGAAGCTCATCAATCTTTCCTTCTTTATAAAGATTTTCTAAATACAAGCTTGGTTTTATTGTGCATACATTTCCTTTACATTCAAAAAGTGCTTGCTCGACTTTTTCCAAACGATCCCAATTATTATCGCGATCCATCGCGTAAAATCTTCCTGAAATTGATGTAATAAATCCAATCCCAATTTTTCCTATTTCTTCTTCAAGTTTTTTTATATAACCACTTGCGCTTTGTGGTGCTACATCTCTTCCATCGGTAAATACATGAATCGCAACATCTTTGATTCCATTTTCTTTTGCGGCTCGAAGGAATGCAAGTAAATGTTCAAAGTGACTATGCACACCTCCATCAGAAACAAGTCCTTGCACATGAAGCATGGAATTGTTTTTTTTCACATGATCAAATAGGGAAATGAAAGCTTCATTTTTTGCAAATTCTCCAGAGTCTATATTTTTTTTAATTCTAACTAAATCTGTATCAACAGTAGTCCCAGCACCGATAGTCGTGTGTCCCACTTCGCTATTTCCCATTTGACCCGGAGGCAAACCAACCGCTAGGCCAGAGGCTTCGAGTAAGGTGTGAGGATATTTTTTCCACAAAAAATCAAACACCGGAGTATTTGCGGCAGCAATAGCATTATCTTTTTTATCTTCTCTGTAACCCCAGCCATCTAGAATTATCAGAACAACATTTTTGTTTTCTTCAGTGCCCATCTTTTTCTTTATTTATGCTTTGAGAGCGGCTTTGCCTGCGAATACCGCTTTTGCTCCGAGCTCTTCCTCGATACGAAGAAGTTCGTTGTATTTTGCAACACGT
>JAQTPS010000036.1 GCA_028712595.1 Minisyncoccota bacterium | reverse complement strand
ACCGACTTACCGGCAAATCGTACTATGACCAAGTTGCACAATGTGCCGTGGCGATGATCGTGAACGATATGATTACGCTCGGCGCGCTTCCTCTCTCGGTAGCGATGCATCTTGCCGTCGCTGATTCCGAGTGGTTTAATGACAAGAAGCGGTGCAACGACCTCATTGAGGGCTGGAAGAATGCTTGCAATCTCTCTCGTTGCGTCTGGGGCGGCGGTGAAACCCCGACACTCAGGGATATTGTCATGCCGGGAACGGTTGTGCTTTCCGGTTCGGCAATGGGCCTCATTAAGCCGAAGAATCGACTCATTACGGCGAAGAACATTAAGCAAGGTGACGAGATCGTTCTCATCGGGAGTTCCGGCATTCATGCAAACGGCCTCACGATGGCTCGAAAGATTGCCGACAAGCTGCCTAACGGCTACCTCACTCATCTCGGCGATGGGCGAATGTATGGCGAGGCGCTTCTCGACGCTACGCACATCTATGTCGGTTTCGTTGAGGATTGCCTCAATCGTGGCGTGAACATTCACTATGCCGTGAATATTACGGGTCACGGCTGGCGCAAGCTCATGCGCGCCCCGCAGCCATTTGCGTACATCATCGAGCAACTGCCAAAGCAACTTCCGATATTCGACTTTTTGCAGAAGAAAGGCCCGGTGGACGATGCGGAGGCGTACGGTAACTTAAACATGGGTGCGGGTTTTGCACTATATGTTTCAGGAGACGACGTCAACGAGGTTCTCAAGATCGCCGCTTCGCATGAATTCCATGCGCTTTGCGCTGGACACATTGAGCGGAGCAGCGAAAAAAGGGTCGTCATTGAGCCGAAGGGTCTGGAGTATTCTGGCACAACGCTTAGTGTCCGATAACTCGCATTCCGATTTACAAAGGTTCGCTACAATAGCTGGCGAACTATTTTTTTATTATAGTTTTGTTGGGCGTGATTTTTTTATCCGAAACCTTGCAAAACTTTGATCCACAAGAGAAAACATCCGCAAGGGTGTTTTTCGTTTGACAAGATATTTATAGCGTGGTATTTTCCCCTCAGAGGGTGGAACACGATGGTTGAGATAAAGTACGTTGAGAGCATTGAAAAAATGGATGGAAACACTGATTGGAGTATTAATTTCACCAATGGGGACCGCTTACACGTGCGAACCGGATGGTTTCCATTCAATACAGCCAACTCTCAAGGAATGATGGTTCATCTCCGAGGGTGTGAGAACGGTTTAGTGGCTTTATTCGGCCGGGCAGTAGGGAACAACTCTATAGCACTTCAGAATTGCTACAGGTGGTCTGAAAAGTTCGGTTTTAAAAAAGATCCTGTCGATTGGAGAAAGTATCGGTCCGGCAGGACTGAAGAGGTCGTTGATAAGAGAAAACCGGGCAAGTCGGTCATTCTCAAAATCGACGACAACGGAGGTATTTTACCCCCGTAATTTTTTTATGCGGTTGAAATTTGAGATTGTATAATAGCAAAACGAACAAAAAGTTTGTGGGAAAATCCGGGTTGACAAATTAAATATATATGTTACTATTTAGATAGTATGTCAGCAATTTTGTATATAGACGGAGAAGCCGTGAAGGTTCCCAGTGGTTTCCGGAAGATTCCCGAGAAACCAGGAGAAGGGTCGGCTGGTTACAGCCCACTCCCGCTTGGTATAGAAGAACAAGGTCCCGTAGGATAATAATTTCTACGGGCCCTCACATTTTAAGGCCCATTGGCTCTTTTTTTATTCTCTATCTTTTGGTATGATAACCGCATATGGTGATTTTAGAAATATTGGTAATAGTTTTTGGTCTTTGCCTTTTTGAGGTTATCAGCAGCGTGGACAATGCGATAATCAACGCCCATGTCTTAAAGACGATGCCCGAAAAGTTCAGGAAGATATTTTTGTTCTGGGGCATTATCTTTGCCGTATTCGTGGTGAGGGGATTATTGCCTTTTTTAATCATTTGGATAACCGACCCTTCCTTGTCGATTATTGAAGTGCTTTCTACAGCTTTTTCCTCCGACAACGGACTGGTTAAAGATTCCTTGGACGCTTCCAAGCCGTTATTGCTTCTGGGAGGAGGTTCTTATCTTTTTCTTGTGTTTTTGTCCTGGCTGTTTCTGGAAGAGAAAAAGTGCGTTTTCAGGATAGAAAGATTCATCAATCGACAGGGAGTTTGGTTCTATGCCATCGCTTCAATTTTTACCACGGTCATCGTTTATTATACATTAAAGATTAATCCGATCCTGGCTTTGGCCGCGACAATAGGCGTTTCGGCTTTTTTCATTACGGACGGTTTTAAAAAGAACGCGGAAGAAAAAGAAAAAGAATTAATGTCGGGCCATATGAGCGCTTGGAGCAAGATTCTTTATCTGGAAGTTTTGGACGCTTCTTTTTCTATTGACGGAGTTATCGGAGCTTTCGCTTTTACCATGTCCATTCCTTTGATTATAATCGGCAACGGCTTGGGCGCTATTATCGTCAGGGAGCTGACTCTTAAAGGAATAGACACTATCAGCAAGTATGCTTATCTGAAGAACGGGGCGATGTATTCAATCGGTTTGTTAGGCATGATGATGGTTCTGGAGAGCTTCGGGCACGAATATCCTTTCTGGCTGGTTCCTTTGAATACTTTTATCCTTTTGGGCTTTTTCATGTTCCTCTCGGTCAGGGAATTGGAAATAAAGAAGCCCTGTTGATAACTTTGTTGCGCATCAAACTCCTTGTGGTATAATGGTTTCAAACCAATATAACGTCCATTTTTTCCTTGTTTTCCTTATCTTTTTTGATTTGGCAAAGCGCGAGGAAAGTGGAAAAACATATGATACAGGATTGGTCACTAATCACCACGCAGGCCTTGCAAGGCGCTTGGGAAAACATACTTTTGTTTCTTCCCAACCTCTTGGCTGCAATCATTATTTTCGTTCTGGGCTGGTTTATTGCCATCTGGATCGGAAAGTTAATCGCCGGCATCTTGAACAAGCTTCAGTTTGACGCTTTGTTTGAAAAGACGGGCTGGAAAGAGGCATTGAGC
>JAQTPS010000003.1 GCA_028712595.1 Minisyncoccota bacterium | reverse complement strand
CGTGTGCTCTTCCGATCTGGTCGGCTCTGTTATCTCTGGTGTCGGCGTAGCTGTGGCAGATATTATGCTAGGAGGAGTGGATGTACTTACGGCCGGAACTTTCTTGGGAGTTTTTGGTGCGCTATTTGATTTTTGGACTTTTTCAACTGGAACAACAACATCAAAATCGTCACCCCAAATACTTTCGAACATTTTTCTTTGCTCTCTCAACATCGCTTCTTGGTATTCAAACATTTTTTGCATCGCAGATATTTGTGCCTGCGTATTTTCTCTCATTTGTTGTATATCTTCGTCCGTTAAAGGAGTGGATGTTGCTGTAGTATGAAACTGATCTCCGTCATAAGTCGAAACTACTTGGCTTTTATAGCCAGATGGGGCTTTAATAATAACCGTTGAGCTGGTTGCAGTATTGTATGTTTGTATATCAGGCTTTGAAATTTCTGCGTAAACTGGCAAAGCAAAAATTAATGGAATAAAGAATAAATTAAAAATAAAATAATTACGCATATTTATAATATTAATTAACTTATAATATTTATTACGAGCATAAATTATTTTACTTAGAGGAAGTATCGAGTCAAGTGAAAATCTTCATAATCTCTTCATGGTTTAAAAAATGCTTAAATATTTTAAGCATTTTTTAAACTACTAAACACCTGAACTTTTTTTAGTTTGTCATCACTGTCACCTTTCCAAACTTATTCAATTTTTTAAGGATTCCTTTTGCCTTTTTATCCTTACCAGATATCTCCGCTTTTATATAAAAAATGTAAGAGCCGAGCTTATTCCTCGTTGGGCGCGATTCGAGTTTCGCAAGGTTCACATTATTGTCTTTGAATACTGCAAGGATGTCATATAGAAGTCCTGGCCTATCTTTTGTTGGGGCGATCACAAGCAATATGTACGGAAGAATTTTCTTTGTTTTTGAAACCTTGGAAACAATCGCGAAACGCGTTTGATTATTTTTTTCATCTTGAATATCTTCAGCAAGAATATTCAAATTATAAATTTTTGCTCCAAGCTTCGGCCCTATTGCAAGAGCATTCTTCAACTGTTCATCTTTTATTTTTTTGAATGACGCTGAAGTGCTTTCAGTCAAAACGAGTTTCGCCTTTGGGTAATGTTTTTTTAGATATCTTGCGGACTGGGCGAGAGCTTGCGAGTGAGAATAAATAAAATCTATATTCTTTGGAGAAACAATTCTCTCTACTCCAGCAAGTGCGTGGCGAATATCAACAATTGATTCCTCAATAATTTTTAATTTGTTGTGAAAGATTCCGTCCAAAGTTTCCAAAACTGTTCCGTGTATAGAATTTTCAAGCGGGAGAATTGCTTGAGAAAGTTTTCCGTTTGCAATGGCGTCGATAATTCCTCCTATGGTATCAAAAAAGATTGGTCGTATATTTTTGTCATACTGAATGCTGGCTTCGTGAGAATACGACCCTTCTGGCCCCAAGACCCCGAAATTTCCCCCCTTTTTAGCTTTTACTGACATGGTTGGAAGTCTAGCACAGATAAGGCTTTTTTGTAAAAATCCACACCTCTCCCTTGGCGTCAACAGCCAAAAGAAGTATAATGCGTGTAGATAAGAAAGTGTTCATAAATTTTTAAGGTGTGGTCAAACCCATTGACCTTCCAAGCTGGAATTTTGTTTCCGAACACAAAAAGTACTTTGCGCGATATACTGCGCCACAACAGTAAAAATCTAAAAATTCTAAAGCAAAAGATCTTTTAGCACATTTTGCTCCTTCAATATGAAGTTGAGCCCAAAAAAGTCCGCGCTCTGTGGGCTTTTTTTAATTCAAACTTAAAATAAATTTTTCAAGAGCGATGTTCATCGGCTCTCCTCCTCGATGCGCTTCGTGGTAAAGCGCCATAAGATTGCGCGAAAGGTCAGCAATTTCTTTTTCAGAATAATTTTTAGCAAATGTGCGAGTTTTTTTTGCTACAAACGGGTTGAGCCCCGCGTCATCTCTCGGCTCCGCCATTTTAATAAGCGCCATATTTTTTACAGACCAAAATAGCGTACCAGCTATTTCTTCTGGTGTAGCTCCAGCAGACACCGCCTGTTGAAACAAAACCCAGAGTTCTTTTTTATTTCGTTTACCAAGCGCGTCACCCAAAGAAAAAATGTTAAATGCCGGACGAGCATCAAATTTTTTAGCGCTACATTCAATAATTTCTGTCACATATTTTGAAACTTCTTTCACAAGCTCTTTGTCGAAAGACGGCTCGAATACTAAAAAGCTGTTTGCGGATTTTTCTAGCACTTCCGCATAGGATGCGAGCAATTCTTGCTCTGTCTTTTTCTCTAAAATACTTTCAAAAATAAAAAGCGTGGATTTATCGAAAAGTCCTCGCGCAGTTCCAATTTCGTCGAGCATTGCTCCGGAGATACTTCCCTCTTTGATAGTTTCTACCTGCGTACCATTCTTCACAAGCTTTTCACGAATGGATTGAAATTTAGCCAGCCCTTTAGCTCTGTCGTTTCCGTAAATTAAATAAATCATATTATTTCACAACTTCCATCTCGCCCCAGCGTGGACCTTTCTTGATACTTACGGTAATTGGCACTGCAAATTCTGTGGTGCCTTCCATTGCTTTTTTTACAATACCTTCCACTTTTGAGAGGGCTCCGTCCAAAACTTCATAGAGAAGCTCGTCATGAATTTGGAGAAGTAGGTGCGCTTCTCCAGAAAGCTTAGCTTTTGCAAGGGCATTTTCGGCTTTTTTCATAGCAATCTTGATAATGTCCGCGGCTGTCCCCTGAAGTGGCGCATTCATCGCCATTCTTTCTGCGCTTGCTCGAATATACGGAATTGCGGACTTAATTCCGGCAAAAAAGCGTCGTCTGCCAAAATGCGTGGTCGTGAAGCCGTCTTTCTTTGCGCCAGATTTCACATCTTCAAAATATTTTGCGATTTTTGGAAACGTTATGAAATAACTATCATAAAATTCTTGTGCTTCGGCGCGCGTCGATCCCAAATTGTCTTTGAGGGCATTTACCCCCATGCCGTAAACAATCCCAAAGTTGATAACTTTTGCTCGACGACGCATTTCAGGGGTTACATCTTTTTCGGAAACTTTAAAAACGCGCGCCGCGACAGAAGTATGCACATCTTTTCCTGTTTTAAATATTTCAATGAGGTTTGGGTCTTTCGAAAGAGCCGCAAGAACACGCATTTCAATCTGTGAGTAATCGAAAGCAAGTAAAGTTGAACCTTTCGGAGCTATAAAAGCGCTTCTGATTGCAGAACCCATTTCACTTCGCGCAGGAATGTTCTGAAGATTTGGGTTTGAAGACGACATTCGGCCCGTTGTCGTGCCAGCTTGATTCAAAGTAGTGTGCAAACGCCCATCGTCACCAATCAAGTGCGGAAGATTGTCTATGTAGGTCGAAAGAAGTTTCTGTATTTCGCGATAAGACAAAATCTCATCAACAACAGGATGCACTCCGCGAAGTTTAGCAAGTTCAGATTCGCGAGTTGATCTTGCTCCACCTTCTGTTTTTTTGAGTCCTTTTGTTGCGAGCTTAAGTTTGTCAAAAAGAACTTCCCCCAATTGTTTTGGAGAATTTATGTTAAATTCTTCTCCGGCAAGTTTGTAAATGCGAGCAGTAATTTCATCAAGAGTTTTGTGATAATCCTTCGAAAGTTTTGCGAGATGCTTTGTATCCACCAAGATTCCATAATTTTGCGCTTTTTCAATAATAGGAATGAGTGGTAACTCAATATCGTCGACCACAGAAGAAAGACCTTTCTTTTTAACTTCTTCTTTTAGAGCAACAAACGCGTCTTCGAATTTTGTCTTTTGCGTATGGTGCAAAATATCTTCAAGTGAAGGAGTAGTGAGGTCGGAGTTTAGTATCCAAAGAGCAATTTGCGCATGTTTAAAGTCCGCAGGGTCTGGTTCCGGTTCGGATTTCTTTTCTTCAGAACCAAAAAGCGATGTAGGTCGGTCAATTCCCAAAAGGTCGTGCAGGCGATCACGAAGCGCGCGGAATTCCAGCTCTGCAAAAAGCTTTTCTACTTTTGCGTGGTCAAAGTTTTCTCTCCATACTTTCGGAGGAAGAGAAAATTCTATCGGCGCATCGCGACGCACGGTCGCAAGTGTTTTAGAAAAGAGCGCCTCCTCTTCCCCTTCGCGCAAAAGGTCTATGATGCGCGCGGTAAGACCAACTTTTTTAAAATCTTCCGGACTTTTCTTTAATTTTTTATAAATATTTTCAATGGTTCCAAATTTTGTGATAAGAATAGTCGCGGTTTTTTCTCCAATACCTTTAATTCCGATAATATTGTCGGACGGATCTCCGCGAAGTCCTTTGTAGTCGGGTAAAAGTTTCGGTGGAAATCCAAAACGCGCGACAACCGCCTCTTCGTCGTACAAAATTGTGTCGTTAATTCCCTTTTTCAGTGTGTAAACTAGTACGCGATCGTCCTCGACAAGCTGAAGCGTATCCATATCTCCGGATGCAATAATCACACGTAAATCTTTTTTATTTTTTACCTTTTCAACAATAGTTGCGAGTAGATCATCGGCTTCAAAACCCACAAGCTCGTACTGCGGAATGCTAAGTGCTTCAAAAACATCCCGCGCGCGTTTTATCTGATGAACTAAATCGTCTTCTGCTTTTGCTCGCCCAAGTTTGTACGCCTCGTAGGCCTCGTGACGAAATGTCGGTTGTGGAAGGTCAAAACATCCTGCAATATAGTCGGGCTTTAGGTCCTTCACAATCTTCATAATCATCGTAGATAGACCGTACAAGGCTCCGGTCGGTTCACCAGAGCTCGTAGCAAACCCCGGAAGCGCGTGATAGGCGCGGTGAAGAATCGCATGGGCATCCAGCAGTATGAGAGTTTTCCGAGTATCTTTCTTTGCCATAATACTATTACCTGCTAATTCTTTCCTCAACACGTCGCACATTTCCGTCGACATAAGAAAAAGATAGATTGATTACTTCTTTTGGCAGTGCGTCATGAATATTTTCCGGCCATTCGATAAAAACAATATTATTTTTATCTGCAATGATTTCATCAAAACCAAGAGCGCTTGTTTCTTTGCCACTTCTCAAACGATATGCGTCAATGTGAATTAATTTTGAAAAACGAGTGCCAACAACAGAGCCGGCAGGAATGGTATAAATCTTCTCGAGAACAAAAGTCGGGCTCGTCACCACATCGGTGATACCAAGAACGCTAGCCACACACTTTACAAACGCGGTTTTTCCAGCACCCAAATCCCCAGACATACAAACAACTGTTGCCCCTTTATTTGCCTCGTTTTTGGCAATTCCGTCCAAAAACTTTACCGCCAAAGCGCGCAATTCCACCAAACTCTTTACTTCTGTAGAATTTCCTAGAATCATAACTCTATCTTACCACTTTGCGAAAAAGCTTGAAAACGATGAAAAATCGTTATAAAAAATACAAAAAATGCCCGGCGTCATTTTGACGCTGGGCACTTTTTGTATTTGTTGAAAATATTATTTGGCAACAGGACCGCTGGTTTCTGTCTTTGTCCAAGATTCTGTTCGCTCTCTCCTGCGACCATAGTAATAGTCGACAAGAAGAACGATTGCAAGAACGAGGATGAAGAGGAGCAACCATCCGACGAGTGTCGTTGGAAGGAATGAACCTGCTCCAAAGATACTTGCGCCCAAGACCGCACCGCCAGCTCCGCGATGAGTTATATATGCGGTTGTAGAGCCCTGAAGACCTTTGGTATCAGTGTAAACGATGTTAGCGGTTACAACCACAAGTTCACCAGACTTAAGAGAATTGTATGCAACGCCTGTAACAGACATTGTTCCTGTTTCGCCGGCGTTCAAAGACTTCAAGTCTACAGTCACAGTATTGTCAGTTGCGCTAAATGCGCCTGTAGTTGTACTGTCAAATGTCATTGACTGTGGAAATACTACACGAAGAACAACATTCGAGAGGGTTTGTGCACTGTCGTTCGTCCAAGTAATTTTGTATGTGCGCTTTTCGCCTGCAGAAAGAGCTTCTGTGCCGCCATCGATTGATAGAGATATGAGAGACTGGGTTCCTATTGCGCGAGTAACAACTGTGGTCACATTTCTAACTGTGTTAGTAGGTACTACTGTCGTTACCGTTGTAGTAGGATTTTGAACACTCACTGTAGCGGAATTGGTTGTTGAGCCATTAGCGTTGGTACAAGTGATTGTATAAACCGTACTCGAAGTCAAAGCTCCTGTGAGGAAACTAGATACTCCGGTATTGCGTGTTCCGGCCCAGCCGTTAGAACCACCTGTTGCAACACATGAACTTGCATTAACAACAGACAAGCGGATAGTAGTGTCTCCACCGTAACGAACAACTGTCTGATCTGCAGAAATAGTCACAACTGGAACACCAACAGTATTGTTGTTGTATATTACGTTGTTGTAATTATTGTAGTACTGGCCAGATGTCGTAAATGACACAACGTTTCCGTAAACTGTTCCCTGACTGTTGCGTGCAGCAGCTCGGAAATAGTAAACAGTGTTTGGCGCCAAGTTATAAACGGATGCGGAGAAAGTTCCACTAGATCCACCCTGGCTGTACTGTTGTGTCTGAGTAAAACCTCCTGTGTAAGAAGTAGAACCCCACTCAAACCAACGATAGGTGTCAGATGAACCGTTCGTGTTCACATAACCCGAGAAGTCGGCAGAGTTAGCGCTAACATTGTTTGCGCTGTAGGTTGAGACGGAAGGAAGAGTGTAAGTAGGATTAACATATCCCCCACCGCAAGAAGCTGTTGTGAACGAAACTGTTGCGCCATTGCTCGTACCCACAGAATTTGAAACAACGATTCTGTAATAATAAGTGGTATTTGCGGTAAGACCGTCAACAAACTGGCTCATACTTGAGTCCGAGGCAAAAGTTTGTGTCGGTGTTCTAGATGCAGTACCAGAGTCTACCCTGCTTTGGCTTGCTGACATTTCAAACCACGCATTGGTTGTGTTTCCATGCGTTATAACAGTACCGTTAAGGGTTGCTGTCGTACAGCTTCCGATAACGTTCTGCGCAGAAACAAAACCTGCACTCGCAAAAACTCCGACAATTGTCGCAAGAGTGAGTGCAAAATATTTGATGTTATTTATATTCATATAATTTTTGGTCCCGCATAGCGGGGGTTTTTGATAATTGCTAATAATGTTGCTAATAAAGAACAAATTTGATATCTAATAACTATAAGTTATATTATATCACAAATGTAAATTTAGTCAAGTGCTGCTTAAATTTACTTTTTAAAACTATGAACCATGGTTCATAACTTTAAAAAATACAGGAGCGGGTCAAGTAGTCGATTAAGTTTCTAGGCTTAATCGACTACTTGCCTTTTCCCGTAAAGTTACTCGTGGAATGTCCAACTACCATTTTGGTTCGCGGTTGAACCATTTCCTTGACCCGTAATTCCCGCTGGGGGCTGTGACGTTCCCGTAGTTGCTCCGTTCGTAATTCCACTAGCTCCAACTGCGGTGTTTGGATTCCCTGTAGACCCGTTGTTTGTAATCCCTACTGGAGGCTGTTGTGCCGGCGTCGGCTGTGTTGGTTGTGCAGAGATGGTGTTGCTTATAACCGTTGTCTGCTGCACATTCACAGTAGTCGACGTTGATGCCGGTTGCGCCGATGGTTGGTACGGTCCATTATGAATGGTCGTATCGTAAAACCGTTGCACAATTTCGGGCTCACGGTAGGGCGGTCTGTATGGATAAGAAGGCCTATAGGGCGGAACATATCGTCGATATGTTCGTACCGGTTCCAGCTTCTTCACAACCACAGGAAGAGGAATGGGGCTACCGAACCAAGTTGGCTCCTCTGGCACAGGAGCTGGTGCTGGTTGAGATGCTACCTGCTTAGCAGGATAGGTCTTTTTTTGTGGCTTCGGCTCTTCTTTCTTCACTTCGCAATTAACGCACGGAGTATTGACTCCGATAGTTAGCTCTCCTTTGTACTTCACACAGATGACCTTAAAGAAGGGCCAAAGGAGCCAAAGGATTATCGCAATCGCGACAATCCATACAAAGAATTTTACCAACTTGCGATTCAAATGAAGGACCACTGGGTTATCGTTTGCCATAGGATTGGGGGGAAAATTTGAGGGAAAGGAAAGAATATCTTCTTCCAATACTATGGAGACGAAAACCCGGAGGGTTTAGGTGGCGTCGTCATAGCCAACAAATGCCTATATTTCAAGCTCTAATTAAGCATCTTTTGGCTATGACGAGCCCACAAAACTTCAAAGAGCATATTTAACTTATCTAAGTGCTAGTGTAGCATACTCCCAAGAAAAAGTCAAGGGGTTAATTCTCTCTTCCCTAAAAGACGTTGGCGCGCATTGGTTCATTACAGGCGAAGCAAGCCAAGAAAAAGAATTGAGCTGATATGAAAAAAGACCAACACCTCGGTGTATGGTCTTTTTGTTTTTGTATTGCCGTTATCGGTTGATATGTGAATCAGATTTGACTCAACATTTTCCAATAAACAGCGTAATTTGCTTTTCTTGCCTCCATAACTTCGAGGCATTCTTGGTACTCTGGGTTCATCGCTTGAATTCTTTTGACGATCTTGGAAAGGTGAATTTTTGCTTTCACCAATTTCACAATCTTCGAGACCGCCTCGACTATTTGCGCAGTCGAGCAAGCGATGAGAAAAGTAAGGAGAGAAAGAAGTATCGCCATACTGAGAAATTCGTTTGAGTCTGTGAATACTCCAAGAATAAATGAAGAAACGCAGCTCGCTGGAATTAAAACAGCAAGAACGACTTTTTGTGTGTTTTCCATACTGTTTGTTTGGAAAAGGTAGGAAATAAAAGAGCTTTTTGACTAACTATTAAGAGTATAGCATATATACAGGAAATGTCAAGGGGTAAAAACAGAAAGGGACCAAGCCGAAGCGAGGTCCCTGAAGCACAATTTTTTGAAGTTATCTAGAAATCCGACGACTTCTAAATCCGGCAGCGAGTGCTCCCCTTTCGGCGGCACGTCGCATACCATCATTTGGTTCGTCGTCTATTTCATCATCGTTCGCGTCGGCATTGTCTTCGAGCGGAACTTCTTCGTCGTCCGAAGAAATATCATCCGCGCTGGCGAAATCGCTGTTGTGTCCCGCGTTGCTTATTGCCCCTCCGAGAGTCTGAATCATTCCGAGTCCCGATTTGGCAGTAGCTACGAGCACGATTAGCAATATGCCGACGACGGCTGCGCCAACGTAGAGAGAAAATGTTGCCACGCCGGTCAGAACGACAAGCGCCAAGGCCAGTGCCCACCAAGCCAACTCAGACACTTTTGAAAATGTAGTGGCCACGAGGTCAAACATTTTTGAAAGTGTGGTAGTCAGGGCAGAAAACCATTTAACAACTATGCCACGGTCTTTGAAGAGCCAGGCAAGAATTTGTGTTTGCATATTTGTATTGGGGAAGGAAGTAAATATGCGCTTCGGTGGAGACATAAGTGCCTATTCGCCAAAGCCAGCAAAAGCTTATCTATCAAGCTTCTCTTGGCTTTGGCGAACTTCGAACGAATTTGCAAAGGTCTTTATCTGACTAGAACTGTATCATAATCAACAAAAATGTCAATAGGTACAAAAAACACCCTATTCTATGAATAGGGTGTTGATGGTTGTGGCAATCTTGTTAGTTATTTCTGTAGTTGACCACAAATCTCCAGACACAAACCCCGATAATCCCAAGGACTATCAGAATCGGCACCACAGAGTGCACTGCTGCCCCAAGAAGTAGGGCGGCCGGCAATGCGGTTAAGGTAAAGACCGCAAATAATATCCATGCGATCATCCTTATCGTGCCCCACATCTTTTTCTTTCTGAACTGCCATTCCCTTTCGAGTCTTGCAATATCGGGATGTTGAGCATTTGGGTTTGCCGACGAACTAGTTCCAGTTCCATCTATTGCGACCATAGTAAGATAAGGGGAAATGAATAAAAAGGACTACTTGTTTGCAAAAATACCACAAGAATATAAAAAGTCAAGTGATACAAAAAAGACCGGACTTCACAGTAAACTGTGTTGTCCGGTCCTGCCGATGATTCCCTGCTTTGATTAGCGTACTCCGCACTTACGCTTTATGCATTCCTGTCTTTCTTTTGTTTGTTGAAATTTGCGCGCCTCCCATTTTCTCGTAGCGTTCAACAAAGATTCTTGTCGCATTTTACTCACAGCGGGACTGGGAGCTTCGCGCCGACCAGCGATACAAGAGGGGCAAACTTCTGGACCATCAGGGTGCGCCATAGAAAATGGGGGGAAAGAAAGAAGTAAAGAACAGTTCGCTTACCTACATAAATACCACGAAACTATAAAATGTCAACGGGTATAGAAAAAGCCACCCCACGTGTGAAGGAGTGGCTATTACTTTGTTCTTGGCACAAGTTAACGCAAGTTCCACCCAACAAGTGCCTTAACAAAAAGGGCAAATGCGACAATCGCCACGACGCACAACAAATAAAACCAGAGTGGCGGATAGGATGCGCTGTTTGGAGGGCTCGCGTTTCCGGCTTGCCTACTTCCAGGCATATTCCTAACAGATGCTCCCTGTTGTTGGCCGTCTGCGTTGTTGGCACTTCGCCATGCCACCTCGTTTATTTTTTCCTTAGTAGCTTCTCGCGATGTGCCTACGGGAGGACACCTATCAAAAACTCTTATCAGTGGCCCTCTCTCTAAAGGAGCCTTGGATAACTCAATGTGTGAGAGTTTGTTCCACCTTTTAAGAATCCGCGACTGACGATTTTTGTTTCCATAAGCTTCTCTCAAAAGATTCGGGGCGTCTCCGGGGTCTTTGAGCTCTGCTAAAATTATAGAAAATTCATCGTCAGTACAAGTAGCGACATCTTGAGTTGTTGTCATACGAAATGTGGGGAGAAAATAGAAGAACTTCTGGATTCGTTCTACCACACCTATTAAAAATGTTCAATGCAATATCAAAAAGGGCCGACGTATCCGTGGTACGCCGGCCCTGCTTCTCCTCTTCCTCCTTGATTACTTAATGAACACGGAGGTTCCACTTCCAGATGTCCAGTCGTAAGCCCATTCGGCAACATCAGGAGGCAGGTTAATGCATCCATGAGAATATGTCTTTCCAAAATCATTGTGCCAAAGCGCCGCATGCAAATAGTAACCATATCCTTCTGACGTCGAAGAAAATTGCTGAGCATCCGGAACAAAATATGTATACGGCAGACCTCCTTTTTTAGGAAGATTCTCCATAAGTCTAACTGGATATTTCTTTGATATGTAGAACTGTCCTCGCGGGGTACTGTCGTTTCTTCCTGTTGAGATGAGCGAGGACTTTATAAGGTTGTCCCCTTCCAAAAAATAGATTGCTTGTTCTCCAATATTTACTCTGATATTTTTTATGTCGTCATTTTCAGGATCTATTCTGGAGTATATCTTTTCTTCAACTTGGTCGGCTCTAACATACCATTTGCTTACGATTCGCCCGTATGCAGATGAAACCTCCAACTGATACCAAGTGGAGTCATCCTTTGCTTTTGCCGATGCAAGTACATGGAATGATGCTCCATTTCTAAGTCTTCCTGCTTCATTAAGAAGCGTCACATGTGGGTATTCGTCGCCCGGACCGGTTCTTGCGATAACACAATCTCCGACCCATTCCCAGTTACAAGTATGTGTAACTTTTATGTATTCTGGGAACGAGCCAGAAGAACTTTTTGAGAACAACGGGTCGCTCGACTCTGTGTCGGCAACCAAAAGCGCGCCTGCGCCTGTATTTGCTTTGGAATCTTGGGCAAGAGTCGCTGCTTTTGCGCCGACAACACCAAACTTAAACAAAACCAAGACTGCGAAGAACAACACCACAAGAATTGCTCCAACAAAGAGAAAAACCTTGTCAGATTTACTTAAAGGCATAGAGTATTGGGGAAAGAAGTGAAAAAGAGTTGTAAAGAACTTGTGTTAGCCGGCTTTCTTTTTAGCATAAAACACAGAAAAGTCAATGGAGGCAAACAAACCCAGCGGGGTGGTGGCAAATAAAAAAACACCTAACGGACCAAGCTCGCTAAGTGTTTTTGTTTTTGTATACCCTTCGTACTATTTGAACCCCGCTTGGGTGTTTTGATATTTTCTTACTACATGACTACGCGAGTGCCAAATTTATCAATTCTCGAGGCTTCGGTAATCCAGAATCTTCAGGTTATCAAAACCCTCGATGCTGGCGCCGTCGCTTAGCTCCAATTGAATGGAGACCTCAAGGTTCTTCTGTCGCCGTGAGGGCTTGTAACCCTTGAGCACGTCAGAGACCTCGACAACAATCCTTCTGTCCGAAGGAGAGAGATGGAACCGGTGCCATTCCCAAAAGGGGCGGGCGCGGAACATTTTTCCATCGATTAGTATAGTCACCCATTTGGGAGTAACGCCGTCTTTCGCGGCGATGGTCACCGCAATGTTCTGCGATGGCTTCTCGGCAAGCGAGAGCTTGGAAAGCGGGACCTTCACGGTCAGGGTGCATCGACGAATTCCTTCTTCCGCTCTGCTCTTTGTGTCGTAAACAGAAATGCTTTCTCCGCCTGTAGCATGTGCCACTACGGGGAGAGAGAAAGAAAGCCCAATGGCTACAAAAAGGCCGGTGGAGAAAATAACCGTACGCATAAGTATGTATGTGGGTATGAATCTGCCAAATGGCAGTGTTTGTACAACTAAGGACAAAGATAGCACAAAAAGTGATATAAGTCAAGGGGTAGCGCCAAACCCACTCTAACTGATGCCCTGTTTGATTTATTCTGCTATACTACAATGATAAATATGGTTCAATTTGATGAAACAAACAAAGACGAGCAATTTGCCACTCTTCGCAAACAAGAAGAGGAGGATTTTTTGCAGATAATGTCTGGAAAGTATGACATTCCATACATAAACCTAGCAACAGTTCCTATCGATGCTTCTGCTCTTGAGATTATCAAAGAAGAGACCGCGCGCGATGCAATGATGGGTCCATTTCAACTCACAGGCAAAAAAGTTAGGATTGCAATATTTTCTCCAATAGATCCAAAAACCAAAGAAGCTCTCTCCTACCTAGAAGGACGTGGTTATATAGTAGAGCTTTACCTTGCCTCACACGCAAGTTTGGAAAAAATTTGGAATCAATATAAAGATTTGTCTGGTTCCACAAAAAGCGAGGCAGGGCTCATTGATATTTCGGGCGAAAGTATGAAAAATTTGGTTGACCACTTCAAAACACTTTCGGACGTGCAAAAAGAACTCAAAAACGTTTTTGAGTCCAAAGATTCACGCAATGTTTCAAAAATTTTCTCCGCTATCCTCGCCGGAGCGATAGGAATCGGCGCGTCAGACATTCACATCGAGCCAACAGAAAATGAAATCCGCCTACGCTATCGAATGGACGGCGTTTTGCATGATGTTGGAATTCTCCCGCTTTCTATTTATCATCTTTTTAGTTCACGCATCAAACTTCTCTCCGGACTTAAGCTAAATATCGGCACAGAAAGTCAGGATGGACGTTTTAGTATTAAAATATCTGACCTTGAGATTGAAATTCGTGTCTCTGTAATTCCGAGCGCGTACGGCGAAGGCATCGTTATGCGACTTTTGAACCCACAATCACTAAATATCACTTTGGAAGACCTCGGAATGAGCCCCCGTTTGCTTGCAATAATGGAACGTGAGATACAAAAGCCACATGGAATGATTTTGAACACCGGTCCTACCGGCTCTGGTAAAACTACAACTCTGTATGTCTTTATGAAAAAAGTTTATTCAGAGGAGATAAAAATGATGACCATTGAAGACCCTATTGAGTACCACCTAAAGGGCGTTTCTCAAACGCAAGTTGACTCTGACAAGGGATATACATTTTTGGAAGGACTTCGCGCTGCAGTACGTCAAGATCCGGACGTAATAATGATTGGTGAAATCCGAGATGGCGAGACGGCAAAGATTGCCATCAATGCTTCTCTCACTGGGCATATGGTTTTCTCGACACTCCACACAAATACCGCCGCTGGTACGATTCCTCGATTGATTGACCTCGGAGTAACGCCAAAAATTATCGGCTCGTCACTCACGGTTGCCCTCGCCCAGCGTCTTGCTCGTAAACTTTGCCTTGTTTGCAGGAAAGAAGATGCTCCAAACGCGCGTGAAAAGAAAATTATTGATGAAGTTGCTCTCGTAATCAAAGAAAAAACTGGAACCGAGGTTCAAACAAAGAAAATTTGGCGAGCGGTTGGGTGCGACAAGTGTAATGGAACCGGCTACAGAGGACGAATTGGTATTTTTGAAGCAATACTTATGGATGCAAAGATAGAAAAGCTTCTCGACGGCATTCCAAGTGAGCGAGAGGTTCGCGAGGCTGCAAAAAAACAAGAAACTTTGAATATGCGTGAAGACGGAATTGAAAAAATACTTTCAGGGATAACTTCGTTCGACGAAGTGGAGCGCACAATAGACCTTGAGGCAGAATAATCATTACTAAAAATCTCAGGGAGGACCGTCCTCCCTGAGATTTGTTATTTGAGCTGAAACCCGATACTATTAAACAAAGCGAATAGGGTTGAAAACAAAAAAATCCAATATATAAACCCCTAGTGGTTCCCAACTCAACAAGGAATCGGGTGAAGAAGCGGTCTAAGGATAGTTTCAGTGGTCAGCGCGTAAAGCGAAGTACCGAAACGTCCTCGTCCACAACCATGTGAGCCCCGAAGGACCCAACCATAAGAGGCTTATATACAGGATCTTTTTGAAAAAAACAGAGATGGCCCGTTTGCCATCTATGAATCTATCCTAGCACGAAACAATTTTTATGTCAAGCCCCTCCCCCAAAAAACTCCATAATTCTGAAAAATCCCCTGAAAACAAAGGCATTTCTCAGGAATTTTCCTCTATTGAACAGGCTCTTCGCCCTGGTCGTTTCGAGGATTATGTAGGGCAAGAGACAATTAAGAAGAATTTAAAGATTTTACTTCAAGCTGCGAGGGAGCGAGAACATCCACCAGAACATCTTCTTTTTTATGGTCCGCCAGGACTCGGAAAAACAACCCTGGCGCATCTTATAGCAAAGGAAATGGGCTGTCAAATTAAAAATACCTCGGGTCCGGCGATAGAAAAAGTCGGTGATTTGGCGTCTATTTTGACCAATCTTTCTCCGGGAGATGTTCTTTTCATAGATGAGATTCATCGACTGAATAAAATGATAGAGGAAGTTCTCTACCCCGCTATGGAATCGGGCGTTCTTGATATTATTATCGGGAAAGGACCAAGCGCTCGCATCATACAGCTCGATTTGCCTCCGTTCACTTTGATTGCGGCGACTACTCGCGTTGCACTTCTGTCCGCGCCACTGCGTTCACGTTTTTCCGGAGGAACTTTTAGGTTGGAATTTTATACAAACGAAGAAATCGAAAAAATTATTAAACGTTCCGCAAAAATTTTGGGAATTCCTCTTTCAAACGAAGCGGCGAAAGAGATTGCAAAGAGAAGTCGCTCGACTCCACGCACCGCAAACTATCTTTTGAAACGAGCTCGCGATTTTGCGCAAGTAGAACGCGGAGATTTGTCGGCAAAATTCGTCGCAGAAGCCCTTGCGCTCCTCGAAATTGATGAATTTGGCTTGACGGCGCTCGACAGAAAAATCTTGGAAGTAATTATTGATAAATATAACGGCGGACCTGTTGGACTTTCCACTATTGCGGCCGCTCTCTCGGAAGAGGTCTCAACTATTGAAGAAGTTAATGAGCCATATTTGATGCAACTAGGTCTAATAGAACGCACGCCACGCGGTCGCGTCGCAACTCCGCGCGCATATGAGCATTTGGGTTTTGATTATCCTGCCGACAAGTCCCGTTAGAAGCTTGGCGAGCGAGGATTCAGCTCCGCGTTACAATATTTTCCACAGTAAAAATCTAGTATTCGTTAGGCAAGTCTCGGGATTTTGCTTCTAACGGGATAAACAAATTAAACTTCTTTAAGAAAACAAAAAGGTCCGACCTTTATCTAAAAGGCTGGACTTTTTTGTGTTTAAATAATTACCTCTTTATAAAATAAATTTTCCCGGTGTTGCCGGTGTTGCCCGAACTAGCGAAAGGTCTTGGACAAGTTGAGGGAGAAGTTGGCGGGTCGCACCCACGACGTCCTCCTGTGCCACCAGTTCCACCGCTTACGTTTGTACGACTGCCGGTCCACGCCGAAAGGTCATTGTATACAATTACAATAACTCCACCCGTGCCCCCGGAGCCACCAGCCCCTCCACCACCAGAGCCACCACTATAAGTATTAGTTGTTCCGTCTGAACCGTTTCCCCCATTTCCACCGTTTCCACCCTTGGCTTCAATTACGCCGTCACCGGAAACTGCATTCAGAGCAAGCCAAACATTTCCTCCGTTAGCGCCGTTTCCGCCAGCACCACCACCGCGACCACCCGAATATCCCCAATAGTAACCTCCATTTCCACCGCCTCCTCCTCCAGAGCCACCCGAAGAACCTCCCCCGGCAAGGGTTGGTGGGTTAGTATTGTCAATAACGGGCAACTGGAATAGCATTGCTAATATATTTTGGATTGGTGCCGTAGCGGTAGTCGCTGCGCCAAAAGAAGATGAACCAGCGCCAGCAACCCCGACAACACCGCCACTTCCGATACCGTTAGCCTCAGATGAGCCAGCGTTTGAAGTTCCCGCCGACCCACTCTCGCTTGAGGGTTCTCCTCCCATACCACCCAGTCCGCCAGTGGCGCCTGCTATAGCCAACGGAAGAACTGCGCTTGGTGCAGGGGTTCCACTAAGACCGCCGGCGGCAGGAAATTGTCCACAAGGAGCTCCACATGTATTACCACCAGACCCCGAAGCATTGGCGCCATTGCCTCCGCCCCCTCCATTAAGAATAATTTTTGATGTTGCGCTGTCAAAAGTAAGGGTGCCTTTTACTTTTACAATATATCCTCCAGTATTTAACGAAACACCCGACCGTATTCTAAGGTTGTTGTATTGCTTGTTGGCTGTAAGTGTAGTATTCGAAGTAATATCACCATCCAAACTCGAACCATCTCCATATTCATTAACGCCACTACCTCCACTGCTACCACCTGCGGTACTCAAACATTTTTTCGATGCAGTCCATGCGTGGGCTACTTGATCCCAGCCAGTGCAAACATCACCACCAGTTACTAAAACATTGCTTAAGACCGAATCCCCGTTTGGGTTTAGAAAGTAATCTGTATTATTTGAGTCGAGGAAGCTTGCAAACGACAAGCTTCCGAGCTTTGTCTGGTCGGTACCACTTGTATTTAGCGGCGCAGATACGTTTCCCGCTGGAGCAGTTTGGGTTGGGGCTGTCCAGGCGTAGACATAGGAGAGACCGAGAGAAAGAATGACGGCGAGGGTGATGATTTTGGTGGTCTGAAGGATATTTTTCATTGTACTAATACTTAAAAAGCGTTATTTGGGCTGATAAAAAGACTACGTGGGGAAGCTATAAATAAGTATTATTTATAGCAAGAAACAATACCGAGGTAATGGAAGTTTTGAGGGTTCGGAATGTATTTTTCAACATAATCTATTGTAACACCTCGGTATAGGTTGATTCAAGTTTGGCCAAACTTGAATCAACCTATACCTTCGGTGCCTAACGGCATTTTTCTTTTTCCCCAATTTCAGCTATGCTGATAAGTAAATAGGATAATTATTAAATATATGTCCGGACACAATAAATGGTCACAAATTAAGCAGAAAAAAGCCATAACTGACGGTAAAAAAAGCAAGATTTTTGGCAAGCTTGGCCAGCTTATTTCGATGGAATCAAAGAAAGCTGGTGGAAATATGTCTTCTCCTGGGCTTCGCGCGGTAATTGAGCGCGCAAAAAAAGAAAATATGACAGCCGACGCTATTGAGCGCGCTGTTAAAAAGGGCGCTGGCGCCGATGCTGGCGCAATGGAGGCCGTACTTTACGAAACATATGGTCCTGGGGGGTGCGCCCTCATGATTGAGTGTCTAACCGACAACAAAAACCGCACAGTAGCGGAAATAAAACATCTCCTATCAAAACGCGGACTTGCTCTCGCCGGCCAGGGCGCGGCATCTTGGGCGTTTACAAAAACATTCGAGGGTTTTGAGCCAAAGGGAACTACAGCCCTTTCGGAAGAAGACGGAAAAGCACTCGAAGAACTGATGGAGGAACTTGATGACCATGACGACGTGCAGGAAGTTTATACAAACGCGGAATAAGTTTAATGACTGGAGCAACCCATCGCGGTTTAGTGCTAAAATATTTTTATGCGAATAATTGCTATTGATCCTGGATACGAACGACTCGGGGTTGCTGTGCTAGAAAAAGATAAGAAAGAAAAAATTCTTTTTTCGGAGTGTTTCAAAACCAAAGCGAATCTACCTTTTGTTGAAAGACTTGAACTTGTTGGGCGCGAAGTGGCTCGCGTGATAAAAGAATTCAAGCCAGAAGCTCTTTCTATTGAAAATCTTTTTATGTCTACCAATCAAAAGACTGGAATGCGCGTTGCGGAAGTTCGTGGAGCAATACTTTACCAAGCGTGCCTTTCTCAACTTGCTGTTTATGAATACACGCCACTTCAAATAAAAACTTCCATCACTGGATACGGGAGAGCAACAAAAGAAGAGATGGTTAGAATGGTAAAAAAGCTCATTTCTGGCGCAGACAACATAAAACAGGACGACGAGATGGACGCTATCGCAATTGGCCTTGCGCATTTCGCTTGCGCCCGCCCACAAAACACCCTTGTTTTATAAGCACTTCTCGCCCTTTTTCTGGGGTTCCACAAGTTATCCACAGTTTTTTTTGAAAATCATTGCACATTAAAAAACTTTTTGCTACAACATATGAAAGTCTGTGGCATCTGGCCCCTTCACAGGCGCTTAATTTACAAATTTAAATAGCAAAAACAAATATGGCATTCGAAGACGAACGTGAAATTAATGAGGATGAACTAGATTTTGTAAAAGAGCCCGATCTGGATACTCTAGATGCGGAGATAGATCTTGAGGACGAACCAGACATTAAAGAAGAAGAGGAGGGTTTGCTTAATTTCTCTTTTGGTGGGTCGCAACTTTTGGATTAACACTAATTTAAAAGCCCCACCCCCTTAAAGGGGTGGGGCTTTTTACTATTACACTATTTTTATAAATCTTTTCTTGCCGATCTTGTAGACTCCGGGGGTTGCGCGAACCTTTGGGTCAATTATTTTTTGCTCGCCTTTTGGAGACAAGCGTTTCACTGCTCCTCTGTCAATGAGTCGTCGCCACTCTGTTTTTGATTCAACAATTTCTTCTGCGTGAAGTATGTCGCCGAGTAGCGCATCCCCTCCCTTGAATTCCATCACATCGTCGGGAATTTCTTTTTTCTGAAAAGTATTTATGAACGCTTCGCGCGCAGAAATCGCTTTGTCTTTGCCGTGATATGTCGCGACAATCTCTTCGGCAAGTGCCATTTTCAAATCGCGAGGGTTTGTTTTTCCTTTTTTGAGCTCTGCTTTTATTTCTTTTATTCTTTCTGGAGTAGCTACGGTGCAGAGTTCATAGAAATTAGGGATTGAGCTGTCATTAATAGACATTACTTTGCCAAACATATTGTTTGGTTCATCGGTAATACCTATGTAGTTATCCAAGCTCTTGCTCATTTTTTCTTTCCCGTCGGTTCCAACTAGGATTTCCATGCTCATAACCGCTTGCTCGGGCTGATTATTTGCTTTCATAATGTTGCGCCCCATAAGCATATTGAAGGTTTGGTCAGTTCCGCCGATTTCCATATCGCACCCCCCATAAATCCTGTATATGCACACTGAGTCCAGCCCTTGCAAAACCGGGTACATCATTTCGTGCATAAACAAAGGACTGCCGGACTTGAGGCGGTCTTGGAACATATCTCGTTCGATAAGCTGGGGTTCGGTTATGTGTTTCAAGTTCCAAAGCATGTTTACAAGATTTACGCCTATCGCGCCCTCTTTCCCAAGGTGTGTTTTTTGCATTCTTGTGTTTTCAAAAAAAGCTGTTTTTGCCAAAAGAGAGTTTGATGGAACTTTTTGTCCGTTAATTTCTAGTTTAAAATTTTCGGGAACCAAAATGTCCATTGGGCTGGTAAACCAATCAGAGTTTCGTATCCACGAAAAGAGTTTTGGGTCGTCAATTTTTAAAATCTTGCCGACTTGCGCCAAGTAAGTAGCCACGTTGTTTTCAACTTCCTTTTGATTTATTTCTGGGCGAACCTTGCTTTTCCCCGTCGGGTCCCCTATTGCCACAGTGAAATCACCGATAAGGAAAATTATCTTGCAACCAAGGTTTTGAAACTGGCGAAGCTTGCGAAACACAACCGCATGCCCTAAATGGATGTCGGGGCGGGTCGGGTCAACGCCAAATTTAATAATAATTTCACCCACATCTTCGCCATTCGCTTTTTTTGTAAGCTTTTCCTTAAAAGCTCCGGTTGGGTCAACAAAACCGCCCACGCCGCGAGTTAATATGTCCACAATCTCGTCTCCTTTTTTCATATTTGTTCATATTACCACAACGCGCCCGTCTCGCCTATGCCCTGATTTCGTGGTAATATTAAGAACTCTTGGCATGATTCCTTACGCTAAAATCTACAAACAATTTAAAAAATTCCTCTCGTGGTTCTGGCGCGCTGTTTTTTCCAGAAAATCAAGAAGGTCCTTTTTTAGGCATGCTAAACCCGTGATACTTTTGGGGATAGCTTCGTGTTTTGTTTTGTCTGGAGTAATCCTTATCTGGGCATCTTTTATCACTATCCCCGATTTTAACAATTTCAGCGACAGAAAGGTCGTCGAATCTACAAAAATATACGACCGCACCGGCAAAATTCTTCTGTACGATGTTCACGACGACGTAAAGCGCACAATTGTTCCCTTTGAAGAGATTTCTCCATACGTAAAAGAGGCCGCAATCGCTGTCGAGGATGCAAGTTTTTATTCTAATTACGGAATTGACCCAAAATCTATTCTGCGAGCGATAATCGCAGACATCACGGGCGCGGGATTGCGACAGGGCGGTTCCACTATCACGCAACAGGTGGTTAAAAAAACCCTACTTACAGACGAGAAGACAATCACTCGAAAAATTAAAGAAATTATTTTGTCTCTAAAGCTAGGGCAGGCATACACAAAAGACCAAATTCTTGCAATTTATTTGAACGAAATACCGTACGGAGGAAACGTATATGGAATAGGTGAAGCAAGTAAAATGTTTTTCGGAAAAGAACCAAAAGATATCACACTCCCAGAGTCTGCATACCTTGCCGCTATTCCAAACGCCCCAACCCACCTTTCGCCGTATGGAAATAATCTTGGAGACCTCGAGGATCGCAAAAACTTTGTTCTGAAGCGTATGCATACTGTTGGATTTATCACTGACGCAGAATATGAATCAGCGCTAACCACAAAAGTAGAATTTCTTCCAAGGGAACCACGGGGAATGAAGGCTCCACACTTTGTCGTATCAATCAAAGAATACCTTGCGGACAAATATGGAGACCTTGCCGTAGAGGAAAATGGCTATAGGGTTACAACTACTCTTGACTACGAATTACAAAAAAAGGCTGAAGAGGTCATTGAAAAATTTGGCCCCGATGTTGAGAAAAATTTTGAAGCAAAAAATATGGGTCTCGTCGCAATTGATCCAAGAACGGGGCAGGTTCTTGCAATGGTTGGGTCGCGGGATTATTTCGATGTCGCAAACGAAGGAAACTTTAATGTCACCCTCGCCCACCGCCAACCAGGTTCGACAATCAAACCATTCGTCTACGCCACAGCTTTTAACAAGGGGTATCAGCCGGAAACAACACTGTTCGATTTACGTACAAATTTTAGTACAAACTGCGATGCGAAGGGGGTTCCAATGTACCCCAACATAAAACCGGAGGACTGCTATATGCCGGAAAACTACGACGGCAAGTATCGAGGTCCGGTTACACTGAGAGAGGCTCTTGCTCAATCCTTAAACGTCCCTTCGGTAAAAACACTTTACCTTGCCGGAATAAAAGATTCTATCGAGACAGCGAAAAAAGCTGGCATTACGAGCTTGACCGACCCTGCGCGCTACGGGCTGACTCTCGTTTTGGGGGGTGGAGAGGTGTCGCTAATGGAACTCACTGGAGGATACGGCGTTTTTGCGAACGATGGCGTGAGAAATCCAACAACATCGATTTTAAAAGTTGAAGACAAAAATGGAAATACGGTTGAGGGGTTTAGCGCGGCGCCAGAAGACGCAATCCCAGCCGAGACTGCTCGAAAAATTACAAGTATTCTCTCCGACAATGTTGCCCGAACACCAGAGTTTGGGTCAAACTCCGCGCTCTATTTCCCAGAGAATGACGTTGCGGTGAAAACAGGAACCACAAACGACTATCGAGACGTGTGGACTGTTGGTTATACCCCGAACATTGCTGTTGGTATGTGGGCCGGTAACAACGACAACTCAAAGATGCAAAAAAATATCGCTGGAATGATTATCGCGCCCGTTTGGCATGCATTTATGGAAGAAGCCCTCAAACTTTATCCTGGTGGTAGCTTCACTCCCCCAGACCAAGTTGATCTCACTTCGTTCCCTGCGCCAATTGCTGGCGTTTGGCAGGGTGGAGAAAAATATGTGATTGATACGTCGTCTGGCAATCTTGCAACTGCGAACACCCCGATAGAATTTAAAAAAATAGTTGTAGTTCCGTCCGTTCACACTATTCTCCAGTGGGTAAACCGGCTTGACCCGCTTGGGCCGGCCCCGCTAAACCCACAAAATGACTCTCAATATTCGCTATGGGAAACCCCGGTTCGCGAGTGGGTTGCAACTCAAAAAATTGCAGAGGGCGACAGAAGTAAAATCCCCACACAATATGATACTAACCACAACCCCGGGTCTGGCCCCAACCTGGTGGTTTCTGGAATAGATTTTGCAATACCACACAGTTCAACCGAGCGACTTTTGTTTACAGTAACAAGTGTGGGCTCGAAACCGCTAAGCAAGGTGGAGTTTTATATAAACGGACAGTTTGTAGAAAAAGTAACCGAGGCGCCATTCTCTTTCTCTTTCACAGGAGAAGACGTACTTGGTCTTTTGCCTTCAAACGATATTACGCTTGTTGGCTACGATTCGATTCTAAACAAAAGCGAGTATACCGCAAAGCTTCTGATAAACTAGCGAATATCTACGACGCCACACAGGACTGGAATTAATTTTATTTTCTCAAGTATCTCTTGTTTCTTTAATAGTATTTCTGTTCTAACAACCGGCGGAACGTTAAGAAAAATTGTGTTTTTTGAAAATGAAATGTTTTCTGGTTCTACAGAAACACCAACAA
Organism: Minisyncoccota bacterium; assembly: GCA_028712595.1. Lineage (GTDB taxonomy): Bacteria > Patescibacteriota > Minisyncoccia > Phycocordibacterales > UBA1550 > UBA1550. The sequence continues at coordinate 28,966 of JAQTPS010000003.1, read as the reverse complement.
TTTTTGCGATTTCTGCGCCAATTAGTTCTTTTTTTGCTTTTTCTGTGTTGGTAAGCCGGCTAAACCTTCCAAGAAGTTCTGTTAAACGAAGCATGTTTAGCGTGTTAGTGGCATTGTTAAATAAGTAAACGATGGGTCGCCGAGTCCTCGAATTACAGCTGGCTTATCGGGGCCGTTGAACTCAATAACCACACTGTCTCTTTCAACGGAACCCAAACAATCAAACAGGTGTTTGCCGTTCAATGACATTTCTACCGGCTCGCCAGAGAGTGTGGCGGTGAAATTTGACTGCGTTTCCCCAATTTCGATGTTTTTTGTAGAAATCGAACAAACTTTTTTCGCTGGGTCTACATTAAATGTTATTTTATTGAATTTGTCTGAAAAAAGTGTCGACAGTTTTAAGCTGTTCAAGAGGTCTTGCTTTAAAAGAATAACTTCTGTTGTGTGAGATTTTGGAATTATCTGTTGGTAGTCTGGGTAAACCCCTTGGACCACACGTGAAGTCACGTACATTGATTTACTTGCGCAGGAAATTTGATTTTTGGTAACGAGAAAATTGACGTCTTCGTTTACTGACTCAAGAACGCGCATAATCTCAATAATATTTTTAACAGGAATGATTACTCCGTGTGAAATTGTTATTTTTGGTTGTTTTATTTTCTTTTCTGCTAGGCGGAATGAGTCTGTTGCGGTAAAAATGATTGAATCGGCATCCTGATGAAGATAAACGCTTGATATTTCTGGCTTTACGTCAGACAGAGCCGCGCTCATAAAAACCGCTTTTACTCCTTGTGTGAATTTCCCGGATGACATAATAAATCCATCTCCACCTTGTATCACTGGGATTGTTGGAAAATCATCCGCAGTAAAACCCTTTATTGTTAGTGTTTTTGTTTTTGTTGTAATTTTACAAACCCCATTTTGAACAACCAGTGTTACTTCCGGTTCGTCCGGAATACTACCAAGAGCATTTGCGAGCAGTGCCCCAGGAAGCGCCACGCTCCCCTCCTTTAGTATTTGCGCCGGGATAGTGAACTCAACCCCGACCTCAAGGTTTGTAGCCCTTACGGTGAGTGTTTTGTTTTGAGCGGTAAGGAGAACAGAGTTGAGCACAGGAAGAGAGAGGTTCTTGCCTGTTACTCGCTCTGCTCCCGCGATACTCTTTTGAATTGTTTCCCTACTACATTTTATGTGCATATCTTTTGTATCTTTTATATTTAAATACTTATTACTATTACTATGGGTGTGTAGATGTGTATAACAATGCTAAACACTTATCAACAAACAACTAAAATTATTTCTTACCCCCACGTCGTTTGTGGATAAGTTGTCACAGGTTGTTGATATGTTGTTTTCATTTTTTTAAAAATATTTTTTACACACACATTGTTCACTGCGACCGCTCGTTTTTTCCACAACTACTACACATCAAAACATCGCGCGTATCTGGTCTATCTCCTGCATAAGCGGAAGATCGTTTTTTAGCGCGCCTTTAATTTTTTCATACGAGTGCATAACGGTCGTGTGGTCTCTTCCGCCAAGCTTTTGTCCAATTGTTGGGTAAGAGATGTTAAAATCTTCGCGCAAAATAAACATAGCGACCTGTCTCGGCTTCAAAACCTCCTTCCTTCTTGTTTTTTCGTACACATGGTCTTCCTCGATACTATAAAAACCACAAACAACCTTCACAATCTCTTTTATTGAGAGAACCTTCTTTGGTTTTGAGGTGTTTTTTATAAACGGCTTTATCTCACTCAACGTTAGGTGTCTGTTTTTTAGTTGAGACTGACAAATAATTCCATTTAGCAAACCCTCAAGTTCGCGAATATTCCCACGCACAGAGGAGGCCAGATAGTCCAGCACTTCCTCTGGTGGGAAGAACTTGTTTGCTTGGGCTTTTGCGCGCAAAATAGCTATGCGCGACTCATACTCTGGTTCTTGGATATCAACAATCATTCCAGAGCTAAATCGGGATTTTAGCCTGTCTTCAAGGGCTGGAATATAGTTTGGGTGACGGTCAGAGGAAAAGATAATTTGCTTGTTGTTGTGGTAAAGCTCGTTGAAAATATGGAAAAGCTCCTCTTGTGTTTTTTCCTTGTTTGAAAGGAATTGAATGTCGTCCATTATAAAGAGATCGTACTTGCGATACTTCTCTTTGAAGGTGTTCATATTTTTTGACCCCTGCCCTACCGAGTTTATGTAGTCCACAGAAAATTTTTCCGAGGTGGTGTAAAAAACTTTTTTGTCGGGGTGAAGTTTTTTGACTTGGTTCCCTATTGCCTGAATGAGGTGCGTTTTTCCTAATCCTGTGCTTCCGTAAATAAATAGTGGGTTGTAAACATTCGTTCCAACCTTGCGAAGAATTGCTTGAGAGGCCGCGAAGGCAAGCTCGTTGAAGGAACCAATAATAAAATTATCGAAAGTATAGCGTGGGTTCAGCCCGTCTTCTTTGTTGACATAGAGATCTGCAAGCGGAAGTTCAGAACTTGTCTCTAGGGCAGTTTTCTCAATCTCCATTTTTGGAATATTTTTTTCTTCTACTTTGTGTACCAAGTATTCGACGCCGCGAACATTTTCACAAAGGTTGCGCAAGGATTTCAAAATCATTTTGTGGAATTTGTTTTGAAGCCAGTCCTTAACAAATTCATTTGGAACGCCAACAACAACAATACCGTCGTCTTGTTTTAATATGTCTGTATATTTAAACCACGTGCTGAAGTTTGCGCGAGAAAGCTCATTCCCGAGCTCCTTCAATGTATTTTCCCAAAGAATTTTGTTTTCAGTCATTTTTTTAGAAGTTCTTATTCCACATTATATTCTGTGTCTCTTTAATACACTATTCCCGAAAGTGTAAAAGCCCGTGTTTACGCTGTGGACAAGCTGTGGAAACCAGTATACCTCAACTGATGAAAAAAACATAAAACACACCACGGGAAGGACAGCCCTTTTTGAACCCAGAAACTAAGAGCTTTCTTTCCCTAGTTGTGCCAGCGCTTGATTTTCCCGTCTCTCTAGTGTACAGTTGTCAATTATGTCTCAAACATACCAACCAAAGAAAAAGAAGCGCGCAAAAACGCACGGATTTCTTGTTCGCTCAAAGACAAAAAACGGACGCAATATCCTTAAGGCGCGTCGCCAAAAGGGTCGAAAAAAACTCTCCACTGTTTAGCGCGTTGCTCGTTGGTACGTTTTTCTATGCTTCCCAAAAAGAATAGAATATCTCGCAAAGACTTCCCCGCCGACCAAAGGAAGGGCTCCCGTGTCTTTTCTGTGTTTTTCTCGGCGGTTTTCTATAAAACAACAAAACCAGAGAGCCACATTTCCGTGGTTGTTGCGAAAAAAACTGCTAAAAATGCGGTCACGCGGAACTCGTTACGAAGAAGGTTTTATTCTGCTATTGCGAAATATTTAACCCCCAATCCTGTTACCGCGGTGTTTTATCCCAAAAAAGAAGCAATCACGGCGGATTTTAAAGACCTCGAAAGTGAAATCGAGAAAGCATTTTTCCCTCAAGGAAAAAATAAGCAAAACTAAGGGTAATTATGCGCAAACTCATTATCTCTATAATTTCTTACTACCAAAAACTGTTTTCTCCCGATGTCGGGATTTTTAGTTTGAGAAGGGGCACAACGTGCGTTTTTTACCCAACCTGTTCGGAGTATACCAAGCAGGCGGTATCGAAATATGGTGTATTGAAAGGGATTTTTTTAGGAGCCAGACGCGTTTTGCGCTGTCATCCTTGGCAGAAAAACCATATCGATCCCCTGCTCTAGCAAGAAATCCGGCAAGGACAGTCCTTGGGAATTTAAAAAGGTCTGTCCTTGCCTGATTTCTTATTAGCATACTAGCAATTTGGGTGTTTTTGCGGTAAGATACAGAACACAGGAAAGCTCGCGCGAACCTCAATTATGTCAGGAATTTTCTCAACGATTTTTTATCAACCGCTCTACAACGCGCTTGTTTTTATATTGTCTGTTGTTCCCGGAGGGAATGTCGGCGTTGCTCTTATTGTCCTTACGGTTGCGGTGCGTTTTCTTCTCCTTCCTTTTGCCCACAAGTCCGTTGTTTCTCAACACAAAATGCGTGAAATTGCGCCACACATTGAGAAACTGAAGCAGGACCACAAAGACGACAAGCAAGAACAGGCGCGCAGGACGATGGAGCTTTACAAGGAACACGGCATCAACCCATTTTCTGGTTGCCTCCTTCTTTTTATTCAGCTTCCAATTATTATTGCGCTTTACTGGGTCTTTTCTCGCGGGTTACCGAACCTAGATACCGCATCTACCCTTCTTTACTCGTTTGTTCATCTTCCCGCCTCTGTTGGTACCGCTTTCCTCGGAATCAACCTGTCGGGCAAGAGTTTTATTTTGGCAGCGCTTGCAGCGATTACGCAGTATTTTCAAATCAAACTTTCAATGCCGGCGACACCAGCAGTTGCCAAGGGCTCAAACCCTTCCTTCAAAGACGATTTTTCTCGAAGCCTAAACCTCCAAATGCGTTTTATGTTGCCCCTCGTTGTCTTCTTTATCTCTTACTCAATCTCGGCAGCCATTGCGCTCTACTGGACTACCACAAATCTTTTCTCTGTCGTTCACTTCATGTATGTAAAACGCAAGGCGGAGGAAGTTAAGAAATAACTAACTAAGACCCAATATTTCAACAACACAAAACCCGTACAAAGCGGGTTTTGTGTTGTTGTTTTTAGCGCAATCCTTTATTTTGAAACCCTAAACACCCAAGGAGTACCGGTTATTTTGTTCGTAAACAAAAGATATGAGTCATTTGAGTTGAGGGAAAGATTTGTCATATCAAGATTAACCCCATTCAAATCTGTGGAAGAAGTAAGTTCTTCGGTATCGGTATTTTGGGTGTCGATTTTCCAAATACTATCAGCAAGAGAAACAATTCCTTGGTACCAAGCATCTGGATATGCTCCAGCAGGGATTGTTTTAGGTACAGCGCAATAAACAACAGTAGTTTGTTTACGACCCCATACACATTTTTCCGCCAATGTTTGGATTGAGAGATCGCGCTTTTCTTTGGTTGCTATGTTATAAACAGATAATTGTGGTGAGCCATCTTTTGTCTCGGAATAAAGAACCCTTTTATTGTCTGGGCTTACTAGTGTTGTAAGTCCGTTTATGCTCCCAATGATTTTGTTAAAAGACCTAGTTCTGGTGTCTAGGAAGAACAACCCGCCTGGAATATTTGCGGAAGCCTTTGTGGTAAGAGCTACGGTGTTTTGGTTGGGAAATTGCGGAAGCCATTCGGTAAACAAGGAGGTAAAGATTTTGGTAGCGCTGGTGTTTTTATAAGTTATGGTTGTTCCTTGCGCACCATCTTTGTTGTTTTTTAAGTAAAAAAGTTTATTTGTTCCATCTTCAGCTGTTGCCATAAAAGGAATTGAGTCCGGAAGAGAAATTTCTTCCACCTTCATAAAATTCTTAGTTCCGTCGGGCGCAAGAAGCTTCGTTGGGTTGCTTAAATTCAGAATACTGGTTTTTATTGTAGAACCAACGAGAGATCGAACCACCACACTCTTCCCGTTCTGTCCCCACAAGGCCTCGCTTAACCGAGAACGTGTTTCGTTCACGACGCGCGACTCAACATAAGTAGAAAGGTCTGTATCAAAAATGTTACCAACTCCACGTTCTATATATCGAGCCGAGGCGACATATTTCTTCCCACTCCCCGACTCAACAAATGCAACTCCTGCAGTCGGTTCCCTGTGCAGTTCATAAAGTCTGGGAAATGGTTGCCCAGAGCTTGGAACAAAAGCTGGTTGCGTAGGGATTGCAATCTCGGTAGTTGTTGCATCGCTGTTGTTGTCTACCGCTGTTGAGGTGTTGTTTCCGAACGATCCGGTATTGGCTACACTTGGAGCAGTGGAGCCCTTATTTAAATAATAAAAAACACCCAATCCAGCAACAGCAACAACAGCTATCACGATAATAATTTTGCGAATCATAGTGTAATTATACAGGAAGCCACCACTAAGCACAAAGATTTCCTAAAAGAACTTAGCACCAACGCGCAGGTAGCAGAATTTTTATGCCTACAACGATTTTACCTAGCAAACGGACTACCGGTGCGTGAGTTGATACACATAGTAAGGGGGCCACCAAGGTATTTTTCCATGTCTAAATATCCAGTATACTCCGCGCTTATTGGGTTTGTTTTTGGGTATGACGCGCGAGGAAAGTTTGGTCCACACGAAGGACTACCAAACCCAACAGCACTAGAGTTGAATAGAGTCGCGTGGAGATGAGAACCCATTCCTGGTGGACCACTGTTGCCACTTAGGGCAATTTTCTGCCCAGCAGCCACCTTGGTTCCCACAGGGATACTGTTGTCTTTGAGGTGGGCATACAAAGCCGACGTTCCGAGGGGGTCGTCGTGTTTAATATAAACCCATTTTCCAAATGTTTTATCTCCACAATTTCCTGTATACACAACTTCTCCATTTGCTATTGATTTTATTTCCGTTCCTGACCCTACACCAAAATCAATTCCATCGTGGAAATTTTTAGGATAAATACCAGATTCGAGGGCGTAAGACGTATACCCAAAAGGTTGGGTAAGGCAATTGCCGGAAGATGGAACTGGAGAAACATACCCAGCTACTCCAGGTCCTGTTCTCTCGGTATAACTTGGAACGAAGTTCTGTTGCTGCCCTGCGGATGCTTCAAAATCCGCCTGCTCCTTAGCAAAATCCGCAAAATCCTTGAGAATTTTCTCGTTCATGGCCTGCTGGTCTTTAATTGCCTGCAGGCTCGCTTCTACACCAACCGGAGGAAGGCTTTGAAGGGCAGGGCTCTTAAGAGCGGGGTTTATTGAATTTAATATTAACCAAGAGCCCAAGATGAGGGCAAGTCCAATAAGGGCATTTTTAATACGCTCCTTTGCTCGGCCTTTTTGGTCTGGCGTAATTCCAGAGGCCACATATTGGACGCCCCCAACAACAAGAATTAAAACAGCAAGGGCGCCCGCAAGAGCAATAACCAAGGCAAACACCCCCGAGAGGTAGTTATGAACACCACTAGAAGCTATCCCCTCTTTGGTAATTCCCGGAAGCGTGGTGAGCGGAGTGTATGATAATGGCGTTTGGTCAGCAAAAGCAATATGTGATATGAGTGTTATTAAAAAAACAAGAACTAAGGTTGCTAAAATTTTGGAAATATATTTCATAATACAAAAAATATGTTAATACATAAAAGAACCGGACGATTGGATGTCGGCGGAGCGGATCACAAGAGATCTAGTAGCTGTTTGTGAGCCTTTGTTTTTGCTTTGGACCGATAGGTTTAATTTAGAATCTACTTTTTCTTCAGTTTCGTTGCGAAATGTTATAAAACGACTAGCTTCTTGAAGCAGTTTTCCATCAAGAGCCCAACTATAGGTAACGTTAGGTGTTAGCCCCGTCTCGCTTGGGAAAAAATACGGTTCGGCGCTAATCGAGAACTCTTTCCTGTCAAGCGTAACGGTATTTCCAAAGGCATTGTTGTACCAAACCCCCAACAATGGAACATCTTCATACAAAAGCACAAAAGGAACTCCGGGCGAAAGTTTAATTCCATATCCTTGATCAATAGTACTGTCTGGTGAAACCAATTGAACTTGAATATCGGCAGGATATCCGAGCTTTGGGGCTGTAAATGAAAAAGAGTTTTTACCGTAATCTGAATTGTCGGGGAGAGTAGTTCCATCTTTTCGCCATGTGTACATAAGCGTGCTCGGATCTATTCTGTCAGCAGTACTTGAATTGTCTGGCACTACCAACACGCGCATATTTGCCTCTGGCGTCATTGTCGCCTTTCCTTTGTAGAAAGGGGGCGTATAAGTACTTGCTTCCCAGAGTAGACTGAACCCTGCTGGTGTAAACGAAATTTTTTTGCTCAAAACTTCCCCCGTATTTAAAAGAACTGAAGCTACAATGTCTGTCGTCTCTTCTGACCCCCCGTTTTTAAAAGAAAAAGTTGTCTTGCCAACACCCATCCCTACAACCTTGTCGTTAATAGACCAAGTTATGGTTGCATCTCGCAGGTTGATTCCAGGGCCTGACAAAACAACAGTGACCATCTCTTTAGGAAGTGGAGCCGCAGGAACTGACTGTAGAACAAGAGAGCCAGAAGACGAAGCATCTATGGGAAGCCCCTGTGCAAAGACAAAAAATGGAATAGTTGCAAAAGCGAGGAACAAAAAAGTGCAAAGCTTCTTCATAGGATTATTGTATCGCATTATTATAGAATGTGAAAGACAAAACCGAAGAACGCTAATATTACGCCCTTCCTTCTGCATCCACTAGTTCTCGTTTTGCTTTTTTGATGGCCAAAAGTTGAGATGGGTCTGAAGTAATAATTTGATCTTCAGTATATGAAGCAATGACGCGAATAGCAGCGTGTTTTACTCCGGCAAAAAAGATACCCTCCCCTACTCCGGACTCAAGAAGTAAATATTTTTCTTCGTCGGTCAGCGTGAATGCATCTTGAAGCGCTGCGATTGCTGTTGGGGATTGCTTGAGAAGAATTTGAATGGAGGAGTTGGTGATAATAGGTCGTCCGTAAGGAGATTTCAAAAAGTCGTCAACGTCTTGTGTGATTGTTGCGATGCCGAGGAAATACTTGCGTCCTCGTTTTGCAAGCGAGTAAAGGAAAGCTGCCGTATCTTCGGACTTCATCATCCACCATGCCTCATCGACTACGAGAAGGCGTTTTCGGAGTGTGCGTCGTATTGCATTCCAGATAAAGTGAGTTACTAGGTACATTGCAACAGGCTTCAAATCGTCTTCCATATCGCGTACGGAAAACACAATAAACTTGCGGTTGATATCGACGTTGGACGGCTGGTTGATGAATCCTGACCAAGAACCACGAGTGTATTTTGTAAGTTTTACTAAAATATTTTCAGTTCCCTTCATTCCTGCTAGCACCATTTCGAAATCTGAAAGAAGAGGAGCTTCGATTGCAGAAAAATCAGAATCCGGCGTGATGTCTTTGAGCGCATATGTTTCGGCAATGGCGCGGTCTACGAGAGCATCTTCTTCTGGCGAGAGACCTCCTAGCATTATTCGGAAAAGTCCAACAAGGGCGATAATGTTTGCCCGAAGAACATCCGCAGACGACTCATCTTCTCGTGGAATTGGGAGGTCAAATGGGTTTATGTGGTGCTCGGAGTTGAGAGAAATATTGAAATAGCGTCCACCTACTGCTGATGCCATTGATTCGTATTCCCTTTCAGGGTCAATCACGATTACGTCAACATCGAACATCAAACTGCGGAGAATTTCCAGCTTTGTCGCGTATGATTTTCCAGAGCCCGACTTTGCAAACGTGACAGAGTTGTAGTTTTCAAGAGAAAATCTATCAAATAAAATGAGAGATGAGTTGTGGCGGTTGATGCCGTAGAGAATTCCCCTATCTGAAGTGAGGTCAAACGATACGAATGGGAAAAAGCTCGACAACGGCTCGGAATTAATTTTCTTTGTGACGAGAAGCTGGTCTTGGTTGACTGGAATAATACTTTGGAACGCTTCTTCTTGTTGAAAGAGGGCGGGTCGAACATAAATGAGTCGGGACTCAAGCATTGATTTGATTTCTGCTTCCGCTTTTGAAAGCTCTACTTCGGAATCTGCATAGAGTGAAATATATAGTCCAACATCAAACATTTTTTCTTGAACTTGCTGGAGTCGGTCACGAAGCTCCTCGAGGTCGCGGTATGCGGTTTCGAGCATTGGGTCGCGGACGAATCCTTTTTGTTCGCGGGTGTTAATCTGGCTTTGTACCTCCGCAACTTTACGCTCAAACTTTTTCATTATAGCTGCCGTGTCGACGGGGTGAACATATATCGCAATATCAAAAACTTTGTCGAGGTTAATGAGTGGTGACAGCCAGTTGTCGGAAAGTGTGCTTGGATACGAAGTGACAAAAAATGAACGCACTACCTTTTCGCCGATATTTAGGAACTTTGCATTTACTTTGACAGCGGAGGGAGCAATCACATCAGCAAGGTTTAGACCTTTGTCGCTGTAAAGTTCTTGAGGAAGCACAGGGACCGTATTTTTCCCCATAGATGCGTCAGTTTTTTTGCTAAAAAAGTCAAACATATTATTTATTTGCGACGTAGAGCGAGGGAAATAAGAATGTACTCATTTTTATTTTCGAGCCGAGGAGGCTAATATAAGAGTATGATACCGCACGACTCTGTCGTGCACAAGGAGGTTTCTCCTTGTGGCGGGCTCTGCCCGCGGTAGATACTGCTTCTATTTTACCACAGCTTGCTTCTGTTCCTCTCCTGGATTAAAGAGATGATAGAAAAGTTCCGTAAGCTCTTCGTTCCCGAGTGTGAGAATATGAACACCAGTGCGCGACAGGCCTTGTCGCACAATTCCGGAACGTTGCTCTAATTGCGAACGCGCCTCTTCGAAAGCATCAATGGCGCTTTGTGTCAAAACAGGGTCTGCGTTTTCGGTTTTTTTACCGAAAAAGCCCCCAATTCCAGAAGTTTTTGGAGCATCTGCAGTAACTGGTCTTGGCGGTGAATAAGGTACAACAACCAAGAAAAGCTTATTCATAATATTTGTCGAAGTAGTGACAGCTTTTATGAAACCAATGTATTCAAAAATCTGAATTTTCAAAAGCTCGTTCATTTCTTCTTTTAGACGCTCTTCTAGCCGCGAGAGATATGGACGAATATCAAGTCGTCTGGACTGAATAAATATTTGAGTAGAAAATTCCAGCGAGTTCAAAAAATTTTGGAATTGCATAAGCACGGCTTGTTGCTCGTCTCCGGATTTGAGCGCAAGGTTTATGGACGAAACCATAAGCACCATACGCATAGTGCCGTCCTTCAAAATGAGGACTCCGTCTCGGATTTCTTTTATCGGAACAAAATCTTGTGCCGCTTTTGATTTGATAGCCATAATTATAGAGTAGTTTTATTGTCGCTCGTATTACCGACCTGAGGCCTCCCACGCTCAAGCTTAAGAGAATAAGAAGCGAGCGCGCCACTTGGGACGGAGGGCATCACTGGAACTTGAGCCGAAACAAACTCTTTCTCCTTACCTAGTTTAGGATCTTTCGTTGTTTTTTTCCATGTATATAGCTTTTCTTTCAGCGTATATTTTAATCCGGCTTCCAGAATTTCAATGAATGGCTTACCAAGTTTCTCTTTTGGATAAAAAGCAAGAGCCCAAGTAAGGATGCCGACACCGGCTATAAGTGGTGCGGAAAAAATGAGATATGGAACAAGGCGATAAATTACAAACGAAGCCCCCAATCCACCAGCGACATAAATCCCCTGCTTGAATGTGAAAGGGCCAAAAAGTTTGTCCTCTATGTCTATGAATTGTGGTACGTGGAATTGCATATTTTTTATTCTATTGGTTCGCGGTAAGGATCGTGGCGAGCCCGAGACATTGGGTCTGCTGGGTACTCTGCAACTTGAGGAGACGCTGGCTCTGTGGAGGTAGTTTGTGGCGCTTCAAGCTCGAGGTCATTCATTGGTGTTGGTCTTCCCGTGAATACTTTTTTCATTTTTTCCTCAAAGGGGCTGGATGTTTGGGCGTTCATTCCTGGCTTCATTGTCTGCGGAATAATATCTCGCTCGAATATTTGTGGAGTTTCTGCTGGTGGCACCTCCTCTTCTATTGGCAAATTGTGCGGAACCACCTCTGGAACTTTTTCCCATACACGGGATGGAATGGTGGGCACAACTTCTTTTTGAGTCGTTACTTCTATTGGCTCTTCTTGCTTCGGCTCCTCTACACCCTCTTGCTCGTTAGAATTTTCTAGAGCAGTTTGATCCTCATAGAACTTTACAAGTTCTGGGCGCACCGGCTCAAAAATCTTTTCTTCTATTTCTGCAACAACCCCGCTTAACGTCACTTCATCTATCTTGGTTTGGCTTACGAGTTCACCATGAAATGCGTCTGGATGCACAAGCCCTGCAAGGACGAGCACCACCTCATTTTCTAAAGCATCAACTATTTGAGGGGATAGCCGGGACGATATCCCAATATTCGTGAGAACCTCCTGCCAATTTGAAGATGCAAGGAAGTCGACTACTCTTGACGGTAATTTTTTAAGTTGTTCTTCAAGAATTTCCGATAAGTTATTCATGTTCGATATTTTTAATTGCCCTTGTCTCCGCTGGAAGCCGTCCCCTGAGAAGCTTCCTCTTCTCGTTTCTTTTTTTCTGCTTGCTGGGCCAAAATTTCCATTGCCTTATCTACCGTTTCCTTGTCTTTCTCTTGAGAAGTTTTATCTTTAATTGCCTGTCTGATAAATTTTATACGAGAAGACCTTGAAACAATAAAATGCCTTGAAGCTGTAGCTCCTGCCGCTATCACCTGGCGTCTCAAGTTTTCAGAATTAACCCATTCTTTTATCCTATTCTCTACTGCCTTAGGGCTCCTCAGTTTTTCTAGCTTCTCGCGCGTTAAGGTAGATTCTTTCAAAAGAGTTTCTTTATTGACCCCAAAAACCGCTTCTTTTTTCCTTGCAGACTCAAAATTACCTCTTAGTTCGCCGAGATTTTGATTCCCCTTCATCATGTCGTCGTGCCGGACCCTTAAGAATCCACTTATTTCTTCCATGGTTTCCTGATCACCCTTATCCAGGGCTTCTTTGAGCCTTCTGGCAAGCTCCGGCGCTTCTCTAGAATTTTTTTCTTTAAGCTCTTCCACCTCTTTCTCTTTCTTCAAGAGACTCTTTTCTGCCTCTATTGTCTTTTCTCTGGCTTCGAGTAGTTTCTTGTCGGCGTCCCTAAGCTTCTCTTCGCTCTCAAGATTTTTACTCATTGCTTTTTGCAATTCTTTCTCCACGTCAACCCTGATTTCTTGTTCTTTGTCTCCTTTTTCTTTGTCTGTAACTCCCAGCAATTTTCCTTTGTCCTTCGCCTCCTTAATATTGTCCTTCTCCTCCTGCATGTATCCACCCCTTCCACCAGCTTTTCCGAAATCAACCCTTGCCTCTTTCAAACCACTTTTTACATACTGGTTGTTCATCAATGACGAATTACGAGCATCCCAACTCCCTGTTCTAGCCTTGTCTGCTGCCGCCACGCTTCCTCCTGCAAGACTCGTAATACCACTATATTGAAGCAATTTGCTTTGGCTAGATGCAACCTTTTGAAGTGCCCCTGTTTTTAGTAGTGCATCGGCTCCTCCGCCAACAACCCTGCGTCCAACAAACCCGGCTCCTCCAAGTGCCGTGTTGCCAGCAAGACCCATTACTGTACCACCGATCTTCTTCCCTATTTCTCCAAAAGCCCCAGCCCAGTCTACTGCAAAGTCTTTTGCTTTTGTGAGTGCAAATAAAACTGTGATTGCTCCAAGTAGAGGCATGACAATTGTTCCTGCTAAGGACATGTCATCCGCGGCAGGCGTGCTTTTCATGAGTTGTTGTACTGGCCCCATAATTTTCATGATTATGTAGAGCATAATCATGAAGAGTGGAGCCAAGGAAGCCTGCTTCACAAGAGTATTCAACCACTCGCTGAAATATCCTTCAAACTTTGGAAGAGTATTTGCAACGAAAGCAGCTGGGGCTAAAATCATTAATGTCCAAAAAGCCAGCAATCGTCCGATAAAAATGAATGCAATTTGCAAAAATACCCACGCAGCAACGATGTTTAATATTGCGACAAGGAGGAACAAAAATATAGAATTGACTACACCAAACCCCGACCAGAAGTTTGTATTAAGTCCTTGGTCGGAAGGTACGAAATTCCCCAACTTGAATGATTTAACAAAAGCACCGTGCAGATTTCTTGTCTGTCCTGCTCCGGTTGGGTCTGCTCCCATACTGCTATATACCCATGTTCCAAAAGTATTCCCGGCATCAATTGCTACTTGCGCGAAGAAGAGACTAAAATTAAGCAAAAGGGCAATAATTATCACTTTAAACACGGATCTTTTCCAGTCACCCTCTGCTCCAAGCATTGTCCTAATTCCTGTGTAAACTAGGACAAAAATAAACAACATATTAGAGAGATCTCTTATGGTTGTCCACATATCCTGAATGAAAGGCATAGTGAGGTAACCATTATCCATGCTAAGGGAAATGGAGAAATCAAAAAGTCTTACCGCTAAACTAAGAAGAAAAGATGCTGGTGTGTATGCTAGCCAGTAAATAGCAATTGGAGCACATGTGAAATACATAGCTTTGCCAAAAGCAAACTTAGCCGCCGTAGCAGCAACGGTTAGTCCTGCGTCAAGAACACTTCCAGCTCCTCCCTCAACCAACGCCGCAACGTTTCCTATCCCTGTAGTACCTCCAGTACCAAGGATTGTCGCCTCGGTCCCCGGAGCGACCGTTCCGGCGGTAGCCCCAACAAGACCAAGGTCTGTAGCATTTAAACCAGCTAGTGCCCCCGCAGACAAACCGTAAGCTAAAATGTTGGCAGAACACATAGTACCCAAGCCACGAAGGGCAACATTGTCATCCGGGTCTTCTATTGAGTTAGCTGTATTTACGGGTGGTTCTCCGTTGGTTCCTGGATCATAAAAATCCTGATTTGAAATTGACCCCCTAGGCCCCTTAGTGCTTTCTATTGCGCTTGCTTGAGCGGCGTCATCAAATGCATGCGAAACGCCCGAAGTTGACGATGGGTTTGTAGTCAAGGTTGAGGTGCCAGGGCCAGTATGCGCTTGGTCGTTACTGCTACTTAGGACCAACTGCGCGAATACAGGCAGAGCCCCACCCAAAAGCAAAACAACTCCTAGGAGAATTATGGTACTTTTGGTGAGGAAATTACGCATATTAGAAGTTATTTGAGGGGTGGAAATTTAGAATGTAAACGCGATAGAAAAAAGTTTTCTTAAAACTCAAAACAAAACCTGATTGTCTTTTATAGTATAGCAAATAAAAAGCGCAAGGGGTATAGAAATTATGGACTTTCTGTGGATATGGGCTCCCTGTCAAAACAAACGTTTTTATGGGCGAGCGAGGAGAAGCCACTGGTCGAGAGAAACATCCTCGGCGCGAGCGTTTTGGTCAATCCCCGCTTGCTTGAGTAGCGGAACCGTCTTGTCGCCAAAGAGTTCTTTTAGATTTCCGGCGAGTTTTTTACGCTTATGGGCAAAGCCTTTTTTAAGAATGTCGAAAAAAACTGCTTCAGCGGACGGATTTAAGAAGTTTTTGCTAGAGATATTTTCAAGGGAAAGCACGGCGGAATCAACTTTTGGCTCCGGAGTAAAATACCTAGCTGGTACTTTTTTCACCATGCGTGGTGTTGCATATGCTTTTACTGCGATAGAGAGAATACTTTCTTTTTTATCGCGTGCGACAATGCGGTCAGCAACTTCTTTTTGCAACATCAAAACCATTCGCTCTGGTTTCTTTTCGGCTTCAAGAAATGCGCGAAGAATAAATCCGGTGATGTAGTACGGAATGTTAGCGATAACTTTGTAAGGACTAGGCACTACAAGTTTTTTTGTTTCAAGAAGTTCTACAATATCGCCGTGAACCAAAGTAAATTGCTTTTTTGTGATTGCATCGGCAAATTTTTCGGAAAGAAACGGAATTAATTGGTCATCTTTTTCGATGGCAACCACATGCGCGCCGGTTCCCAAAAGTTCTTCGGTCAAAAATCCCCTCCCCGGCCCGATTTCGAGAACGGTATCGGTAGGCGAAAGTTCCCCAGCGCGAACAATCTCGCTTGCAACTGTTTTTGAATTTAAAAAATTTTGCCCCAGTGATTTTTTCGCGTACATATTTTATTCAAAGTATACCACTACATCGGCCGAGACGATGGAACTACCAATCAAGACGAATTACTGGCTCCTCATCACTATCAGCGCTTTCTTCTTGTTCGGTGAGTGAGTCGTCTATGTCAGAAAGAAACTCCGAGGGAACATTTACTTGTCGTTGGCCAAAAATTGTGCGAACAGATGCATACGACAAGAAAAGTTTTTTCTTTGCTCGCGTCACCGCAACATAAAAGAGTCGTCGCTCCTCTTCCTCGTCTTCTTTTGAAACATTTTCTGCGCTCATTCGTCGATGTGGAAATAAATCTTGTTCGAGCCCTGCCACAAAAACATAAGGAAACTCAAGCCCTTTTGCGGCGTGCACCGTCATCATTTTTACGGCATGCTCATTTTTGATCAAAGAATCTTGGTCGGTCGCGAGTGCTGCGTCACCGAGAAGTTTTTCAACGGCTTCCTCCGGCGGAAGAATATCGTACTTGGTCGCGAGTGTAACAAGTTCGTGAATGTTCTCAAGTCGCTCGTTGTCTTCTTCTATTCCAGACCGGAGCGAATTTTCTATTCCTGTTTTTTCAGAAACAAATTTAATAAGCTTGGAAGTTTTTTCAGTCAATGCATATTTTTTTATATCTCCCAACAATTTCCAAAAATCCGCCACGCGCTTTTGCTGCGCAGGGGGCAAACTGGGCTCATCCTTTGCAAACATTTTGAGAAGAGTTGTTTTCCCAATTCCACGAGGAGGGCAGTCAATAATTCTCTTTATGTCCGAAAAGCTTTCCGGATTTAGTCCAGCCCTGATGTACGAAAGAACGTCTTTGATTTCCTTGCGTTCAAAAAATCTCACACCGAGAACTTGATATGGAATTTCCATCAAAAGAAACGCTTCTTCAAGAGCGCGAGATTGGAAATTTGCGCGATAAAGTATTGCGATATGCTCTGGTTTCACCCCGTTTTTAATGAGGTTTTTGGCTTTTTCTCCCAGCGCACGCGCTTCCCCTCCCTCGTCATAGCTTTCTATGAGTCCGATTTTTTCTCCCTGTTTATTTTCTGTGAAAAGATTTTTTTCTTTACGAATCTTGTTCTTTTTTATGATTCCATTTGCGGCTTCGAGAATTATTTTTGTCGAACGATAATTTTCTTCGAGAAGTATCGTTTGCGCGCCCACGAAGTCCTCTTCGAAGTTCAAAATATTTTGAATATTAGCTCCGCGCCAGCTGTAAATATTTTGGTCGCCGTCTCCGACAGCGCAAATATTTTTATTTTCTCCAGCAAGCAGTCGCGCGAGTTCGTATTGCACTCCGTTTGTGTCTTGATACTCGTCAATGTGAATATACTTCCATTTTTTTTGATATTTTTTGAGAATTTCTGGATGATTGCGAAGAAGAATCACTGTTTTTAAAATAAGGTCATCAAAATCGAGCGCGCTTTCACGTTTGAGAAGGTTCTCGTATCTTCCCCACACATCCGCAACAATTTTTGGAAAATAAGAATTGCCAGCTTCTTTGCGATATTCCTCTACGGTAACGAGATTCCCTTTTTGTCG
Source organism: Minisyncoccota bacterium (assembly GCA_028712595.1). GTDB lineage: Bacteria > Patescibacteriota > Minisyncoccia > Phycocordibacterales > UBA1550 > UBA1550. The sequence goes on along the minus strand of JAQTPS010000003.1, from coordinate 11,717 downwards.
CGAAATAACATTTGCAATTCGTTCAGGAGAAAACTGTTTAGAATCAAGACCAGCTTCCCTAACGGCTTCTTTCATCAGCGTGTTTGCTCCATTTTTGTCCACGATACTAAAATGTTTTGTAAGGCCAAAAATTTCCGGATGTTCGCGAAGAATATGAACGCCGAGAGAATGAAAAGTACCGATGAAAGGACGCGGATCTCCGTAACGAAGCCCGGCATCAAAGCCGTGTTTTTGCAAAAGCGTACCAACTCGTTCCTCCATTTCTTTTGCGGCTTTGTTTGTGAATGTTATGGCAAGAATTTCAGACGGAGCGACCCCTTCTTTTATGAGGTGGAGAATGCGGTGCGTGAGGGTGCTAGTTTTTCCTGTTCCTGCTCCGGCAATAATGAGAAGAGGCCCTTCTTTGTGGGTTGCGGCCTTCTTTTGCATTTCGTTTAGGTTTTTTAGATGCTCCATGTAGGTCGTAGTTTAGCATAAAACACAAAATGACGTAGAAAAATTTCTACGTCATTTTTATAAAACAAATTTATTTAGAATTCTCGAGCAACCGTTCCCCTTTTTTGAAAGATTCTATTGTCTTTTTCAGTTCTTCTTCCATAATGGTTGAAATGTCAGGAACCGTGTGCTCCAAAAATTCTTGAACGTGTTTGTGATTCCCCGCCTTGCTGATTTTTTCAAATTCTTCACGATCGGCAGGAGAAAGTTTGTCGAAAATTGTAAGTGTGGCGGATTTTAAAACTATTTCTCCGAGCCTTACTATAATTTCGTCCTGCACATTTTTTGGAAGCTCTGTTATTCCCAATTCTTTTATTAAAGTTGTGCGAAGAACCTCATTTTTCATGTTTTTGTATTAATTATTTATTAAGCGATCTAATGACAAGTGACATAACAGCTCGTTTTATATAATCGGCTATCTTTTCTCCGGGGTCTGCAATCATTCCAGCTTGTTGAGAAACCTGCATCAAATAATTTTTCATTTTTCTTGTTGCAACCGGGTCTTCAATTCCAAAATGCCGACCATTGTCCGACGGAAAAGAATCTCGTCCCATATTTAACACACCCTCAACGCTTTGTCTTGCAAATCCCACCCGATGGTCTTTCCAATGAGCTGATTCGGAACCTTTTTTTGAGCCTAAACCAAGAAACCCCGGAGTAGTAAACAGAGTATCCATATCTCCGTTCAAGGTTTGGACAGCTACAGCAAGTATTTGTGGATCAACGGGAACAATTTCTTGGGGCATCATTGTCGGAGCTTGCATCAACCCAGGGACTCGCGAAGGTGTGGGCGCCCCCTCCCTTTTTGCAACAGGTTCTTCGGATGTTTTTTGCGCAGAATTTTCTTGTTCTTTGTTTTTTTGAAGACGCCTCATAGCTTTTTCGTATGCGCCCCTCAAAACTTCAGGTTCTGTGGCAGGAGGTTCGGCTGGGGGAACTTCTTTGGGCGCGGTTTCTGGAGTAGCAGGTATTTCAGGCGCCGGTTCTTCTTTGGTTGTTTCTTGTGTCTCGGGCACAACTGGCGCAACTTCTTCGGCGGCAACTGGTGCTTGCGCCTCCCCAGTCACAGTTTTTGATACTTCTTCTTTAATAGGTTCTTGGATATCGGTCACAACTACCGGAATCTCTTCTGGAATTGGTGTTTCTGGCAAAGCCATTTCTACTCTGGGCGTCTCCGCCGGAACTATCACTTCTTCCGCCACTGGTGCTCTCGGAGCAACATTTTCTGGCGGTGTTTCGATTGGAACTGGGGCTGGAGTTTGTGGTGTTGGTGCTGGCGCAATCGTTTCCATCATTTGTCTAACGCGCTTTTGATCTGCCAGCGGGTCAACATTCGGCAACCGACGATTGATTTGAAAAAGTTTTTTTTGAACTTCACGAACACTTTTTAGGATTTCTTCTGTTGGCAATCTTTCTTGGTCGTATTTCGCTTCACGCACTCGAAGACGCGCAAGTTCCCTAAGTAGAGTTTCTTTTTCTTGCTCTGCTTTCTCGAGGCTCATCTCTGGGGTTTCTTCGGTTTTTGTCGCCTCCTGCAGAGATTCTCGTATCGAAGCAGGATCTCCCTTGCTCCCCCGTCCTCCACGTGGTTCTTTTGACTCTCCCGTAGAAATTTCGGGAGAAGTTTTGAGAACTTCTTTTTCTGTCGACGTGAGCTCGTTCATACTTTCCAACATTATATCATCTACAGAAACTTTATGAACGTTTTTTTGACAAAAGAAAAAGGCCGTCCACGTGGGCGGCCCTTAAAGTTGGTGAAATTCTTAATCATTCCAGAAACCCATTAGTGCCCCGTTGGTAGAATGTTTTTTTGAATCCCCCTGTCGTACAAAGATAGATTTTTGACAAAGGCGTTCATTAAAACAGACACCAAGAGGAACGATAAAACGAAGGGCGGTGCTGGTGTATTTATCTGGAATTATTGTCGTCACCCCCGACGTCCGGACGTCAATAAGAACAACGACTGTATCTTCTCCGAAGTTGTAACCAAATAACTCTACGGTGTCTTTTGGAGAAGTACTATTACTACGCTCCAGCTCATTTCGATTGCTCGTATGGATGACCCTAAAGTTTGGCTTAGCACCGTATTGTGGCAAAAGTTCTGGAAGGCCGACTGGGTGTATTTGGACTGGAAGACCGACGTCTTCGGGGGGCACAATAGGGCTGACCCTGGGCGCATTAACCGAAACAGCTTTTACCTTTGTTGCCTCCAAGACGTCTGCTCTTTGTGGAGGAATATTTGTACCTGGTAGGATTGGCTCAGCTTTTAGTGTATTGGCCAAACCGGCCTTTACTGTCTGCTGTTGTGCTGGGCTACCATTGGGCGCAGGGGCTGTAACTTCTTTTTGGTTTTGGGCTTGTGCCGGTTCAACGAGTTCCGCTGTCGGCGATGATGTATTGCTACATCCTACCAACGAGAAAACTCCAACTAGTACTGCTAAAGTGAACACAACCCATTTCCAAAACTTTCTATGAGTTTTAGCCGATGATGGACAGAAAAATGCGAGGGTACGCATGTTGAATGGGAGAAAAGAAGTAGAAGAATTTCTATTGAAGATACTCTGACAAGGAACCGCAAGTAAGTCGTTTATCTAAGTGGCATTGTATCACAGTAATCTAAAAAGTCAAGGATTTTGACCCCTTTTAGTTATCCACAGGTATCTTCCCCGACCCTTGGAACCTACCCCCTAATGTGCTACCATTTTTAGATCCAGAGGGTAAACCAATGATTTACCCAAAAGATAACCCTTTTTTACCGTCCTGACCGTACGACCGACAAAAAACCCATTAAATTTAGGCTTATTTCTACTCAATTCAAGGACCCCAACGGAAGAAACTCCTTTTCCCCGTGGGCGAAATACTCATATTTTGCAAGACTCGGAACCATCGGGTTTGTCTGGGTTTTTTCAAGTATGGGGGCCTTTTTCCCCCTTATGGCGCAAGCCAGCATCCTTTCTTATCTATTCAACACTCCAGCAGAGGCCAAAGGAGTTGAACCAAAGGAAACACGTTCTTCTCAGACTATTTCACTTATGGAGGTTGGCCCTTCTTACACCGCTGACCCAGCAACTGGGGGCGGTGATATTAATATAGTTGACGACAGCGCTGTCAGCCCTGATATCGCGGGGGTTGCTGATTTAGCATCCAAAAAGCACCAAGGCATTGTGAGTTTGTATGTGGTAAAACCGGGCAACACGCTCCCACAGATTGCCAAAATGTATGACGTCAGCGTCAATACAATAGTTTGGGCGAACGACCTTAACCCAAAAGCTACACTTAAGGTAGGCCAGTCACTCGTCATCCTCCCTATGAGCGGTGTTCAACATACAGTGAAAAAGGGAGAAACTATTCAAAGTATCGCCAAGAAATACAAAGGAGATGTAGCAGAAATCCTTTCCTTTAACGACCTTACGTCTGGAAGTATTCTCTCTGTCGGAGATGTTATTCTCATTCCTGATGGTGTTGAAACTACAACAACCACGGGAACCACCACGACTACTGGATTAACAACATCCCGCGCGCGAATAATCGCAAATTATCCTTTGTATGATGGTTTTTATATCAATCCTCTTCCCAACGGAAGGAAAACACAAGGTATTCATGCAAACAACGGCATAGACCTTGCTGCGTCAAAAGGTAGTAGTATTTACGCCTCGGCATCCGGTACTGTAGTGGTGGCTCGTTATGGATGGAACGGAGGTTACGGAAATTATGTAATCATCGACCACAGTAATGGCACCCAAACACTTTACGGACATATGAACACAGTATATGCGACAGAAGGCTCGCAAGTTGCTCAAGGCGAAGTGATTGGTTCAGAGGGTTCAACAGGCCGTTCGACTGGTCCACACTTGCATTTCGAAATACACGGAGCAAAGAATCCATTTTAATAATAAAACCAAAAAGGACCGACCTTTTCTAAATTCTTAAGGTCGGTCTTTTTTGGTTTTGGTTAACGCAAATCCGTCGGGCGATACGCAAGAGCTTCCAATATATGTTTTTCGAGAATATCGGGAGCAGAATCAAGGTCGGCAACAGTACGAGCAACTTTGAGGACTTTATGGTAAGCGCGAGGAGAAAGTTTTAGTCTTTCTGCCGAAGTATTGAAAAGTGCGCGAAGTTTTGGTGGAAGAATTATATATTTTTCTATATCATCCGCCCGCATTTCGTTGTTCGTTGTAATTTTTCTAGGGTGGTTTTTGAATCGTGTTTTTTGTAAATCCCGCGCTGATTGTATTCGTGCGCGAACATTCTCGCTCGACTCATCTTTTTTAATATCAGAAAGTTTGTTGTGGCTTATTTTCGAAACTTTTACCCAAAGGTCAATGCGGTCAACGATTGGACCCGAAAGTTTTCGCTGATATCCTGAAAGCGTACCCGGCATACAAGTGCAACGCTCCTCGCTTCCGTACTTTCCGCAGGGACACGGGTTCATTGCGGCAATCAAAATAAATCGAGCCGGGAAAGTGTCGTGGCCTTTGCTTCTGGAAATGCGGATGTGCCCTTCTTCAAGCGGTTCACGCAAGGATTCTATTACTCGTCGGTCAAACTCTGGAAATTCGTCGAGAAAAAGCACTCCGCGGTGCGCGAGAGTAATTTCGCCCGGCTTTGGTGTGGCTCCTCCCCCGATTACTGAAGGATATGATGCCGTGTGGTGGGGAGCGCGAAGAGGTGGATGCACAATTATTTCTCCGCGGAGTGTTCCCGCGACAGAGTGAATACCGGTTACCTCGAGCATTTCTTCGTCGGAAAGTTTTGGAAGAAGATGCGAAAAAGCTTGCGCGAGCATTGTTTTTCCCGTGCCGGGCGGTCCCCACATTGCTAGATTGTGTTTGCCTGCAGCAGATATTTCAAGAGCTCTTTTTGCAAAACCCTGTCCTTTGATATGCGAAAGGTCAACGAGCAGTTCTTTCGACTCGCCTTTTTCTAATGAGTTTTCTCGCACATAAGGAGACATAGACATTGGCTTTTCTTTTCGAAGATGCTCAATGACTTCTGTCAGAGTTCGCGCGCCATACACAGTAATTCCGGCGACGAGAGATGCTTCGCGAGCATTTTCTTCTGGTACAAAAATTTCTTTAAACCCAGCCCTAAGCGCAACCTGCGCGAGAAGAAGCGTTCCGTGAATTGGACGCAGTTTTCCGTCGAGAGACAGTTCCCCGAGAAAAATTTTTCCAGCAGGGTCAAATTTAATTTCATCGCACGCCATCAAATATGCGAGCGCAATCGCAAGGTCATAATGAGAACCCTCTTTTTTGAGCTCTGCTGGTGCAAGCGCGATAACTATTTTTTGATTTTTTTGTTTTGGCGAGGTGAAGCCGGAGTTTTTTATTGCGGCGCTTACGCGATCGCGAGACTCGTCGACTGATGCGCTTGGCAGTCCTACTAAAGAAAAAGCATGGAGCCCTCGAGAGAGGTCCACCTCAACATCAATAATATGCGCAGAGAGACCGACAGTTTGTGCTGAGAAAATTTTTGAAAATTGCATGAGTGCCTATCCCTCGCGGTGGGCGATGCAAGTTTGCGCGGAAGGATTTGCTTTTAGGCGCGCTTCTTCAATTGGCGCTTTGCAAACACGACACTTGCCATAAGTTCCCGCCTCTATTTTGTTTAACGCGACATCTACTTCCATAAGCATCGCCTCGAGCTCAACTTCGAGAGCGGCATTTTTCTCAAATTCTTCAATGCTATCGGCGTTGTCAGCAGGGTCAGCGGTAGGATTGTTCAGGTCTGGGGCAGATGGAGACCAGTCCCCTTTTATCTCGGGATTTTTGTGTCCAACTTCGGCAAGTTCGCCTTCGAGACGCGCCTTTTCTTCAAGAAGTGTTTTTTTGATTTCAGGAATATTTACCATATGAGTTAGTTTAACAACGCCCAACCTTAAATGCAACCCAGCTAGGTTAGGGCTCTCCACCAATTGTTCCAAACGCTATCTGATAGAAATCTGCACAAGGTTTAAATACCTCAATACGGTCAAGGTTTTATATTGGTGGTGATACCTTGGTGGCACACCGTAAGAAAAAAGCACATCTCACATATGATTAACTTTATTTTATAATGTAAACACCACCAAGAGCCCAACACCTAGCTGGGTTACTTTGTCGACACCAAAGGTGCCAATTTCTCAAGGGCAGTGGTCGATCCTGCGACGATTATAGTTTCAGGATCTACAAACATATATGCGACAGTTAAGTCCGGTGTTCCTCCAAGAACTCGAGCATCGTGCGTTGCAATGACAACATCGCGGAACTTAAGTTTAGCTGTGGCTTGGAATGCAATTCTTGTTCCGAATACTGCATCAAAAAAGCGTGGCAAATTTTGTTCCCATGCGAGCATTCCAGCAAACCCTGTGTCATATGCGGAAACTTTAAGTACTATAAACGGAGTGTACGAAGTATTTTCTCCCAGAAGTCCAACCATAGATTTTTCTATGGAACGCACAAGTATGTCCGGAGTAGAAACACCCGACAATGTAATTATTCGACTTAAAGGAACTGTTTTTGTTTCGATGCCTTGAGCGCCAGAAACTTCTTCTACAAAATCGAGATTTTTAATTTCGTCTGGAGAACCGCCTAGCGTGCGCTCGGTAGACACCATCGAGAACAAATCCTGCGAAGGTTGACTGTTTACCGTAAAACGTTTTTCAGATTGTGAAACGATAAGTGGTGGAGGTGGAGTCACAACTACCGGAGTAAGTGGCACAGGGGTTATCGGCTCTGGCGTTTTTCCAAAACCAAAAGTTGGGAACGATATGCTTGAAAAGTTTACTGCAGTCAATCTTGGGAATATATATTTATATGTAGCCCATCCGCCACCAATTAAAATCAAAAGGACCAACATCACTATCATCGTTCTTTTCAAAAAATGCGAAGGAGTAGATTGTTCTATCGCAACTTTTATTACTGGGGCAGAGGGACGGGCTGGGGTGGGAACAGGAGCGGAGACAGCAGATGCTGGAGCTTGGGGCGCTTTTGGCGCTTGTGGAATCTGGGGACGTGGTGGTATCGCTATCCTTTTTGCGTCAGCTGGAGCAACCGAAGAACCACTGACTCCATTTTGACCTTTGATTGCTTCCACCATATCGCTTCTCATTGTGCGAATAACTTTAGGAGTAAACCCAAGATATTCTTTTGGAGTTTCTTTGGGTGGTACGGGCGCGACTGGAGTGGTAGGTTTTTGAGGTGTTGGAATATTGTCCATCCTTTTCATTATACCTCATCTTCCGATTGTGTACACGAATACGACGTGGATAACAATAAAAATAAAACAAAAAACAGCGAACTTTTGAGGGCTCGCTGTTTCAAAACACAAAGAACTATTTTTGCAACCACGGAATTTTTCTTCCACCAAGAAATGCTTCCAGTGTAAGAATCTCGCCTTTTGGAATTCGTTTTCTCCATTGACGTGAATGCATCTTTAATGCACGCAGTAAGAGAAAAAATTCTTCATAACAATTCCCTTCTGCGATGCCATTGCGACGCGCCTTACGCCACTTTCTAACAACCCTCAAGAGCTCTTCCTCGAGCTCTCTAACTGTATTTTTCATAAAGATATGTGGGGAAAGAAATTTGGAAAGAACATTGAACTTTCTCTTTATCAAGGGGAAGCCTTGATATGACTGCGACTACGTCCAACCGGTTTCTGTGGGGTGGCAATGCTTATTTTTGGCCAAGTGCCATTTTCCGCAAAGCGGACAAAAATATTTTTTCAACAATACGCCGTTATGGCTGTATTTTCTATTGTTCAGCACTGTCTGTGCCGTCTTTTTGTCGGGATACATTACTTTCCCTCTGCATCTTGGAAGTGGCTGTATAAAAGCTCTCTGGCTGATTGCATTTAGTAAGTTTCTAACTTCAGGCCGAAGTTTTTTGAGAGAAAGAGAATCTACTCTCATGGTGAAGGAGTGAAAGCCAGTTCTCTACGCCGGCAAGATAAAAAAGAGATTTTATAATTATTCAACGAACCTTAGAACTTCTCTCAACAAGTTTTACCACAAAATGGAAATAAGTCAAGCAAAACATATAACAATGCCCCCTCACCTTTCGGTTCGGGGGCGTTTCTATGCCAAGGTTAAACCTTAACATGATTTTCTAGTCATTCGGATCTTCTCGCTCGCCCAACACATACTCATTCAACTTTTTTTGTTTGACGCAGCGCTCTTTGTGACATTCGCATTCTCCTCCCGCTTGATCTCCATCGCACTCTAGGTCGTGAGGAACGTCCTCAAGAATGATGTCAAGCGTATCGTTGCTCTGTTTCAGCGCTGTTGCCAGCGAATGGATCATGGCAATGCAATGCCTTGGGTCAAAGGAAGCGAGTTCCGCATCACTAACCTCAACATTCAAATTTCTAAAACGCTTCAGTATCTCTTTTGTTTTAGCATCAATCGGAAAGTACGGCCTCTGACGCGGGAAAGGAACCATATAGTTTGGGGTGGAAAAGAATAAAGTTTCTACCGTTACACTAGCACTCCGCTGTTCTAAGTCAATGCTGTTTAGATGACAACGCCCCCTCACCTTTCGGTTCGGGGGCGACGACGGCTTGCTTTCTTTGCAAAGCAATTATGCAAAAACAAGACTTCTCTCTACTACTCTTATCGGCACACCACGTAATTCTGTAACCTCCCTTCTGGGCGGTCGCAGAAATGCGCGTATGCCGGCGCAAGCATGGTCAATGACTCTTTTCTCTTCGCAACAACGAAGCTCTAAACAATGCTCATAGACCTGAGCTCGCTCGTAATCTCCATAGTACCTATCGTAATTTAGATTTTCTCCAATTTTCTTGAGCTTCTCATATGCATATTCCAGCAATCCTTCCAATTCTTTGCACGACGAGCTCGCGCGTTTATTCTTGTGCTCTTGGAACTCTTTCCAGAGCTCAAAACAAATTTTTACAAGAGGGCGGAAATTCTCAACGTCGTCAATTGTCTGACGCGAGATATCAGTTGAGTAACGGAACTGTTTCATAAGAAAAAATGGGAAGGAAATGAGAAATACTGGCGATGCATAAAAGTGCGTCGTCACAGCAAACAAATGCCTAAGGTTTTTAACAGAACCTTGTTCGTTCAAGCATCTATTTGCTACGACGACACGCTCTTTTTTACAAAGAACCTGTTTTTTAGTTGAAGCATAAAAGCTCCAAACAACCTGGGGGTTAGTATAGCATATATATAAAAAAAGTCAATGGGTAGAAAAAAATAAAGCGGTGACCCAAAGGATCACCGCCCAGCATAAAGCTGTATTTATCGGTTCGTGCTCGTTAAATTCACTTTCGGGAATTCGTCCAGAAAGAGCTCGTCGTCAATGCGCTCGCAATCTAGCTCTGTCATTCTGGCAAAAGAAAGATTGCGCAACATACTTTCTTCCGGAGATTTTATCCAGACACCACAGGCTACATCAAGAGTGTCGAGGTTTATCTGGACGCAAACTTTGAATTTTTTAAGTTCGATTTTGCCGGCTTTGTAGGACTCTTCCAATTTAAGAAGATAATCCATAAGATTCTTTCTTACTTTTTTCTTGCATCCATTGTAGTAAGAAGTACAAGCGTCTTGGTGGCATTTTGCCATAGGAAGGAGGGGAAAAAGGAAGCGAGATCCAAAGGATTTCGCGGAAATAGAAAATGCATGGCAATTCGCCATAGCCAAGAAAGGCCTAACTTGAACGGGTCTGATTAAGCATCTTTTGGCTATGGCGATTATTAAGTGAATTTTTGTAAAGAACCTATTTTTTAGTGGAAGTACAAAACCTCCAAACGGTCTGGAGGTCACTATAGCATATACACAGAAAAAGTCAAGCGTAAACACTAAAAAAGCCAATCCGCCGTGTATCGGATTGGCTTTTTGTTACTCTTGATTACTGGAAGCACTCGTTCTTCTGTGTTTCATGGGCGTCCATCCCTATCTCATCGTAGATTGCTCTTGTCTCTCGACAAGACTCACAACATTCTTCTTTGATCACCTTGAACAGAGAGTTCTTTGTCAGTCCTTTACAAAGGAGACGGAAGATATATTCGTAAAGATCTTTTTTCCCGGCTTTGGTCAGTAGTTGTCCCCTATTGCGCCGGAAGTACATCCTAAGCTTATTTTCCATTTCCCTTTGTCGGTGATTCTTCATATGTGAGTGAGAAGAAAAAAAATAAAAAATATAGCGACACACGAATCGCTATAACCAAGAAATGCCTAGGAATAAGCATCTTTTGGCTAAAGCGACAATAGTGGGTTTTTGTGAATGAACAATTTGGGAAATAAAAAATTCCCCGAGGCCGGTTCCCAATTTAGCACTAACGCCCAAAAAGTCAACCCAGCGGGGGTGGTGGATTCTCCACCAAGTTCTTATTTGGTGGGGTTATTTTAGCGATTGGCACAAAGTTGTATTATTTTACTGTAGTGAAAATTTATGTTGGTGGTGAACCCGACGTAGTAATTTAGAGTAGATTGAACCTTATAGAATTATACGTGATACATTTCAGTATTGTATCGCCACCAGAACCCACCACCCCGCTGGGTACAAAAATAGCCAACTCCTTGTCATGGAGCTGGCTTTTTCTTCAGAACCTTTTTACGCCGGTTGAAATCGGCCCGCCTTTCCGCAGGCGTTGAAAATTCCTTCAAGGAATTCAAATGCCTGAACTCCTTCCGATTTTTCCTGGACTACCCGATAATGTTTCTTGCACGAGCCCTTCTTGGATTTCTTGGTCCGAGGTCGGGAAGATTTAGGATTCCTTCGAGACCTACTATTGGCTTTATTAGCCATAGAGAATGGGGTGAAAATGATAGAAGTTAGGACGCAGTCGGTGTTTTTGGAAAGAACTAAAAAATGTAAGAACGAACACCTAATTGCGCGCTAGGTTGTGACTATAGCACCCTTGCGGGCAAAAGTCAACCGAAGCAGTGTTTTGACAGGGCGATGGCGTGGAAACAAAAAGGCCCGGCCTTTTTTAACCCAATAGATTCAAGCCCTAGGAAGGTACTTCCTCCCTAGGGCTTGGTAACAAAGGGTTTATTAAGGGGACATTTTCCAAAGCCTCGCTTTGGTAATATAGAAAAGCGCCCGCAACCACGTTGGTGGTATTAGGCGCTCGTCGATTATTTAACTGGATTCTTAAAAAAGAGCCAATTGTCGGGGCGTAGAAAGCCGTGCCTTAACTTTTTGCTGTCGAATCATTTCTTCTTTCAACAGTTCACGGCTTGCTTTTCGGTCTAACGCGTCCCAAATCCTACCAGC
>JAQTPS010000019.1 GCA_028712595.1 Minisyncoccota bacterium | reverse complement strand
GGGAGATCGCGTGCAAAATAGCGTACTTGCCGTTTACTTTCTCGGGGAAGATAACCCAGTTTTTCTGGACCTCTCCCGGCGGAGAAATGAAAACGGGCTCCTTCCAGTTCCATCGCATTGAAATAAAGTCGTCTAAACTTATTGAAGAAAGAGCTATACGAACAGAATCCCAACCATTGAAAGCTGTATAAATGATATAAACTTTATCCTCGATTAATATTATTCGTGGATCTTCGCATCCACCAAAACCTCCTCCGCCAGATAAATATGAAATTGGCGAAGGGCCTTTTTCCGTCACTTTCTTCATATAGTGACGGTATGCTGGCATCGGGGAACGTTTTGAAATAGAAAAGCCGTCGTGGCTCTTAGCGTATCCAACTGTCGAAACATCATTTACGCCGATTGCGCGATACACAATGTGAATTTCTCCATCATGGTTAATGGCGGAAGGGTTGAATGTTGCTACCGATTCCCAGTTTGGGTAATGAGAAGGTGTGATGATAGGGTTATCCGCCGAACGTTTTAGAGACGTTGCAAACGGCTTATACGCTACTACCTTTGCTTTTGGCTTTGGTCGTGGTTTTGCTTTTCGGCCCTTTTTTGTTAAGACCTTTTTAATTTTTTTAAGGATAGCCATGTTGTCTTCTTGTAACCCTATGAGATTATTTTTTTTATTACGTCCGCAGTTTCGGTTGGGCCGGAAACAGCAACGCAACGTACACCCGTTCTTCGAGCAGGGTAGTCGTTGCCCCCCGGTTCGAGTTTGTCGCCCACAAACATAATATCACCCTTTTCTATTTTTTGGTAGGCAATTAGCTTTTCTATAGCGTATGCCTTGTCAACACCCTGTCTTGTGACGTCAACAGAGGTCATTCCGCCGAAACTTATTGCAAATTCAGGCAAAAGTGGGAGCATTACCTTCCTCAAGGCAGTTCTTTTTACTCGATCTGGGTCCCAAATAGCCTTAGCTTCTCTTGGCGCCTCTTGTCCACAGGCAGAAAATGTGATTTGTGTGATTCTATCTTCCATAACAGGGCCATACGACGGAACTGGCAAGACAATACCAGTTTCCACAAGAGCTTTAGTCCAAGCGTGGAGAATTCTCGCCTTGTCATCGTCTCCCAACTTCTCTTCGTAAATGCAAATCCATGCATTGTTCTGATATATATAGAGTGTGCTACCACTTGTCGGGAACAAAAGGAGTCTGCTCAAAAGCTTTTCCGAGGTTCCAGTAAGTTTTTCGATTACTTGTTTTTTGAATTGAGAAAAAGTGCCACCGGAAATAATCACAACTATATGTTTTTCGAGGAGTTTGCACAAAAGGTCCGACATTTCTGGCGTTATTGATGCCTTGCTTTCAGCAAGAGTGCCGTCAAGGTCAAAAGCGATAACTTTAAAATTGTAACTGTCGGTGGCTTGGTTCATTTTTTAATTCTCCCGTACACGTCTTTGAGGCGGATGATGTCTTCCTCCTGGAAATCACCGTAAGCTATTTCCAATATTTGTACCTGCTCGTCTTGAGCTTCAACACGATGTTCTTCTAGCTCGTCCATTACAAACTCATCGCCCGGTTTTGCTATGACTACCTTGTCTCCCTCGGTTACTATTGGGTGACCCGAAAGCACTCTCCAAAATTCGGCGCGCTTTGCATGGTACTGCAAGCTCAATTTTCCGTGAGGTTTTACTGTTATAATCTTCACTGTTGTCACTTCATTGTGGTCAAATTGCTCAAATTTCCCCCACGGCTTCTCCACAGTTAATGTTTTCATAATATTTTCGCATTATAACATGACATACTTATCTTTGTATATGAACCTCGCTAACAAAAGCGAATTGGAAGAAAATTAGGAATGCGCTTACCGGATCTCCTTCCATTCTTTGAGAAAATATCTTTTTATGAAAATAGGAAGCGAGGCCAGCACCAATACTCCAACAAATTTCGGCCATCCCAGCTTGTGCCCTCTTCGGCCGGTGTGGTAAATGGTCAAACTTTTTTCAAAGTGTGTTTTACCCACTCTTGCTAGACGCCTAAAAAGCTCGTGATCTTCTCCTCCAATTAGTATTTCGTTAAACCCACCGACTTTTTTGAATGCCTCCGCCTTAATCATCTGAAATTCTCCAGATGCGCCACCGGTTCTGATTATATTGTTAAAGAAAATATATGAAGAATTGATACACCACCAAATAATTTTGTCGGATAATGTTTCAAATTCGGGAAGAACCCTTATGTATGCTGTTATTGCGACAAGGCCTTTATTACGTTCAAAAACCCTCAAGGCTTTCTCGAAAAACACGTCGGGCTCTTTTATAGAAACATCCGCATCCAAAAAAACAAGATATTCTCCAGATGCGACAGCCGCCCCATCGTTGCGACCCTTTCCTATTGTTTGCCTTTTGGTTCCACCGTACACGACAACTTTATTCGCGTACTTGCGCGATATTTCTGCGGTTTTGTCTCGACTACAACCGTCGGAAACTATTATTTCATAATTATCTCGGGATTCACGCAATGATTTCAAGATTTTTTCGATCACAGTCTCTTCATTCAGCGTTGGTATAATTATAGATATCATAAAATTATATTTCTTGTTTTCTTAACCAATCATTTGTAAACCTAAATCCGAAAAAAGCAACCAAAAGAACCACCGCAACGAATACAATTTTAGCCGATTCTGGAACGACAGCGTAAACATTTCCCAAAAAATATCCAACAGTAATTAAGATTGCTGTCCAAATAAAACCACCAATCAAGTTGAGAACAACGTAATTTTTGAATGGAACCTTGAACATTCCGGCAACTATGAGGACAACCAAGGCAAAGCCGAGCCCCATTGTGAGTTTGGATATGATTAAAATTTTCTGATGATACTCGAGAAAACGACCTTCTACCTTTTTCAACACTTCTGGGGTGACTCCGAAAAAATGTCCATATTTAAAGATAGTGCTACGAGCTCCGAATCTACCCAAACAATACCAGCCCAGGTCGGCAACAAAGTCTCCCGCCATAAGAGCAAAATACATTTGAAGTAAATTAAACTGACCCAATTTATACAAAAATCCACTAGCTACCATAACCACTGGGCCTTCTGCTATGGTGCCTAAAAAGAGCAGAATATATTTTGAAGCATCAATCCATACGAGGATGTTGTGGAAAAAACTTTCCATATTATTTTCAATAACTATACCAGATATGGGGACTAATTGCATGCCTTCTCGGGGTAGAGAAGTAATGTTCGGCATCGACACACTGCTTCGTAATTGTTATAATTAAATCAATATGATAGGGAAATTTATCATCGCGAGACATCATGAATCGGAATGGAACCGGCTCGGCAAGTGGACAGGGAATCGTGATAGGCATCTCACTGACTTTGGGTTTGAAAAATCCAAAGAGATGGGAGTGCTCATCAAGGACTTGAGAGTAGACTGCGCTTTTGCGTCGATGCAAGTTCGTTCCATTGAAACTCTATCGTGCATTCTTGGTGTTCGTGAGGTGCAAGAAGTCCCCACTGAACATTCCGCGGCTTTGAATGAGCGTGATTATGGGGAATATACTGGCAAAAATAAATGGGAAATGGAGAATGTTCTCGGCGAGGAAGAGTTTAAGAAGCTTCGTCGTGGTTGGGATTGCCCAATTAAAAACGGCGAGTCGCTCAAGATGGTTTACGACCGAGCAGTTCCATATTTTTTGGATAAAATCTTGCCAAAAGTCAAAGAAGGAAAAAATGTTTTGGCGGTAGCGCACGGAAATTCTCTCCGCACCATAATAAAATACATTGAGAATATTTCCGACGAAGGAATTGCGGATGTTGAGATGCCATTTGGCGCTATCATTATTTACGACCTCGACGAAAACGGTCATATGACGGACAAAGTGGTTCTTCACGTGGAATCACACTCAAAGGCGCAGATTGTTGCAACAATTGGCCCGGCATCCGGAAATTTTAATACGCTTAGAGACATGATCGAATATCAGCTTGATGTGGCGAGGTTCAATTTTTCTTGGGGCGATTTTAATTCGCGAGTGGAGCAGATAAAAATGCTTCGACAGCTTGAAAAAGGATGTCATCGTCATATTCCTATTATTGTCGATTTGCCCGGACCACGAATTCAGAAGAAAGACTCTCATACTTACAACCCCAGCACAGATTCTTTGCTTACCGAGAATGACAAGGAATCTATCAAGTTTGCTGTAGAACAAAATGCTGATTATATTGCTGTTTCGTTTGTCGGCGGACCGCAAGATATAGAGCAATGCCGAGGTATTATAAAAGGTTTTTCCGGAGAACAAAAAATAATTGCGAAAATAGAGCGCGCCCTCGCCCTTGAATCACTTGACCAAATTATTGCTGTGTCTGACGCTATTATGGTCGCTCGTGGCGACCTCGGAAACGAAGTTCCTCTTGAGCAGATTCCTTTTATACAGGCGGACATAATAAGAAAATGCAAAGAAGCCGGCAAGCCCGTTATCACGGCTACCCAAATGTTACTCTCGATGGTTGAACACCCAACTCCGACAAGGGCAGAAGTCACCGACGTAGCAAATGCGATTTTCGAGGGTTCGGACGCGGTAATGCTTTCTGAAGAAACTGCCAACGGCAAATATCCTGTTCAAGCTGTGTCTATGATGGAAAAAATTGCAGTAGAAGTAGAGCGACATATGGGAGAGAATATTCATATTAATCATTTGTAAAATATGTCAAAAATAAAATCAGTAAAAGCGAGAGAAATACTTGATTCACGCGGAAACCCGACAATAGAAGTTGTCTGCGAATTTGAAAGTGGCGCAATGGGGAAGGCGGCAGTTCCTTCTGGTGCTAGCACTGGAGTTCATGAGGCGCTGGAGCTTCGCGATGGAGATAAAAAACGCTACAACGGATTGGGAGTGCTCACTGCGGTTCGAAATGTTAACGAGGAAATTCAAAAACATCTTTGTGACAAAGATTTTGTTCAACAAACTCTCGACAAAACTCTTATCGAACTTGACGGCACTGAAAATAAATCTCGACTTGGAGCGAATGCAATTCTCGGGGTTTCTCTCGCATTCGCGCGCGCTTGCGCTGGTGAAAAAAACATCGAACTTTATGAATATCTTGGAAATCTTGTAGGTACTAAAGTTTTTAATTTACCTCAACCGATGTTCAATATTGTGAACGGGGGCAAACATGCCGACAGCGGGCTTGATATACAGGAGTTTATGATTGCTCCGGTTCATTTCAATACGTTTCGTGAAAAGGTTAGGGCGGGAGCGGAAGTCATAACTTCTCTCCGAAAAATTTTGAAAAATAAAGGATATGCAATAAGCGTGGGCGATGAGGGTGGATTTGCCCCGAAATTGTCATCAAACGAAGAAGCTCTCGAGCTCATAGAAGAGGCAATAAAAGACGCCGGATATTCTTTTGACCAAATAAAGATTGGCGTGGACGCAGCGGCTTCCAGTTTTTATAAAAATGGAGTATATGATTTAAAAATTGATGGCAAACAGACAAAAATGAGCAGTCAAGAAATGATTAGCTGGTACGAAAAGCTAATCGACAAGCACCCCATTTTGTTTATTGAAGATGGATTAGCAGAGGACGACTGGTTTGGTTTTACTTTCATGACGGAGATGCTGGGAGGCATGATAAAAATTGTGGGCGACGACCTTTTGGTAACAAATGTGAAAAGAATAAAGATGGCGATAGAAAAAAGAGCGGTTAACTCCGTACTCATAAAATTTAATCAAATCGGAACGCTATCAGAAACAATAGAAGCGATAGAAATGGCAAAAAATCAAAAATGGATACCGTTTATATCCCACAGGTCAGGAGAGACCACCGACACCTTTATTGCTGATCTCGCAGTTGGTCTTTCGTGCAACTATATTAAGTCCGGCTCACTCGTGCGCGGAGAAAGAGTATGCAAATACAACAGATTAATGGAAATTGAAGCTATTTTGTCGAAGTAAAATACCTATCTTTTAGCATCACTATCATCCCAACAACAAAGAGAAAGAGAGAAATCAGGGCAGATAACATGCAATAAGTGCATATTGCTTTTATCACGACGAGCTGAAGATATACAAAACCAATTGAGGCAAGAAGTCCAACAATAGTAAATTTTGAAGCTAGCAATAAATATTTTTTATCGTCACGCGTTATTGAAAGAAGCGCGAGGAGAAAGATGGCAGTATAATAAACCACTCCAAAAAATGCCGTGGGGATACCTCCAATCACAGAATATTTGCTATTTAGCACTTTCTCACAACCAGTAAAGATAGAGCAGGGGATTGTTCCGCCGATAATATGCTCGACAGTTAAGTATGTTGCATCCAAGAAACCCAAAAAAGCAATTATGGTGAGCGCGAGAGCGAGACCTCTATGATTTCGTAGCCAGAGCATTGGCGATGTTGGTTTTAAATTCATCATAATTTTTTGGAGGGTTCATCTTTTTTCCGTTTATGAAAAAAGATGGGGTGCTTTGGATTTGCGACTCAACGCCAGTTTGATAATCCCTTTCTATTTTGTCCGAAACTTCCTTTGACTGCACATCTGATTTAAATTTGTTCATATCAAGTCCAAGCGTTGATGCATAACCTTCAAAAATACTCACTGCATCGCTCGACTCTGACCAAGTTGTTTGGTTCTCTAGCAACAAATCGTGCATCTCCCAAAATTTGCCTTGATTTCCGGCCGCTTCAGCTGCGCTTGCGGAAGAAATTGCGTTTTTGTGCTGGCTTAGTGGAAAATTGCGATAGGAAAGTTTTATTTGGTTTGGGAAATCTTGCAAAAGTTGTTTCACAATAGGATTATACGCAGCGCATGCAGGACACTCATAGTCGCTGTATTCTACGAGAGCTACTGGGGCATCTACATTGCCCGTAAACCATTCTTTAAGAGGGGCTGTATTCGAAAGGGAAACAACAGGACTAAAACTGTTCTCCGAAAATGAGGCGAGCATAAAAATCCCCACAAAAAGCAAGACCATAAACCCAACTCCCAAGACAATATCTTTATATTTTTTCATAATTAAGTGTGTTTACAGTAGCACGAAAGAGGGTTTTTCTCAAATAGAAGTGTTATTTAAATTATGATAATATTGGTTCATGAATAATAAGAAAAATCTTTATGTAATTATAGGTTTTGTTGTGATTGTTGGCGCGCTCGGTTTTATATTTTCCCCACGAGAAAAAGCTCTTGCTCCAGCTCCCAACACGACGCCAAAGGTGACATACAATAATGCTTCAGACGATCTAATAACAGTTGCACTGCCATATCCCGGGGGAAAAGTCTTACAAAATTTCAGCGTTATGGGACAGGCTCGCGGGAGCTGGTTTTTCGAAGCTTCGTTCCCAGTAGAAGTTTTTGACAAAGATGGCAAAACCATTGCTACCGGCATCGCGCAAGCGCAGAAAGAATGGATGACGACGGAGTTTGTTCCATTTCGGGCAGATATTAAAATTTCTAAAATCTATACTGGCCCAGCTACGCTTGTTCTCAAGAAGGACAATCCTTCAGGGCTTTCCGAGAAAGATGCATCTATTTCGTTTCCTGTTATTGTTCAATATTAATGACCTATAAACACGTAATCATTGTTACCGATGCATGGTCTCCCCAGGTGAATGGGGTGATAGTGAGCCTTGAAAGAATGCGGGAATCTTTAGAGAGAGAAGGAACCAAAGTAACCGTTATACAACCAAACATGTTTTTTACGATTCCACTTTTTTTCTACCCGGAAATTCTTCTAGCTATTCCCACTGCGAGATTGAAGAAACTGCTTTTGAAAGATAAACCGGACTGTATTCACATCGCGACAGAAGGACCCCTCGGCATAAGCGCGCGTATGATTTGTACTCGAAACAAGATAAAGTTTACGACTTCTTACCACACCAACTTCCAGCAATATATGGAAGTTAGACTTGGAAAATGGATAAGTGGAATTGTGCAATATTGCCTAAAATGGTTCCACAGTAAATCAGAAGCCACGATGGTATGCACCCCAACAATGAAAGACTCCCTACAAAAAAAGGGATTCAAAAATGTCGTGCTTTGGCCACTTGGCGTTGATCCTGAATTCTTTGTTCGCAACGAAAACGCAAAAGGAAAATCCTTAAATTTGCCGAAACCGATTTTTGTCTATTTTGGGAGAATTGCGAAAGAAAAAAATGTTGAAGAGTTTTTGAAGTGTGAACTGCCGGGCTCGAAACTAATAGTTGGCGATGGTCCTGACAGAGCAAGTCTCGAGAAAAAATATCCTAATACCATTTTTTTGGGTTACAAGCACGGCAAAGCCCTCGTGGACACGCTTTCCCAATGTGATGTTTTTGTTTTTCCTTCACGCACAGAAACTTTTGGCCTCGTTGTTGTCGAAGCTCTTTCGTGCGGTATCCCGGTAGCGGCACACGATACATTAGGACCAAAAGACATAATAACTCCGGGGGTTGATGGTCAACTGTCTGAAGATTTGTCTTGCGCCGCAAAGGAATGTCTTAAACTTTCTCGCGCATCTTGCAGAAAAAAAGCCCTCACATTTTCTTGGGATAAATCATTCCATTCTTTTAAAAACAATCTTGTCAAAATAGATCACCCCAGTACAAAAAAATAACCCAGCTAGGTGTCGGGCTCTTGGTGGTGTTTACATTATAAAATAAAGTTGATTATATGTTAGAGGTATTTTATTTTTATGTGGTGCCATCAAGGTATCACCACCAATATAAACCTTGACCGTATTGGAATATTTAAACCTTGTGCAGATTTCTATTAAATAGCGTTTGGAACGATTGGTGGAGAGCCCCAACCTAGCTGGGTAGAGTTATATACCAAATATGTTACAATATAGACATGCATTACCTTAATTACATACAATCTGGGGGCAAAGTAGATCCGAAGCTTCTTATGTACATAGTGCCGGCCCTTACTGTGTTTGTGTTGTGGAGCTTGTTTTGGAAGGGCATGGCGCTGTGGCATTCTGCAAAGCGTGGAGACAAAATCTGGTTCATCGTGCTTTTAGTTTTGAATACACTAGGAATTGTCGAGATATGCTATCTTCTCTTTGTAGCAAAAATAAAATTTTTTAAAGATAAAGCCTAATGTTTTCAAATTTTTTAACTACAAACCCGCACGGATTTTTTCTTCCGGTTATCATAACCTCGGCCCTCATAGACAGCATAAACCCATGCGCTATCTCTGTTTTGTTTCTGACTATCACTTTTTTGTTTAGCTTGGGCAAAGACAGGCGATTTGTTTTGTTGTCCGGAGGCGCTTACATTCTGGCCATTTTTATTATTTATACATTGATAGGATTGGGGGCGCTTCAAGCCCTTACTTTTTTCAATGTTCCAAACATAATGGCCAAAGTCGGAGCATCAGTACTTTTGATTTATAGCGTCATCGGTTTAATAAATGAATTTTCAACAAATTTTCCGATTAAATTAAAAATTCCAGAGAGCACACACGTAACTATTGCAAAAGTAATACACAAAGGTTCCATTCCAGCTTTCTTCTTTTTGGGGACATTGGTTGCTTTGTTTGAATTCCCGTGTACCGGAGGACCGTATCTCTTTGTTTTGACATTGCTCCACGACTACATAGCTTTCTGGGTGGGATTTTGGTATTTAATTATATACAATATGATTTTCGTATCACCCCTGATTGTAATACTTGTATTTGCCACAAATAAGGTTATGATAGAAAAAATTGATAAATTGCGCAGATTGGAGACGAAAAAGGCACGCGTAGCATTACTCCTCGTCCTTATTGGCTTTGGTCTCGTTATGTTTTTATTATAAAAATTAGAGCGAAATAAATAAAATTATGGCAACTGACTTTAAATTAATGAGTTTTGAAGAACTTCAGAAAAAGATTCTTGCTTTGAAAGAAAACAGGGGAGTTGATTTGTCTACAGATGAGGATTTGAGCGTTGCCGTTATGAATTTAATAAGCTTGGAGGAGCACTTCTTTTTTTCTGGGGCAAAAACAGGGAAAGGCGAATATTACGAAATGCTCCGTGAGGTGCGTGAAATGAGAAAAGTGCTTCTTGCTCGTATGATAGACAAGACAGAGGCGGAAAGTTGGTGCATATCGAAACATTTGCTCGCAACCACAATGCGACTCATGGAAGTAGGCACAAAACTGCAGGGAGATGGCAAAAAAGAAGAGGCAAAACAGATGTTTAGCTTTGCGTACAAAGTTTTCAATCTATTTTTCGGCTTGAGGCTAAAAATAATCAACACAAAAGACGTAGCAGGCGCTTTAGAAAAAGAAAAACCTATGACCTTTGACGACATTATGAGCAAGCTTGTTAATTGTTGTGACGAAGGACAAACAAATGAATAAAAAAAATATTATTATCTCAATAATAGTTCTGCTCATTTTGGGAGTGCTAGGAATAATAGCGCTAGGGCTTAGAGGACCGTCAGTTCCTCCCACTAAGTATGCCGATTTTGCGCAATGTCTTGCGTCAAAGAAATTAACTATGTACGGCGCTGTGTGGTGCACTCACTGTAAAGCAGAGAAAGCGCTTTTTGGAGAATCTTTTAAATATGTTCCTTATGTTGAATGTACAGAAGATGCAAACTTGTGTCTAGCAAAAGGCATAGAAGGTTATCCAACCTGGATAGATGCAAACGGTGTAAAATATACCGGAGAACAAAGCTTAGAAAAATTATCAGAAATAAGCGGTTGCGAACTGCCTGCAAACTAAAGTGTCGTGGAAATTCTAGTACAAAAAATATTACACCAAAAGGAAATACCTTTTCGGCTTATAAGTTTGACAAAATCCGCCATGACGATAGAGGACGTAGTGGCTTTTGCCGATGGAGCGGTAAACGTCGACGAAATAGCGAAAACGGTGATTATCAAAGAAAGAAAAAGCGATAAAATGTACGCTGTGCTTTTGCGAGGTAAAGACAAAATAGATCTTGCAAAAATAAAAAAACTTATTGGAGGTCAGGACGTGACGCTTGCAAATAGTGAAGAAGTAAAAAAGGCGTCTGGAGTAGAGCCAGGAGCAGTTTGCCCGTTTCTAGTATCAGTTCCGCTTTTTGTTGACAAAAAGGTTGCAGAGATGAAAAAAATAAATACTGGCTCTGGCGACCATCTTTATGGACTTGAATTTCAGACAGAAGACCTTAACAAGGTTATTCAATACCAAGTTGTTGATATTGTTCGGTAAAACCCTTTGTTTTTTAGGAAAAATGATGTAGTGTGTGGAGAATATGTCGCAAGGAGGAGAAGTAATAATCAGATTTGAAGAAGTGTCGTTCGGATACGGACACAACAAACCCATCTTGGATGAGGTTTCTTTTCCAATTCGCCGCGGAGGCAAGCTTACACTAATGGGGCAAAACGGGGCGGGGAAGTCGACCGTTTTTGGACTCATTACTGGCGCGCTTCACACGGAGAATGGGAAAATCCATATTGGGCAAGGAGTTACAGTGGCTGTTTCTCGACAAGTAATTCCGCGTGCCGACCTTGAGCTCACCGTTCGCGAGTTTTTTGAAAAATGTTTTTCTAAAAAGGTCTATGATATTGACCCCAAAATTGACGCTGTGCTTGAAGTAGTAAATTTAAATGCTCCTCACGACCGTATTGTAAAATCATTCTCTGGTGGCCAGCAAGCACGTCTGCTTCTCGCGTCTGCTCTTATTCAGGACCCTGATGTGCTTTTACTCGACGAACCGACAAACAACCTCGACAAGGCCGGCATCGCGCATCTAACGGATTTTCTAAAAAAATATCAAAAAACCTGCATTGTTATTTCTCACGATGCCGGATTTTTGAACTCATTTACTGAAGGAGTTCTATATTTGAACATTCATACACGCAAAATTGAGCAATTCGTAGGAAACTATTTTGATGTTGTTAAGCAGATAACGGCGCAGATTGAAAAAGAGAATATGAAGAATGCTCAACTCGCGAAAGAGATTCAGGCAAACAAAGACAAAGCGAACTTTTTCGCTATGAAGGGAGGCCAAATGCGCATGGTTGCAAAAAGAATGCGTGAAAAAGTCGAGGAAATGGAAGAAGCGAAAGTGGATGTTCGCAAAGAGGACAAAACCATCAGAAATTTTACAATTCCAGCTCAACCGGAGGTTGTTGGAAAAATTCTTGAGATAACTTCTTTCAATATGATAAAAAATCATAAGCCGTCAAAAAGAAAAACCAACATTTCTCTTAAAAAGAAAGAGCATCTTCTTCTCGTTGGGCCGAATGGAATTGGAAAACCAACCTTGCTTGAAACCATAGCAAAAGGGAAATCAACAGGAGCAAAAATAACCTAAGGTGTACGCGTGGGCTACTATCGTCAGGATTTCTCGAC
>JAQTPS010000018.1 GCA_028712595.1 Minisyncoccota bacterium | reverse complement strand
GCAGTAGCCGGTATCTCGCTTCTAGTTGGTGGTATTGGTACTATGAATATGATGCTCACAACTGTCACGGAACGCACCAGAGAAATTGGTTTGCGGAAAGCTATCGGTGCCAAAAAACGTGACATCAACAAACAATTTTTAGTTGAAGCAATTTTGCTCACTTTTATCGGTGGACTTGTTGGTGTAGTTTTGGGATGGCTAATATCGTTTGGTGTGGGATATTTGAACATTATACAAGCGTCGGTCTCTCTGTCGTCCGTTCTTTTGGCGTTTGGGGTGTCGGCTCTCATCGGTATTGTTTTCGGATATTATCCCGCACGACGCGCTGGAGAGTTGAACCCGATAGATGCGCTCCGATATGAATAGGAGGCAGAAATTATAAAATATTAATTTAATAAAAAAATGAAAAATAAAAAAATGGTTTGGTTAATTGTAGCGTTTGTGGTTGTGGCAGTGGTTTCTTTTTATGCCGGCAGTAAATATGCTGGAACGAAAAAACCCGTCTTTACACAAAACGGTTTTAATCAAAGCGGGACGAATACAGTCGGGCAACGAGGAATGAGGGGAGGAGGTGGATTGACTTCAGGCGAGATTTTATCTATGGACGCGCAAAGTATCACTGTCAAATTGCGTGACGGGGGTTCGAGAATAGTTTTCTACACCGATAAAACATCTGTGTCTAAAATGGTGAGTGGTACGATCAAAGATTTGAGCGTCGGAACGCAAGTGAACATAACGGGTACGTCGAATGCAGACGGCAGTGTCAATGCGGATTCTGTTCAGATAAGGCCGGCACTTGGAGCACAAGCTACTTCGACTCCAAAAACTTCTCTATAAACTTTTTTTTCAAACTGTCCTCAAAGGGCGATTCTACAAATAAGGCAACAGAATCGAATATTGTGTGTATTGACCGGAGGCCATTTGCTTTAAGTGTGTTTCCTGTTTGAGTAAGGTCGCAAATTGCATCCGCAAGACCGAGCGAAGGTGTGACCTCGACACTTCCGTTTATCTCGATGATAGAAGCGTGTATTTTTTGGCTTTGTAAAAATTTGCAAAGACTGTTTGGGTATGAAGTTGCAATGCGTTCGCCGTTAAGGTCGATTATATTTTTAATCGGAGATTCTTTTGGAACAGCTATTTTCAAACTGCACTGCCCGAAATCAAGTGTTTTAATTTTTTTGAGCTCCAGACTATTTTCATATAGTACATTGGCGCCCAAAATAGCAAAGTCAGCCACTCCGTTCAACACATATTTGGGTATATCACTGTGTCTCACGTACAGTATTTCAACGTTTTCATTACTGCACTGTGCAACTAGAGCCCTTTCGTCAACTTTTTTGATTGCAAGACCAAGGGATTCTAGGAATTTTAAACTTGAAGCTCTCAACCGACCATCTTTTTGAACGGCAATCCTCACATTATTTCGCTTCATAGTAATTTTGCAAATATGAAACAAGCTGTGTGAGCGGAATAGTTTTTTGTGTTCCGTTTTCCATACGCTTTACTGTAATCTCGTCATTTTTTCGTTCATTTTCTCCGCGAATAAGCACAAATGGAATTTGTTTTTTGTCGGCAAACTTGAATTGCTTGGCAAGCTTTTCCGATTCGAAGTATATTTCTGTTGGCACACCAGCTTCGATAAGAATTTTGTATGTTGAAAGCGCATCTTTGACGGAATCTTTGTCAAAAATAGTAACGAGGACTTGAGATGGCGCTTTGATGTCTTGAAAAAGATTTAATTTTTCGAGTAGCAACATAATTCGTTCAAAACCGAAAGCAACTCCTACCCCAGAAAAATCTTTATCCGAGAAAAGACCGCATAGGTTGTCATAACGACCTCCGCCACAGATTGTTCCAGATTCCCAGTCAGGACTTATCACTTCAAACGTGAGACCAGTGTAATAATCAAGGCCTCTTGCTAGCATCGGATCAATTTGAATATTTTTTTCTTGTACTCCAAGCAAAGTAGAGTATGTTAAAAATTCTTCAAGCTCGCTTGTGTCGTAGGCAGAAAGTTTTTTGAGTGTATTTTTGTTCGTGTCTTCCGGTTTTAACAATTCAATAATCTTTTTTGGGTCATTAATTCCGATTTTTTCGAGTTCGGAAATGGCTACACCTTCTCCGATTTTCAAAATCTTGTCTATAATGCGAATTGCGTCCATCGTTTTCTCTTTCGGAACACCGAAGGATGTTAGTACCGCATTCATCAGACGCCTTGAATTTGTTTTTACGACGATATTTTTAAGCCCAAGTTTTTCAAATGAAGTAACAATCATTTTTACGATTTCAGCTTCGCAAATTAAACTTTTGGACCCAATAATATCAATGTCGCATTGATAAAATTCGCGCAAACGTCCCTGCTGTGGTTTTTCTGCTCTCCATACGCGTTGAATTTGGTAGCGCTTGAAGGGGAGAGGCAAATCTTGGTAGTTTGTAGCGAAAAAACGCGCGAATGGAACTGTCAGGTCGTATGGAAGAGCGATAGAACGGTCTCCGCGGTCTTTGAATGAATACGTGAGGCGGTCTCCTTCCTCGCCATATTTGCCGAGAATTGTTTCGGCGGGAGAAATAATAGGAGTTTCGATAGGGGAATAGCCAAAACCCTCAAATGTGGATTTCAATATTTCCATTACCTTATTTCGCTTCATCATTTCTTTCGGAAGAAAGTCGCGTGTACCTTTTAGAATTGTTGGTTGTATTTTTTTCATAATATTTTTTATTAAAAACAAAAAGCCCGCTTTTTTTTGGAGCGGGTGGCTTGGCTTTCTTAACGCATTATTTAATACGCTTCAGAATAAGCTTATAGCCACCCATTCCGTGGTGAACCCAATGGGCGATACGTGTAATAGTCGCGGTACTTGAACCTGTCTTTTTACTTATCGTTCTATACGGAATGTTCCCTTGTAGCATTTTTGCAACCTGAAAACGGTCGACCATACCTTTGATTTCAGACAAAGTGCATAAATCTCGAAAGAATATTTGGCACTCTTTCTTGGTTTTGAGCGATAAAATGGCTCCAAATAAGTCGCTCGCCTGTTTTGTTGATAGTTCTTTTCCCATATGTCTCACCGTTTTAACGTATTAAAACAATAACACGAGTATATCAGAATAGTGCTTGCTGTCAAGGTTGACCTCGTCTCTATTAAACTAGTTGATTTTCAAGATAAATATGCTATATTGTCGTTATGGATTACGATGACAAGAAGGTAATTGAAGAGCTTTTGAAATTGACGCAAGATAATAACAAGATCTTGCATTCCATGCGTCGTTCACAGAGATGGAGTTCCTTTTTTACTTTTATGTACTGGGTGTTTATATTTGGATCTATTTTTGGAGTTTACTATTATTTCCAACCCACCATAGAAAGATACACGAAAGTATTGCAGACATCCATGCAGGTTTTGGAGAAGTTTAAGAGTCCATAAAATAAAGTCGCATTTGTATTTACTTTCAACTTTATAAACTTTTAAACTTTATAAACTGACATATGCCGAGGTAGCTGTTTGGTTAGATAACATAGCATTAGGGAATGTGATAAAGTGAAAGTAGTTGAAAATTTGCATGCCGAGGTAGCTCAGTTGGTTAGAGCATATCCCTGAAGAGGATGGGGTCGGCGGTTCGAATCCGCCCCTCGGCACTAGAAAACTCCCCGCAAGGGGAGTTTTTGTTTGTGCCGAGAACAAGCGAAGCTTGTGGGACGGATTCGAACGCCGGAACGATGCCGAGCAAGCTTGCGAGGCCGTGAGGCGGTGACCAGCCCGAGAAGCGCGACGGCGCGACGAGAGGCGAGGGCGCGCATCCGCCCCCACAAGGGGATTTTGTTATTTTTGTGCCGAGGGAGCAAGACGTTGGTACGTCTTGCGTGCGGATTTGAATGGCGGAGATATGTTTTTTCAGCAGAAAAAACAATCGAGCCAGTGCCTAGCCCGAACCGAGCGACGGCGAGGTGAGAGGCGAAGGAGAATCCGCCCCTAATAGGGCACAAAAACTCCCATAACTATGGTTTTGGTAGATATCCACAGCTATACACGTTGATTTGTGGATTATTTAATTTGACACGTGGTATAATACTGTTATGTGCTGAATGCTATGTCAGCTTAGGGACTCGTCAATCCCTAAATTCCAATTTATTATTAGTTAATTTTTATCAAAATGAGTTCTTTTAAAAACAAAACACTTTTTTCCGTCCTTTTGGTCGGTATTTTAATAATTGGTGGTACATTTTTTAATACAAAAACTGCCCATGCTGCTGCGGTAACAGTTTCTTCAGCTAAAGTAGTTGGCCCAAACCAAGTCCAAATAGTATTTAGTGGTTCAGTAGACTGGACAATAGCTAAGTTTACGAACCTAACTATTGGTGAACCTAAAACGGTTTCTACTATTGCTGAAACCGCACCAGGTACCACTGTAACAATAACGTTTACAGGTACTGCAGTAGGAACTGCCGCAACAGGAACTATTGATATTGCATCGATTGCTGATGGCGGTTCAGGCAATACTTTTGCTGGCCAAGCTGGTCAAGTATTGTCCGATGGGCAGGCCCCAGTTATTGGCTCCATGGCCTTAACAAACCCAACAACAATTACTGTCACATTTAGTGAAGCAGTAAAAACGCCTTCAACGTCAACAGCAAACAACTGGACACTTTCTGGAGGCGCCGGTTCTCCAACAATTGCTTCTGTTCAAAATATCGCCTCTGGTTCCACAACACAGACTATAACGATATCTGACTACACCGGTGGTCAGATGCAGTTGCTATATACTACGGCAGGTTCGCAAGACATTACCGATACTTCTGTCGGAGCCAATTCGATGGTAACAACGACTGCAGCCGATGTGGTTGACTCTACTGTTCCAACCATCGCTTCAATTGCTCTTACAAATCCTACAACAATAACTGTCACTTATACTGAACAAGTGAAGACAGCATCCACCTCCAACAAGGACAACTGGGTACTTTCCGCTGGCGCAGGATCTCCAACAATTTCTTCTGTTCAAAATATTTCCGCTGGCTCCACAACCCAGACAATTACCATTGCTGGGTATGCAGGTGGTCAGATGCAGTTACTTTATACTACTGCAGGTACTCAGGACATTACTGATACTTCCACGGCAGCAAACGCATTAGCAACAACGACAGCTGCAAACGTGGTTGATTCTACCGTTCCGACGATCGCATCCATTGCCCTTACCAGTCCAACAACAATTACAGTCACATACAGCGAACAAGTTACGACGCCAGCAACCTCTAGTAAAGATAACTGGACACTCTCGGGTGGAACTGGATCTCCAACAATTTCTTCTGTCTCTGACATTCATACAACTCCTTCTATAACCCAAACAATTACTATCGCTGGGTATACAGGTGGTCAGTTACAGCTGGCCTATACTACTGTTGGTGGCTCTGCTGTCACCGACTCTTCAGCAGCTCTCAATGCTTTGGCAATTGCTGTTGCCGCTGACGTAGTTGACACAACACTTCCAACCTTTACTGCAAGCAGAACTGCCCTTAACACAATAGTTCTTACTTTCAGTGAGACAGTAACAGGAACTGCAATTCTCAACTCATTTACAGTTGAGGGTGCTTCAGCAGTTACAAACACTGCTCCAACGGGGTCCACCACAGTCACTCTTACTACTACAGGATTGACAGCCACAGGTGGAACACCGGCAGTAGGATATGTTGCAGCAACTGGGAATATTAGAGATGGAGCGACATCGCCGAATGAAGTCGCAGACGGCGGAGCCATCCTAGCGGCAGACCACATAAAGCCAACAGTAACATCGGCAAAGATCACAGGTCCTAATCAAATTACCGTTGTTTATGGAGAGGCAGTAACTAGCGTTGCGAGCGATTACACCAATTTGGTTCTAACTGCAGGCGGAGCGAGATCAGTAGATTCCGTTTCTGGAAGTGGAACCACGACAATCGTTCTTACATTCAGCGGTGCAGCATCTGCAACAGACGACACAGCTACGATGGATATCGGAGCAACGGTGCTCGATACCTCTCCTGCAACAAACTCCCTGACTGCCGTAACTGGACAAGCTGTAACCGACGCACAAAAGCCAACCTTCACGGCTGATAGAACTGCACTTAACACGATAGTGTTGACGTTCAGCGAAAATGTAACAGGCACAGCTATTGCTGACTCCTTTACAGTTGCCGGAGCCTCATCGGTTACAAATACTGCCGTAACAGGAGGCACTGCAGTCACCCTTACTACCGTGGGGTTGACCAGCACTTCTTCTACTCCCGCAGTAGGATATGTTGCAGCAACAGGTGACATAGTGGATGACTCCGCTGCACTCAATGAAATCGCAAATGGCGGTGCTATAGCAGCAACCGACCACGTTCGTCCAACTTTCACAGCTGATAGAACTGCACTTAACACTATCGTCCTTACCTTCAGTGAGCTTGTAGATACGACTACAACGTCTGGTGAAGGATATGCTGTAGCCGGAGCTACTGTTGTTGCGAATACAGACCCTGCGGGAACGTCTAACGTCATTACTCTTACTACCACAGGTTTGACGAGCTATAATGGAACCGCACTTGTTACTTACACTCAATCAGCTGGAACAACAGTTGATGCATCTGCTCAAGCTAACGAAGTTGCTAACAGTTTTTCTGCAACCGCATCGGATGCTATTGCGCCATTTGCTCCTACCGCCAGCTTAACTCCAGGAGTTTACTCTGGTACAAAATATGTTGACCTTGCCTCGGTCGGATCCACCAGCATTCGCTACACAGTTAATGGCACAACTCCTACATGTTCATCTGGAACTGTTTATACTGGTTCTATAACAGTATCAGCATCTGAAACAATAAATGCTATAGGCTGTGATGACGCTTCTTCGACCAACTCATCTTCTGTTGCATCTTTTGCCTACTCAATTTCTACACACGTAGGTGGCGGAGGTGGTGGGTATGGATATACATCAACCACCGAATCAACCACAACAACTACTCCGGCTACAGTTACAACAAATACGGGTGCTGGTTGTGCTTCAGGTGATAAATTTAGCAAAACGACTGGAATGATTTGTCCAATTGTCACGACAACAATTTCTGGTTGCGCCCCAGGCAACAAATTCAGCGCAACAACAGGTCAGGCTTGCGGAACTAATGCCACTGGAACAGTTACAACTCCAGCACCACAGTCTGTGAATTACAAAGGAGTGTTTACTCGTTCACTAACCATTGGCTCTACTGGCAATGACGTAAAAGCCCTTCAGCAATTCTTGAATGACCACGGATTTCCAGTTTCAACTAGTGGTGTAGGATCTAAGGGGAACGAAAGTACTACTTTCGGCGTCAAGACAAAAACTGCTCTTGCTAAATTCCAAGCTGGCAATGGAATTAGTCCTGCAGTTGGCTACTTTGGTCCATTAACGAGAGCCTTTGTTGAAGCATTGTTTCAATAAAAAGGCGCGCGTTTAATTATTCTTAAAAACAGCAAAGCCCCCATAAGGGGCTTTGCTGTTTGTCTACGAGATCTTCTGGTTCTTCATGAATAATTCATCTTTTAGATGCTATGATAAAGACATGAAAATACTGGTTGTCGAAGATAATGTAAAATTGGCGCAAAATCTTAAACAGGGCCTTACCCAAGAAGGATATGCCGTTGATATTATTGTGGATGGACTTGTGGCGGAAAACCGGATACTTATTAACCGCGACGAATATGATCTCGTTGTCCTTGATAGGATGCTTCCGGGGAAAGACGGTGTTTCGGTCTGTGCTTCTTGGCGAGAAAGTGGGGTCGTGATTCCAGTACTAATGCTTACCGCACTTGATACTACGGATGACAAAGTTGTCGGTCTTGATGCTGGGGCGGATGATTATTTAGCAAAGCCATTTGTTTTTAAAGAACTTCTTGCCCGTGTTCATGCGCTTTTGCGACGTCCAAAGCAGTCCCTGCCGGATATTCTCAAAACCAGAGATATTAGCATTAATACAACAAGCAGGGTGGTAGAATACAAGAATAAACCTATTTCTCTGACCCTAAAAGAATTTATGGTTCTTGAATATTTAATGCGAAACGTTAATAAAGTGGTTACCAGAGACGAACTTTACTCTCACGCATGGGATTTTGTTGATTCGTCATTTAGTAACACTGTAGATGTGCATATAAAAAATCTAAGAAAAAAGCTTCACGACAATTCAAAAATCATACAAACGATTCGTGGGGTTGGTTATAAAATGCAAAATTAATAAAATGGATGAATTTTTTATAGCGCGACTTCGACTTACTTTTTACTACTCTATGACTGCGGTAGTGATTTTGGGCGGTTCAAGCATTCTGCTTTACAATATGATTCTTTCCAACTTCTCACAGTCTGTTTTGCAAAATGTCCCAGACGCAGGTATCGCAAAGTTGGTCATAGATAACGCCCAAGACATATTGTTAAATCGCTTTTTGACAATAGATGTCATCTTGATGTTTTTCATTGTTATTTTTGGATTTTTAGTTACTCACAAAACGCTTGCGCCGATTAAATCCAATATGCAGAAGCAAAAAAGATTTATTGCCGATGCATCTCACGAGCTTCGCACCCCAATTGCCGTAATTATTTCCGGCCTCGAAGTGAACCTTAGCAACCCTAAGCTCGACCTTGCTGGGGCGAAAAAGACGATGGAGGACACACTGAATGAGATGAGAGATTTTTCAAAACTTAGCAACAGCTTGCTTGATATCTCCAAATATGACACGCCAATACAAATAGAATATGAACCTATTGCTATTGATGAACTAATAAAATCTCTTATAGAAAAAAACAAAAACTTAGCTAGTATCAAAAATATAAAAATCGAAACAAAGATAGAATCGCCTGCTATTGTTCAGTGCAATAAAATTGAATTAAGCCGAGTATTTTTTAATATTTTGGACAACGCTATTAAATATACTCCACAAAACGGAACAATAGTGGTCTCGGACAAAATTGATTCAAACAAATACGTACTCACAATTACTGATAGCGGCATAGGTATTCCAAAAGATATTATCGATAAAATATTCAATCCATTTTTCCGCGGTGATTCATCTAGAAGCACGGAAGGCGCAGGACTTGGGCTTACTTTGTCAAAAAAAATCATTGAAAACCACAATGGCACGATATCTATAAAAAGCCGTGTAAATAAGGGCACGAGCGTAACTATCTCTTTACCGATCTCTTCATAATAACTTCACCTTGCAAGAGTAATATTGATCGTATACCAAGATTAAGTGTACGACATTGTTAATTTATCAGTTTAATTTATTTTTTATGAAATACAAAAAACAAATTGCAACCGGTGTTCTCGCTCTCTCGTTTCTAGTATCGGGTTCCAATGTTTTTGCTATGACGCCCCAGGATTTGGGTATTAAGGATACTCAAAAAAATCAGCAGAAACAAAACAAAAACAAAACAAAAGTATCACCCAAAAAGCAAAACAACTTAGTTGGGATTATTTCTGCTCTAACTAATACAGGTTTTACCGTAAATGTAAAAAACTTAAAAACAAAAATAACTACTTCGGTTGACGTAAAAACAGATGCTTCGACCATGTATCGTAAAAACGGAGTCGAGGTCACCGCTTCGGATCTTTCTCTGGGAGGGAAAGTGATTGTTATCGGAGATTTAGACAAAACTACAAATATTATGACTGCTAAAACGGTAAAATTAGCTATGAATACTGTTGTTTTGCACAAAGATAAAAAGTGGAAGAATTAATTAAACCACTACTTAAATAAAAAAAGTAGAGCCCGATGTCTTTACGACGTCGGGCTCTGTTTTTTGATCTATAGTGATCTAATTTTTATGCTCTGCACTTTTCCTTTATCGATTTTTGGAAGTTTGAGAGTGAGAAGTCCATGGCGCTCTGTCGCTTCAGCTTCTTCGGTTTCTACTTCGGCAGGAAGAAGCACTGTGCGTGAGAAAGATCCCCAGTATAGTTCTTGGCACGAATAATTTTCTTTTTCTATGCCTCGTGGCGCTTCGCGTCTTCCTTTAATTGTGGCCATTTCTCGGGTCAAGGAGATGGATAAATCGTCGGCCGAAACTCCGGCAACCATAGCTTGAATTACAATACTATCGCTAGTCTCGTACATATCGATTCCGAGCTCGCCTTCAGTAGTTTCAGGAAGTTCTTCATTTTTATCCCACCCAGAAAACAGAGGATCGTCGCTAAGTTTTTCTTTGTCGTCATTGTCCTCAAACTCTGATGGGCCTTTCTTCAGCGACATACTGCCGGTGAGGCGTTCGAAAAAAGATTGTTTCATAATATTTTAGGAATTTGCATTCCTTCGGAGACTTGTTTGTTTAATGATGCTTACTAAAATTAGGATGCCAATCATGGCAATCCAAAATGGAGCAAAGACAGCCAAAATGTCTATTGTCCCGCGTGCATTCATTATAGTTAAATTAAAATACGTATGCAATAGCGAAGCAAGCATTACTCCAATAATTACAGAAATTATTCGCGTAATTTTTGTTCTATAAAAAGATAGAGCTAAAGTTGCCCCGACAACCCCAGAGCAAGCGCTGTGAACAACAGTGGCTCCGATAAAGCGGAGATTGCCGTCTATAACAACCTGCAAACTTCCAGTGTCTGACAATCCTTTTAGTATATAAAGTGTGTTTTCCATCGCTGCAAATCCCAAAGCTGCGGTTATGAGGTAAATAACAGCATCAACCGGTTCTTTAAAACGGTGTGCATGAAATGCAATAAAAAATACAGTGGCATATTTTGCTATTTCTTCAACCAATGCCCACAAAGCCACCTGAATCGTTTCCCCGGCAAATGGAGCAATTCCTAATTTTGTTGTAAAAGAACCAACAATCGGAACTAGCGTCGACAAATTTGACATGATTGCTTTCTCTATTGGAATTACCGCGTAGATTATTACCATTCCAGCCGCGAAAGAAAGCGCAACAATTCCAAATGGTTCAGGGGTAGGACAATCTTTGTCTTGATTACGCCAGAACCAAAGCCAAATTAAAGATGGCAAAACACCGCCAGCTACGGCGATTAGCACAGGCTTTGCTTCTATGAGGAAATGGGCCATGGTTCTACTATTAAAAGATTTTTATCTTTCGTTTTTTTGCTTCGTGGGAGCATGCTCCAAAGTTCTTCGGTGATAAACGGAATAAAAGGGTGAAGCATTTTTACAGTTGTGCTTAGAATTTTAAGAAGCACATATCGCGCTGATTCTTTTGACGAAGCATCGTCTCCGGAAAGTCTCGGCTTCATCTCCTCCAAAATTATATCAGCAAAAGAGTGCCAGAAGTAGTGGTAAAGTTCCTCACCGGCAAGATGGAAACGGAAATTTTCAAAATGTTCTGTCACGTTTGTAACGACTCCATTAAGTTCGCGCATGATTTCTTCGTCTCGAGGAGTCAGTTTTGGTTGTTTTGTTTCAAGAGTTGTTTCGCCAATGTTCGAAAGCACAAAACGCGAAGCATTCCACATCTTGTTGCAGAAGTGTTTGTAGCCTTTAATTTTTTCTTCCGCGAGCGATAGGTCCGAGCCGGGAGTGTTTCCGATAACAAGTGCAATTCGAAGCGCGTCGGCGCCGTATTTTCCGCTAAGTTCGATAGGGGAGATTACGTTACCCTTACTCTTTGACATCTTTTTACCGTGCTTGTCGTTGACCATTCCGTGCAGGTATACAGTTTTAAAAGGAACTTCCTTTTTTAAATAAAGACCGAAAATAACCATTCGTGGAATCCATTTGAAGATAAGATCGCGACCGGTTTCCATAACATCGGTAGGGTAGTAGATTAAATCTTTTTTATTTGGATAGCCAAGAGCAAGTAACGGCCATTGTCCAGATGAGAACCAAGTATCAAAAGTATCTGTGTCGCGCGTAAATTTGCCTCCGCATTTACATGCCTCACCTTCTTTTTTGTCGGTATCAAGCGCCCCAGTATTGCAGGACTGGCAAACAAGGGCTGGAATTTGTATCCCCCAAACGATTTGACGAGAAATATTCCAGTCAATCGTATTGTCCATCCAATACAAAAAGATTTTCTCAAAATTCTCCGGAATAAAACGAATTTTCCCCGCGCGCACAGCATCTCCAGCCATTTTTGCGAGAGGTTCCATCTTTACGAACCACTGATTTTTGATCTGTGGCTCAATCATCGTGTTGCATTTGTAGCAACACTTTGCGATGTTGTTGTAATTTTCATCCACTCGCACCAGAAGTCCTTTTGCTTTTAGTTTCTCGACAATTTTTGGGCGCGCATCTTTGATTCCGACTCCGGCAAACTCGCCAGCAATTGGGAGCAACTTGCCACGCCAGTCAATAATCTGCTCAATGTCTAAGTTGTGACGCTTTGCAATCTCAAAGTCGATGCCCGAGTGCCATGGAGTGATTGTCATTACTCCTGTTCCAAATTCCATATCGATAGCGGAATCCTTAATAATCGTTGCCGTAATTGGCCCATTTATCCATTCCAACTCTAGCTTTTGCCCGTCTTTGTAATTTGCGTAACGCTTATCATCTGGATGCATCACGACATATTTGTCTCCGAATTTTGTTTCTGGACGCACTGTGCCGATTTCGAAAGGACCGTATTTAAAATAATAGAACGGAGTTTTTTGCTCCACACTCTCTGTCTCAACATCTGAAAGGGAAGTCTGATGTTTCGGACACCAGTTTATGGTGCGATATCCGCGATACACAAGGTCGTCTCGATAAAGTTTGCGGAAAGTTTCCTGCGCTTCTTTCACAACCACAGGGTCGAGGGTAAAACATTCTCGCGACCAATCGCACGATGCGCCGAGCGCCCTCACATCGCTCTCCATATTTTTTTTGCTATCCAAGGTGAACGCCATAATCTCGTTGTAGAGATCTTGGGGGTCCATTTTGAAACGTGAACGGCCTTCTTTTTCGAGCTTCTTTTCGTAGACGGACTGTGTCTCGAAACCAGCATGGTCTGCTCCCGGAACCCAGAGCGCTTTTTTGCCCTGCATTCTCTGGTATCGCGTCATTATGTCCTCAAGTGCAATAGTCAAACCGTGGCCCGCGTGTT
>JAQTPS010000035.1 GCA_028712595.1 Minisyncoccota bacterium | reverse complement strand
CGCCTCGTGGTAGTCGAACGAGGTGTCGATCATGCGCGGATTCCTCGGAATCCAGCGATTTTCAAACTCCGGATCGAACGACCTTCCTCCAATGAGAAAAGTCACGTT
Organism: Minisyncoccota bacterium; assembly: GCA_028712595.1. Taxonomy (GTDB): domain Bacteria; phylum Patescibacteriota; class Minisyncoccia; order Phycocordibacterales; family UBA1550; genus UBA1550. The sequence goes on along the minus strand of JAQTPS010000035.1, from coordinate 3,117 downwards.
CGAGTAGGCTGTAAGCCTACGGACCAATTCTTCCGAACTGATCCCTTGGAATTTGAACGACAACATGTCGTTTCCCATGATCGCTCCCTTGGTGAAAATTCCCACCACGAGACCTCTGCGAGCGAACTCGTCGAGGATAGTGAAGAGTTCAGGATTAGCGAGAAGCTCGCCAGGCCCCAAAAACTTCACCGACTCGCATCCGAGCTCTTGCGCCTGGTCCACAATCTTCCAGACTTCTTTCAAAGTCAGGAGGGGATTGTGCAGTTCTGCTTCGTTGAAGCAGCCGGGGCATTTGTGCGGGCAGGGGTAGTTCTTGGCGAAGGTTTTTGGCGCATCGGCAGGCGATGCATCATTGACCTTCGTTGCAAACCCTCCCTCTGGGATGTTCAAGTCGAGAGTGAGGAGTTTCTTCACCCACTCACCTCCAACCTGAATCATCTCGCACGGCTCGCAACGCTCCGCCAGGAAACTCCACTTGTCTATCATAGGACGGTACCAAGCAGGAATCTGGCATTTCGCGGGCAAGCTGGCCGGGACGTTGGGGAATTGATTGCGCAACATGGTGGTCGTTCTCCGCACAGGGTTTCGTTGTGCTTTGGCGACCGATTCGCCATAGCTTGGAGCCACGTAGTACTCTGTGGCTCCATGCTATGGCGAAATTTTTATTTATTTGTTAAAGAACTTCTTCCAACAAGCTCACGAACGATTCGCGAGCTTGATAGGAAGGGGATTCGCGAACGAATCCCCAAATATGCACTAACCACCTTGCGGATCTTTTGCAGGCCAGATTGATCCGACTCGTGCCCACGGCAACAATCCATGAATCCGCAGTCCGCCTCGAGGGCCAATTTTCACCGTGAATTCTTCTCCCTCGAATGTTCCACGTGCTTCATCACTCGGGGCATTCAGGTTATGGTTGCGGACCACCCGCCGTGCCCACTCCTTTCTTCGCCGATAGTAGGCTGTTTGCAGACTTTTTCTTTCAGCCCAGGCGCACAAGCTTTCGTAACTCATTTTCGGCCTTTCCGCTCCTTGGGAGCAAGGTTGGTTTCAAAGATCTGTTTTACCGGGATAATGCTACACCTATTAATTTGACTTTGCTTGAAAACTATTGTCTTTTTGTATCAAATTAAACCGTAAATCCAAAATACTCATATTGTTCGCGGTTTTATATATAAAAAGATTGTAATAAAAGATTACATATTTAATAAGTAAAGATGATTTAACAAACTTTATGGCTATTTTTATTGCATTTTTATACAAAAAAGAATACACTTAATGCGTAAACATAATTTACACCTAAATGAACACAAAAAAGATTCTCGAGAAATTGGGCCTAACTAAACACGAAAGTGCCATATATCTGGCCCTTTTGGAACTTGGTACTTCCAATATTTCGCAGATTTCGGAAAAGACCTCTATCCATCGACCGCTCATTTACAAGGCCATCCCTTCTCTTTTAGAAAAAAAACTCATCACCAAAACACAAAAACTCCACAGCGTTGTATATGGGGCAGAACCGCCAAACCGACTAGAGGCGCTTTTTGACGATCTCCGAATAGATTTTTTCGAATCACTCCCGGATCTCGAAGACGCCTACGCAGCCAGCGAAAAAAAACCAAAGATCAGGTTCTTGGAAGGAAAAAACGGCACGAAACGAGTGTTTGAGGACGTCGTTCGAAGTCTAAAGAAAGGAGACACATTCTACCGATTTTCCTCCAATAAAGACGGCAATGAAAAAAAAGACAAACATCTGCCACGCATATACCGGCAAATGCGCGACGAGAAAAAGCTGCAAAGGCTCGCGATAACAAACGATCAAACTGCCGCCAACAAAAAACCGAGCCTAGATCGCTTCGTGAAAGTAATGCCGAAAGATTTCGGACAATTTGAACACAATGTCACCGAAATCATCTATGGAAACAAAGTCGCTTTTATTGACTACAACACCGAAACCGCGATGATTATAGAAAGCAAAAGAATTGCAGAATTTCAAAAGCAAATATTCCAGACTTTCTACAGTAAAATATAAATAACCCTATTAGAAAACTATTTTATATTATGGAGTCGTTTGTCCAGCAAATTTTCCCTTGTAAGCAGCCTCTCCCTCACAATATTCAAAAATAAATTGGCAGATTTTGGTTCCCGCAAAAATAACCAAAGGCGTCGGACCTAGATTGGCAATCTCAAGCACTTGATGGCTATCAATTCCCGGTTGCATGAATGGAGAAGAAATATGGACCATGAGGCCGACACGCGCAAATCTGCTCCTCCCCTCAAGCCAGCCAGCTATATGGGAAGATAATTTTATTTTTTCTTTTGTCACTCCGAGAATAACTTCTCCCGGCTTCATGATGTAACCGTCTTCCTTTATCTCAACTAAACGTGTTATGTCTGCAAAATCAGCATCATCTGATACGTGATACGGTTTTCCCTGTGCAGTAAAAACTCTGATTGTATTGCCTAAAGCAAGATCGTAGGAATCGGCACCGAGAAGCGACTGGTCAAATGGAGTCATCTCGATATTTCCGGCGGAAATTTCTTTCAAAATAATATCTCTGGTTAAAATCATAGCAATATTATATCTTATTTAAGGTAAAAAGCCTCATGCAAAATCAAAAAAACTAGTTTCGTTTTTTGTCATGAAACTGCTTGTGTATGTCGTGAAGATGCTTGTCTGTCATATGGGTATAAATCTGGGTAGTGCTTATGTTTGAATGCCCAAGAAGCATCTGAACCGAGCGCAAATCAGCGCCATTTTGGAGAAGGTCTGTGGCAAAACTGTGGCGCAGGCTATGAGGCGTTACTTTCTTGGAAATTCCCGCTTTGATTGCATAATGTTTTACCAAACGCTCAATCGCACGGGAAGAAAGTTTCATTGTGGCGTCTTTCTTGTTGTTTTTCCCTAAAGCCCGCCTTTCTGTCTGAATAAAAAGAAAATCTTCCATATCTGTTCTCTTTTTCAAATATTTCTGAAGTATTTCCTTGGCGGTTTTAGACAGAAATACCACTCGGACTTTCTCACCTTTTCCGCGGACCGAAAATTCATCCCTGCTTATATCCAAATCCCGCGGAAGTTTGCATAGCTCGGAGACGCGAAGCCCCGTGGAAAAAAGA
>JAQTPS010000034.1 GCA_028712595.1 Minisyncoccota bacterium | reverse complement strand
GCCGGGGATTTTTATTGTGCCAATCCAGTTCTCAAAGCCATCTGAAACGATGCTTTGTCCGCCAAAGCTCTCTGTAATGAAAAGTGTCTTAAGTTGTTTGCGTGAAGCATAGACGCCGGCTGCGACTGCTGCTGGTCCACCTCCGATAATTGCAAGATCATATATCATAGTTATCATATTGTAATGCCATAACCTCTTTTAGCCAAGAAAAAATCGCTCTTCCTTAGAGCGATTTTTTGATGTCTATTTTAGCTTTGATCTTCGGAGGAAGGCTGGAACTGCGCCCCAGTCATCGTCTTGGGTGTCGTCTATGACAATTTTTTTGCTATCATCGTCTTGTGATTTTGAAGCTGGTTCAGGAGCAGGTGTTGACTCTTTTACTGTTACTGGGATTGACTCGATTGAGTTAAAAATCTTCCCTCGAGGGACTTCTTCTTTTACTGAGGCTGAGGAAGGAGTGTTCCCATTCCAGGCTTTTTTGCCGAGAAGAGGGTCTGGAAAACCAGATGCAATGACAGTGACTTTGATTTCACCTTTCTTTAGGCGATCATCCTTAACCGTTCCAAAGATAACTTTTGCATTTGGATCAATTGATTCCGTAATAACTTTTGCTGCGTCTTGGATTTCAAGCATTCCAAGGTCGTCTCCTCCGGCAATCGAGAAGAGAACTCCTTTTGCTCCATTGATTGAAATATCAAGAAGAGGGGAATTGATTGCAAGGCGGGCAGCTTCTTCTGCGCGTTTTTCACCTGTAGCTGTTCCAACTCCCATGAGCGCTGAACCTGTATTTTCCATGACCGCGCGGATGTCAGCAAAGTCGATATTGATGATACCTGGCGTAGTAATAAGATCTGAAATGCCCTCTACCGCCTGTTTGAGCACCTCGTCGCACATCGAGAAGGCATTTCGTGCGCTTGTATCTCGAGACACAGTCTGAAGAAGTCTGTCATTAGGAATTACAATAAGAGCGTCGACGGATTTCTTGAGTTCCTCAAGGGCCTGCTCGGCTACGCGGAGGCGTTGTGTTCCTTCAAAGAAGAAGGGTTTTGTCACAACAGCAACAGTGAGGATGCCTAAATCTTTTGCAACTTGTGCAACAACAGGAGAAGCTCCGGATCCTGTTCCGCCGCCCGTACCGCACGCAACAAACACCATGTCGGCACCTTTAAGTGCGTTTTGTATTTCTTCTTTTGTTTCTTCTGCGGCGCGCTTGCCGAGTTCTGGGTTCATGCCAGTACCGAGTCCTCGTGTAAGATTTTTACCAATGTGAATTTTCTTTTTTGAAAGAGAATGATGCAAGTCTTGTGCGTCAGTATTGATTGCAATGAAATCTACTCCGCGAACTTTGGAGTTGATCATGTGGTTTGTTGCGTTTTTTCCTGAGCCGCCGACTCCGATGACTTTGATTCGTGCGAATGCTTCTACTTCTGGTTTTACTTGGGGCATGATGGTGCGGTGTTTAGGTCTTTAATAATGTTTAAAAGATGGGTATATAATAGCAAACCGCTGATAAAAATAAAACGGTTGACAAACCGTTTTAAAGTGTTTAATTCACCGTAAGATTCTATGGAAGAAATTGCTTAATCCACTGCATCAAACTGCTCGCGCCATTTTTAATAAGTTTTGTTCCAAGGCCGTTGATTTTAATGATGGAATCATCTTCGTTGAGCAGCCCTACGACGCAGAGGCCGTAGGCGACCGACCAGCGAGCGTCCTTTATGAGGACTTTGCTTGTGCCAGTTTGATTGATGAGCGGACCTGTGATGCGCGAAGGGAGCTTCAGATAGGCTTTCGCGAGATCTTCAATGGTTGCAACCCCAGATCCTCCTCCAGTGATGACAATTCCCGCAGGGAGCAGGCCGTTTTTCCCAATTTTCTTTAGATGATTGTCGATGAGTTAAAAAATATGTGAAAGGCGTGCGACAATAATCTCCTCGCGCCGCTTTTTTGGGTAAGTTCCTTCGCCGTCTCCAAGTTTTACTTTTTCTGCTTCCTCGAGAGGGATTTTCAAACCAAGAGCAATGTCGTTGGTGATGTCATTCGAGCCGATGGGAAATACTTCGAGAGAAATAGGAATATTGTTTTCGCACACAACGATTGAAACCGTTTCAGAGCCGATGTTGGCTAGTACGCAGCCCGCAGTCTTTTGAGCTTTATTGAGAGTGACAAGACTCGCCGCTATTGGCGCAGGGACAATGTCGATTACGGAAACTCCAGCTTCTTCTACTGCACGGATAATATCTTCGAAGTGTCTTTCAAGGCATGTAATAAAAAGAGTCTTTACTTCAAGCTTGGTTCCTCGAGCCCCCTCAGGATATCCAAGCGACGCTTTGCCGTCGATTTTGCACGAAAGAGGAATGACTGAAATGATGCGCCTGTTGAGAACTGAACCTTGTGGAATAGCTGTTTCGCTTGAATCAATGGCTCGTTGTATGTCGAGTTTTGTGATTTCTAAATCAGCTTTTGTGATGGTGGTCGATCCGTGAGAGAGAATGCTGCCAAGCCCGATGCCTCCTACAGAGAGGTATGCTTCGGTTACTTTTGCACCGCTCGCTTTTTCAGCCTGGTCGATGGCAGAGCGTATGCTTTTTGCTGTGTCGGGAATGTGGATGATATATCCGTGGCGGAGGCCTTTTGTCTCAGCGCTGCCGACACCCAAGACAACAGGCAAGCCCTTCGGGTTTGCTTCCGCAATCACCACTTTGACCTGATAGGTACCGATATCGATGCCGACGGCAATATTTTTTCGACTCATATAGACAAAAGGCTAAGAGAGGAAATGGATGAACTATATTTTAAATAGTTTTTGTATTTTCTCTTCAGCTTTGTCCATTGTACTACCATGTTCCATTCCTTTCAAATGGTGCGCTCCGTGGATAAATAAAAAACAAAGAAAATTTTTGTATGTTCGTCCGAATTTCGGCGCTTGTTTTTTTGCAATACGAGGATTGATGAAAATTTCCCCCTGGTTTTCATCAAGCTCAAAACTTAAAATGTTTGTCGGCTTGTCTTTTCCTCGATAGAGCTTGTTGAGGGTGCGCGATCGGGTGTCGCCTACAAAAACAAGAGAGAGTTCATATTTTTTTCCGAGTACTTTTTCTGCAATACGAGAAAGAGGCAAACCCTTGTAGGGGATATTGCCTCTTGTGAGATTTGTGATGGAAATCGACATATCTTACCGTCGCTTCTTCTTCTCGATAACTTTTCCAAGTTTGAGAAGCTTCTCAATTTCACCTTTTCGTGTGAGAGACTTGAGACGC
>JAQTPS010000017.1 GCA_028712595.1 Minisyncoccota bacterium | reverse complement strand
CATTAACTACCCCAACTATTACCACTCCAACCGCAACTTCAATCACCGACACTACTGCAACCCTTGGAGCCAATATTATTTTTGACGGTGGCGCCTCCATAACAGCTCGTGGTACTTGTTGGGACACAACTCCAAATCCAACCACTAACTGTGTAGCAGAAGGTGGAACTACTACTGGAATATTTACTCATACTAGAACGTCCTTGCCAGCAGGCACCCTTATTTACTACAGTGGTTATGCGACAAACAGTGTCGGCACTAGCTACTCCGCTGACGGAACCTTCACAACACTCACCACCCCAACTGTCACAACTCCAACCGCAACTTCTATCACCGACACCACTGCAACCCTCGGAGCTAATGTCACTTCAAACGGAGGAGAAACGTTAACCGCCCGCGGAACTTGCTGGGACACAACTCCAAATCCAACCACCCACTGCACCGCCGAAGGGGGAACGGGAACGGGCGTCTTTACCCATTCTCGCACCTCATTTTCGGCCGGAACTTTGATCTATTACAGAGGCTACGCAACAAACTCTATTGGAACTAGCTACTCCGCTGACGGAACCTTCACAACTCTCACCACTCCAACTGTCACAACCCCAACTGCAACTTCAATCACCGACACCACTGCTACCCTTGGTGCTAATGTAACTTCAGATGGTGGAGACACCCTAACCGAAAGAGGTACTTGTTGGGACACAACTCCAAATCCAACCACCCACTGCACCGCAGAAGGGGGAACAGGAACGGGCGTCTTTACTCACTCTCGTACCTCATTTTCGGCCGGAACTTTGATTTACTACAGAGGTTATGCCACGAATAGTGTCGGTACTAGCTACTCCGCTGACGGAACCTTCACAACTCTCACCACCCCAACTGTCACTACCCCAACCGCAACTTCAATCACCGACACCACGGCCACGCTTGGCGCTAATGTCACCGACGATGGTGGAGACACCCTAACCGAAAGAGGGACTTGCTGGGACACAACTCCAAACCCAACCACCCACTGCACCGCCGAAGGGGGAATTATCACTGGAGTCTTCACTCATGGACGTACATCGTTACCAGCCGAAACTTTGATTTACTACCGTGGTTATGCTACGAACTCTATTGGCACTAGCTACTCCGCCGACGACACATTCACAACATCAGCCAGTCCGGTTATTACTGCCCCAACCGTTATTACTCCAACAGCAACTTCCGTTACCGCTACCACCGCAACATTAGGAGCGAATGTCACCGCCGACGGTGGCGCTTCCATCACTGCGCGCGGAACCTGTTGGGGAATAACGGCAACTCCAGTAACCAACTGTGTTGCCGAAGGCGGAATAACAACCGGCATATTTACACACGGAAGAACTAGTTTGCCACCAGGAACTCTCGTATATTACCGTGGTTATGCCACAAACAGTGTTGGTACCAGTTACTCATCTGACGGAATTTTCACGACCACTGGTTTTCCAACAGTGACTGCCCCGACGGTAGCTTCTATCACTAGTACTACCGCCACACTCGGTGCTAATGTCATCGACGATGGTGGATACACAATAACGGCACGCGGAACTTGTTGGGCAACAACCCCAAATCCGGCAACCAACTGTGTAGCAGAAGGTGGAACCACTACTGGAGTATTTACTCATGCCAGGACATCTTTCCCCGCTGACACTCTTATATACTACTGTGGATATGCTACGAACTCCGTCGGCACCACCTATTCCGCTGATGGATCATTTACGACGGCACCGCGCGCAGGACACGTTACTCCACCACCGCCACCTCCTCCACCACCCCCACCACCGCCTCCTCCACCACCTGTGCCACCAGAACCACCCCCACCACCAGAACCACCTACTCCGCCAGAACCACCAGCACCGCCGATACCGCCTACCCCTGTTCCCGTAACTCCACCGCCACCACCAACTCCACCAACTCCTCCAGGAGGTGGGGGAGGAACAGGAGGCGGGGGTGGAGGAGGCGGGGGTGGGATAGCTCCTCTTCCTACTCCAGCTCCCGTAATTCCAGTCGTTGAGGAAACGTCAGCTCCTTTAGCCAAGGAAATCCAAAAAATTAAGGAAGTTCGACAAGAAATAAAAAAGACTCTTGATTCTCCTGTGGTCTCAGTGACTGCAAAAACCGTAGCGACAGTGGGTGTAGTAACTGCAGGAAGCACAGTTCTCGTTCCTCTCTTCTTTACACAACTTTTCTCGTTGTCTGATCTGGTCTTTCTACCGATGCAATTATGGGGTCTCCTTTTGGCTACTCTTGGAATCAAACGTAGAAATCGCCCGTGGGGAGTAGTGTACGATAGTGTCACTAAACAGCCTCTTGATCCTGCGTATGTACAACTACAAACCATTGATGGCAAGGATGTTGCGATGGCTCTTACAGACCTCGACGGACGATACGGATTTGCTCTTTTGCCGGGGGAATATCGTATTGTCGCCAATAAAACAAATTATAAATTTCCGTCAGCTCGTCTTGCAGGCAAAACAGCAGATGAATTTTACAAGAACTTGTATTTTGGAGAGACCATTGTTGTGAGTGGGGGAGAAGCAGTGCTCGGACTAGATATCCCGATGGACCCGGAAAAGTTCGATTGGAATGAATATGCAAAAGGCAAGAAACACTTAATGGATTTTTATTCACGGAACACTCTTTTAATTGAAAAACTTTCACACGTCTTGTTCGGTTTGGGATTTTTGATTACACTTTTTGTTCTCTTCATTGATCCACAACCATACAACATCGTTATCTCTCTCGTCTATATTTTTGTCTGGGGATTGCGTAAAGTTGGTCACGGAGGTCGTCCTCACGGAGTGGTGATTAACAAAGAAACGGGCTCTCCTTTGTCCTTCGGAGCTGTCAAAGTATCGCAGATTGACAGCCATGTGGAAGTTCGAAAAAGTCTTACCGATGCGCTTGGAAGGTACTACTGTCTCGTAACAAAAGGGGCATACAATGTTGAAATCATTCGCAAAGATCCAGATGGCACATATTCTTCTGCCGGATCTCCTAAAGTTGTTCAAGCGCCACAAGGAATTATTCGCGAAAAGTTTGAGGTTTAATTAAAAGCTCAAAAAATCCCCTTAAATAAGGGGATTTTTTGCTTGTGGTTGTCTTCCCAATTTCTGCGATTTGACTTTCTAGGTTTTTGTGATAGAAAGCAGTGAGAACCATTGATTTTCCCATTTCTTTCCCCAATTCTATATGTCCCCACGTGGACCTATTGAGATTCTTGACATCATCGGCTGGCGCGAAAAGATAAGAGCATGCAGGTACCCATCACGGGCAGAAAGAGTCTTTAAACAAATACCAAAAGACGACGAAAATCGCCCCATCGCTTTTCCTAGATGGGCTTATCTATGCGATGGAAACTTGAAGGCTATGAGAAAAATCTGTGAGCTCATAGAAACGGAAGAGAAGTTTAAAAAGATCGGCATGCACAAATGGAGCAAAGTTGCCCTACAAGGGGAGTGGGGTGCGCCGACATGGGAAGTCTTTTCCCAACATCTTCAAGAGACGCTCGCTTTTATGGAAAGCGATCAGGATTAAAATGTGTTACTTGTTCTTTACTAAACCCCGCCTAAAAACGGGGTTTTTGTTAACAGCGTTATTTTGGGGTCTCCCATTGACTTTCATGTGAATCATGGTATAGTCATCCGTGGATATGCTCGTTCAATAATTTATATATCGCCAATATTTCTTTCCCCCATATAACCATGAGTAAAGTTAATACTGCAACAGAATATACAATTTGGTTTCTCCTGATTTGTTCCATTTTGTTATTTAATTTTGTTGTGCTAACTGTCGCGTTCAGTTCAATTGAAGCCTTAGTTCCTTGCTCGGTGCTTCTTTTGGCTTTTGACTCTTTGATTTTCTCGCTCTTTAAAGAGCAGGGTTGTTTCAAGAGACGACCAATGAATGCTAGTTGATGGTTAGACAAATTAAAACGAAGTTCTTGTTTTCTAAACCCCGCCTAAAAACGGGGTTTTCTTTTTCCCCTTTTTGTGTCGTTGACTTTTCGGGTCTTTGTGATAGAAATTCAGAGGACTTTTACGATTCTTTTATTTCTTTCCCAGCACCAAAATGCTCGAGATTATAATTTTTCTGGCAGTACTATTTTTAGTAGTAACACACATAGTACTCATATATATGCCACTGGCGTTAGGCTCAATGCCCCTTTTGGTGTTTTGCATAGCGCTTTTGTGCGTTATAGATTATTGTGTGTTCTATAATACTCTCCCGAATAAATACAAGATATTTCCTTCTTCAGACAATGAAGATTTGAGATAAAATCGGATTTAAAAGTCCCAAAAACCCATGCCTCTATCTGATAGCGCATGGGTTTTTATTTTAAGCCATAGGGAAACTTCATCTATTGACTACCCCAATACTCTATGTTAGAGTGTACCCCGGCTTAGTTCATTCCAGAATGCGCTGGGGCATTCCCCAGATTCTTTCCCCTCACTTTTATGATTAAGCTCAGCTCCGATCTCGTGGAATATGTAAAAGATAATGTTGATACTCTTGATTGGAACGATTGTGATGTAATCAAAAGGGCTTTTGAAAATGCCAAAAGAAATCACTCAAAAGACGAAAACATCTCCGATTATATCTACATAGTTGGGAGGAGCGTCCTATCCTGCACCAAATTAATAGAAGTTCCTAACAAGTGGGAAAATGTTATGTCTGAATTTTCAAGAGAAAGTCCGGAATACAAGCTCATCACAACCTTGCTTGCCGGCCTCATTGGGAAAATGGACGAAGGGCAAATCCAGGGGATTCTCGAATTAACACTGTGTGAACTTAGTTTCCACAGCTCGAGCATTTGGAAAGCATTTTCCAAAAAAGCCTTTCGGCTTGAGAGAATGAAAAGGCGCACTGAACCCCCCAAGAGAGGAAGAAGAACGGCAAACCCCCCGCGACGATAAACGGGGGTTTTCTTTTGCCCGTTGACTTTTAGCCACCTTAATATACATTCAAGCTAGATACTTGCTATTTTTAAATCTCTTACTTCTTTTGCCCCCATTTTTATGCAAATAATGTATGCAACATTCCTCATCGGCATATATTTATTTTCACTTTGGATAGCCTATATCTTAGGGAAATATCATTCATCGATTGAAGAAAAAAATAGACTTAGAAAACGCATAGAATTTGCGACGACGACTTCTGATATCGAAAGAATTTCAAAACAACTAGGGAAAAGAGACAAAGAACTTGCGTGGTTGGCTATGAATAAATTTCATCTCATCCTCACACAAGAAGGGGAGCGACCAAAGGACGAAGAGAAGCGCAGGATGTCTACCCTAGAAAAGCTTTCAAAAGTATTTCACGAAGATGACTAAACCCCGCCGAACTAAGAGCGGGGTTTTTTGATGCCGAGCACCATCTATGGTGCTCGGTTGACTTTCTGGAATTTTGTGATAGAAATACAGGCGGATTGCACGACATTTTTAGTTCTCTTCCAACGAAATTTATGGATGGAAATACAAAAGAGTTGTCAGACGCTACTCTTGCAACTGCCGAGCTCTATTTCTCCCTATCGGACGATGACCCCAAAAAAGAGATAACTTTGAAAAAATGGGACGACGAGTCGTTTCTCTGGGCTATGAAAATTACTAGTCCAGAGGGGTACTTAAGCGTTTATTGGAATGCTCCCGAGGGTGGGTTAGCAAGGGAATTTTGCAAGAAAAGGTTTAACGAGTTAGCAAATTCCGCTAAGCCACGGAGAATATTGTGTTAGGAGGTGAATCTTTGCTCCCCGATTAAGTTTGGGGAGCTTTTTGTTGCTAGGGCACCGAAATGACTCTGGGCGCTTGACAATATTTTAATGTCTGTGATACAAAGAAAGATGGGCTCGATAAATCTTAGTTTATCCTGACAGAATAATAGTTCTTTAAAAACATCATCATTTTTATTAGCGACGTAGAGCGAGAGAATTACGAAAGTAATCTTTTTACTTCCGAGCCGAGGAGCTAATACAAGAGTTAATACTGCTTTTATTTCGCTACTCCCACACGAGTGGCTTTCCCCCCGTTTCTATATGCATGGATTACCGTGTTTCAGTGCCATTCTCGATATGGTTGGAAAGATGGAAAGGAAACTAGATAAAAAGAAAAACCATAACAATGGTTCCAAGATCAAAGATAATCACCAGAAATTGTGTGGAATGTTGGCGCGTAGCGCGCACACCAGAGGACAGATTGCTGTTGCAGAACCGAGAATACCGAAGGACTACTCCAAAGCGTGGGAGATTTTAATGTCAAAGAAAGAAAGTTACAGAATGCAAAATAGCAACTGCTCTAATTGAGCACGTGATGTATGTGTGAGCACTCTGAACAACAGGGTTCAGGGTGCTTTTGCTACATCAATTTTTTATATTACAGTGAACTTGACTTTTTATACGTATATGCTATACTACTAGACGAACAGGGTTTCTTGTTCTTTCACATCTTTCCCCTTCGACTTTATGAAAAAGCTTTTAGGTTTAGTAGCTTTCGCTACGTTCATTTTTGTATGTGAGGTTCTCGTTGTCCATGCAACAGCTGACCAGAATATTATGTTCGTCTCGACAAGCAGGGATCAATGTCTTGGCGGACATGACGCCTCTGGCCGTGAAATGTCGTGCGCCGAGTTGTGGCAAACGCATTACGAAAAGGTTTTTGTAAAATGAGGGAATATCCTCAATCTAGAATTCATTGGATGCGGACATGGGGGAAGTAGGAAGTGGGGCTAACTCATAGGAGTTATGCCCCGGCGGAGAAAGGCGTAGCGACTCGAATGAAGTTGCTACGCCTTTTAATTTTGTCCGTGTATCTTTTTGTGCGCGATGAAGGCACAGCAAATTCTGCAGTACTGCTTTTCAAAGTGCGCGATCCAGGACTCGAACCTGTCTCCTTACAGGAGCTGTACACCTTTCGCTTTTTGATTACAAAATACTCAAGGTCTTGCGGAGCTCCAAGTATTCGCTCCTCACCTCGTCATTATCAGGACAATCCGAGATTCGCAAGGATTGTCCGCGTATTCTTTGAAAATAAATATCAAATAACGGGCGGTGTGCGCGATCCAGGACTCGAACCTGGGACCTCGTCATTATCAGTGACGCGCTCTAACCACCTGAGCTAATCGCGCACACCGCCAACTATCGGATATTTATTTTAAAAGAATCTAACCAGCCTAGGCTCAATCGCGCACACGCAGAACCTTCAGAATATATAACTAGATACAATATATTCGTCGCTCGCTCAAAAGCCAAAACATGAAGTGTTGGCTTCATTCGCTCGCTAGAATATACCAGAAAACACCCCATTTCGCAACGGCTAAGACGCAATAGCCCCGTATGCTATAATCATTCGCATATGGCAGAAAAATCCTACAAAACATTTTTTAAGGGGAAGAAAATCACTATGCTGGGGCTTGGGCTTTTGGGGCGAGGGGTCAATGTTGCAAAGTTCCTTGCAGGACTGGGGGCAGAACTTACAATAACAGATTTGAAAACCGCAGAAGCTCTCGAGTCGTCCTTAAAACAACTTAAAAAATTTTCTAATATCAGATATGTTTTAGGCGAGCACAAACTCGAGGATTTTAGAAATCGTGACATAGTAATAAAATCTGCGGGGGTTCCTTTTGATTCTATTTATGTTGCCGAAGCGCGCGCTCACAATATTCCCGTCGAAATGGACGCGTCTCTTTTTGCAAAGTTTTCTCCCGCTAGGATTATTGGTGTTACTGGAACGCGAGGCAAATCCACCGTGACACATTTGGTTGAACACATTTTGAAAGGCGCTTACCCAGGGCGTGTTTTTGTTGGCGGAAACGTGCGTGGTATGGCGACACTCCCACTTTTGAAAAAAGTAAAGCTCGACGATTTTGCGGTATTTGAGCTGGATTCGTGGCAACTACAAGGATTCGGAGACGCAAAAATTAGCCCAGAGGTGGCTGTCTTTACCAACTTTCTCTCCGACCATATGAATTACTATCGAGGTGATATGGAAATGTATTTTAATGATAAAGCGAACATTTTTAAGTATCAAAAGAAAGGAGACACGCTTATTTTGGGAGAGCAATCGGAAAAAGAAATCAAGAAGCGAAAAGTTAAAGTAGAGGGACGAGTTGTAGTGGCACACCCGAATATTCTTCCAAAATCATGGAAAGTAAAAATTCCCGGAGAGCATAATCGCAAAAATATCGCATGCGCAATTTTGGTTTGTCGCACTCTGGGTGTTCCGGAGAAATTTATCAAACGCGGAGTTGAAACTTTTGCTGGCGTTCCGGGACGGCTTGAGCATATACGCACAGTCGGCGGTATTAAATATGTTAATGACACGACAGCAACTACCCCAGACGGCAATAGGGCGGCAATTTTGGCGCTTCGTGAAAAAGTAAGAAAAAACATTGTTCTCATCGCCGGCGGGAACGACAAAAATCTCGACTATTCTGGTATGGCGAAGTTAATAAATCAAAACGTCAAAGCCCTTGTTTTAATTAAAGGAACAGCCACAGACAAAATTTTAGCTCTACTTCCCCCAAAGCATCCTTATCTTCTCGGTGTTATTGGTTCGATGAAAGAGGCTGTTAAAATAGCTCGTCAGAACGCCAAACGTGGAGACACAATCCTGCTTTCCCCGGGTTCGGCAAGTTTCGGTGTTTTCAAAAATGAATTTGATCGTGGAGACCAATTCATTCACGCGGTTAAGCTTCTGGTATAGCATTTATTTTTTTGATACTATCAAGCTAATTCATGAAAGCAGCTATATTTGCGGCGGGAGAAGGAAAGGGGCTACAGCCTCTCACGTTTGAGCGTCCCAAACCTCTCATTCCAATTTTGGGCAAGACTTTGATTCAATATATTTGGGAGAGTCTGCCGGATGAGGTCGATGAAGTGATCCTCGTGGTAGGATATAAAAAGAAAATGATCCGTAGTTTCTTGGGAGATAAATTCCAAGGAAAGAAGGTCACGTACGTTGAGCAGGGACAGGCCACTGGAACCGCTGATGCCCTCATGCTCTGTAAGCCTTATCTCAAGAACGAGGAAAAATTTCTCCTCATGTTCGCTGACGAACTATATAGCAAGGCTTCAATTGCTTGTTGTCTCAAGCATAGGGCGGCCCTCCTTATTGCAGAGATCGAAGATCCACGCCGCTTTGGAGTGGTGATTGTAAATAAAGAAGGCATTATTCAGAGTATTGAGGAGAAACCAAAGCACCCGAAGTCAAAGCTTGCAGTCACCGGCGTATACGTTCTTTCTTCTGAAATTTTCGACTATGATACAGACCCCACTGAAGATAGAGTTCGTTATTTTACGCGCATGATAGATGAGTATATGAAAGAGCATGTCATCTACGGAGTTGAAACTGATTTCTGGCTTCCTATAGAATATCCGGCGGACATCAAAAGAGCCGAAAAGATTTTAGGCAAAAAGAAAAAACTATGAATGAAACATTTTTAAAAAGTATAAAGAAAGCGCATTTTATAGGTATCGGCGGTATCGGAGTTTCCGCTATCGCTCGTCTCATGCTTGCTAGGGGAGTTTCTGTGAGCGGTTCCGACCGCGGTTCTTCGCGTGTTACAGACGGACTAGCGGAACTCGGAGCGCAAATCACATTTGGGCACAAAGCAGAAAATATTTCTCCCGATACGAATGTTGTAATTTATTCTCCCGCCGTACTCGACGAAAATCCGGAGTTAGCTCATGCTCGCAAGAAAGGAATCAAGGCATACACATATCCGGAAACTTTAGGCCTCATTTCAGAAGGCATGAAAACTATAGCCATTTCTGGAACTCACGGAAAAACGACCACCACAGCAATGGTTGCAGAGGTTTTGGCAAAAGCCACAAAAAGTCCTACTGTTATTGTCGGAAGTTTGCTTCAAAAATCCGGTTCTAATTTTGTAAAAGGGGAAAGCGACCTTTTTGTTGTGGAGGCGTGCGAATACAAACGCTCGTTTTTAAACTTGTCGCCCACAATCTTGGTCATAACAAATATCGACAATGACCACCTCGATTATTATAAAGACATCGATGATATTATTTCCGCATTTCACGAAATTGCGATGAAAGTTCCGAAAACTGGTTTCATCGTTGCCGATGCCAACAACAAGAATATTAAAAAAGCGCTTCGTGGAGTAAAAGCAAAAATTATCGACTACACAAAAATAAAACCACGCGGAAAATTTGAGCTCGGCGTATCGGGAGACCACAACATAAAAAACGCAAAAGCAGTTATCGCTGTTGCCAATATTCTCAAAGTGCCTATTAGCGCCACGCTTTCCGCGCTCAAGGGATTTCAAGGCACTTGGCGTCGAATGGAGTTAAAGGGGAAAATGAAAAGTAGCGCTCTTTTGTATGATGATTATGCGCATCACCCCACAGAAGTGAAAGCAACGCTTCAAGGGTTCCGCGCAAAATTCCCAAATAAAAATATTCGTGTAGTATTTCAACCGCATCTTTATTCACGCACAAAATTGCTTTTGGATGATTTTGCCCAAGCATTTAATGATGCAGACGAGGTGATTCTTGCTCCTATTTATGCCGCACGGGAAGAACTCGACCCTACCATTACGAGTGAAATACTCGCTGATAGGATGAAAGCGCACCACAAACACACAGGCGCTTTTGATGGTCTTCCTAGTATTGAAAAATATATAAATAAAACTGCAAAAAAGGGAGACGTTGTGGTGACAATGGGCGCCGGAAATGTTTACGAAATTGCAAAAAATATTTTACCGAAAAGAAAAAATAAAAAAGTATGATAGGAATATTTGATTCCGGAATAGGCGGTTTGTCTGTGCTCAAAGCGATAAAAGAAAAAGCGCCTAACCTTGATATTGTCTATTTTGGCGACATCAAAAATGCCCCTTATGGTATTCGCTCGCAGGAAGAACTAAGAATACTGACGCAGAAAAACGTAGAACGTCTCGTGAAAGAAGGAGCCACAAATATTGTGAGCGCCTGCAACAGCGTATCGATATTTTTTGTAATAGAAGAGATGAAAACTCCAATCAGCAAAGAAATTAATGCGATAGAAATGGTCGGTCCAACGGTGCGAGCGATTTCTTCTTTGGGAAACAAAAAAATTGCCATTCTTGCCACTCCGGCAACGATAGAATCTGGAATATACGAACGAGCGTTTGAAAGAGCTGGAAATAAGAATGTAAAAGGATACGGAATTCCGGAGCTGGCGGGCGGAGTAGAATTCGGATACAAGAGAGAAGAAATAAAAAAGATAATATCTTGGGCAGTAAAGCCGGTTCTTTCGGACCAACCAGAAATTATTGCCTTGTGTTGCACTCATTATTTATTTGTCGTGGACATTTTTAAAGAAGTTTTGCGCGAAGTGGGGAACAATGCTTTAGTTTTTAACCCTGCTTCCGCCGTTGCAGATGAGGTTGCGAAACAATATGGGGAAAAAGGAGAAGGAAAATTGAAATTTATAATTTCAAAGGATTCGAAAGTGTTTAGAAGTATGGCAAAAGACCTTTTTAAGAAATATCCATATACAATTGAAGTAGAAGAGAATTAGTGTAGAATGACGCCATGGCCACTTTATACATAGTTGGAACGCCTATCGGGAACCTTGAAGACGTTACTTTAAGGGCTCTTCGCGTGCTTAAAGAAGTCGACCTCATTCTTTGCGAGGACACGCGGGTAACAATGCGACTTCTCTCGAAATATGAAATTGGCACGCCGACGATGAGCTATCATGCCCAGTCAAAACTCTCGAAGGTTGATAAAATTTTTGAATTACTAGAAAATGGCAAAAACATAGCTCTCGTTTCTGACGCAGGGACTCCGTGCATTTCGGACCCGGGAGTCCTACTTGCCTCGCAAGTATTGGAAAAATTTGGTAAGGATGTTTCTATTGTTCCAATACCTGGGCCGTCAGCCCTAGTTAGCGCTCTTTCTTGCGCCGGAATATCAGTTGCGGATTTTGTATTTCTCGGTTTTATGCCACACAAAAAAGGACGCGAAACACTATTCAAAGAAATCGCCACATCAAAGCGGGTTATGGTTTTTTACGAATCGCCTCATCGCATAGAAAAAACGCTTGAGTCGTTGGAAAAATTTTGTGGCCCAGAACGCAAAGTTATTATTGCGCGCGAACTTACTAAAATTTATGAGGAATTTGTGCGTGGAAGTGTTGCAGAAGTTCGTAACTTTTTCAATGTTAATAAGGACAAAGTTCGCGGAGAGTTTGTGGTGGTCGTTTCGGCCGTATCATAACAAAAGTTTGGAAAAATCACGCTCCAGAGTATAATACTCATATGTCTAAACATGCAACAATGATTTTACTGGGAATCCTCGTAGCAGTATTTCCAGTACTAGGTTTTCCTTCATGGATACGCACAGCAGTTGTAGTTATTTCGGGGCTCATAATTGCGGTTCTCGCCTATCTTTCTTCTGTGGTTTATTGCAGTAATTGCAAGAAACTCATCCAAGGCGCCGAAAATGCGATTCCAGTAGTTCCTCCAGAGCCAACCAAAACTGTTTCAAGCGATAGCGCTACCCCAAGATAACTTCTCGCTCATTTAATCAACCATAGGCGGAGCCGATTTCACCAGGAAATGGTATACTAATACCATCCCTTAAAACTTATGTATCTTTACGATAAGAATCGTATAACATATTTTGCACAAACTGATCGACGCAATAAGCGCGTTCCTTTTGGTATCAAAGCGGAAGACCGTACTCGCCACATGTACATTATCGGTAAGACCGGAATGGGAAAATCGACATTGATTGAAAACATGGCGGTGCAAGACATCAAAAACGGCGAAGGTTTTGCATTCATTGATCCCCACGGCAAGTCCGCCGATTTGCTTTTGGAATATATTCCACCAGAGCGTGTCAGAGACGTGGTTTATTTTGCTCCTTTTGATATGGACAATCCAATTTCCTTCAACATCATGGAGGACATTGGTCCAGACAAACGCCATCTTGTGGCGAACGGTCTCATGAGCGTGTTTAAAAAGATTTGGGTTGATGTGTGGTCGGCCCGAATGGAATACATTCTCGCCAACGTGCTTTTGGCGCTTCTCGAATATCCAGAAGCCACACTTCTCGGCGTGAATCGCATGCTTGCGGACAAAGCTTATCGCAAAAAGGTGGTAGACAATCTAAAAGATCCTGGAGTGAAAGCATTTTGGGAAGATGAATACGCAAAATACTCTGAACGTTATACTCAAGAGGCAACACCTGCTATCCAAAACAAAATTGGGCAGTTCACCTCAAACCCGCTCATCAGAAATATTATTGGTCAGCCACATTCAAGTTTCGACCTTCGTAAATTGATGGACGAGAGGAAAATTCTCATTGTGAACCTGTCAAAAGGTCGCGTAGGAGAGGGGAATGCGAACCTTCTCGGAGCAATGCTCATTACAAAGATCTATCTTTCCGCAATGTCTCGCGCTGAATTGCCAGAATACGAACTCAAAAAGCTTCCAAATTTTTATTTATATGTAGACGAGTTCCAGTCCTTTGCGAATGAGTCCTTTGCGAACATTTTGTCAGAGGCGCGCAAATACAAACTTTCTCTTATTATGGCGCACCAGTACATTGAACAAATGTCAGAAGAGGTGACCGCGGCAGTTTTCGGAAACGTTGGCACCCAAGTGATGTTCCGTGTGGGTGCAACTGATGCCGAGCACCTTGAAAAAGAATATGCTCCTGTTTTTACCGCTGAAGATATGGTGAATTTGGGCTTCACTCAAATTTATCTCAAACTTATGATTGACGGCGTGGCATCTCAACCATTTTCAGCCACTACGCTTTCCCCAATTGAACCACAAAAAGAATCAAAACGAGACGAAGTTATTTCTGCTTCTCGCGAAACCTATTCTCATCCGCGCGTGAAGGTGGAAGAAGAAATTGCAAAATGGTACTTGGAAGCCAAAAGCACTGAAAAAGAAAAACC
>JAQTPS010000016.1 GCA_028712595.1 Minisyncoccota bacterium | reverse complement strand
AGGCAAAACAACCGGTATGCTCGCGTACGAAGACCAAATTCCTGGCGAACACTACAAACAAGGCGAGCGCATTCACGCCTACCTATACAAAGTAGAGGAAACTCCTCGTGGTATTGACGTGCGTCTCTCTCGCGCTCATCCAAAAATGATTGAAAAACTTTTTGCGCAAGAAGTTCCTGAAGTATCGGCCGGCACTGTAAAAATAAAATCAGTTGCTCGCGAAGCAGGGTTGCGTTCAAAAATTGCAGTTTCATCTAGCGATGACCACATAGACCCTATCGGTTCGTGTGTTGGCCAGCGCGGAGTTCGCGTTTCGACTGTGATGAGCGAGCTCGGTGGAGAAAAAATCGACCTCATTCTTTGGTCTGAAAACGCAAAGAAGTTTATTGAAGACGCCCTCTCCCCTGCGCAGGTTCAATCAGTTGTTCTAAATGAGGAAAATCATCAAGCAACAATCACCGTAGCTCCTGACCAGCAATCCCTCGCAATCGGTCGCGGAGGACAGAACGTGCGACTTGCAGCAAAACTCACAGGGTGGAAAATAGATATTGTGAGTGGAGGTGAGACACTTGCGCAAGCGGAAGCAGATGTTCCCGCAAAGGACGAAATAGCTCCGGCACCGACAGAAAAGGCACCAGAGGCAACGGCTTAATTAATAATTATTAATTTAAAAAAATATATGAATCTTTGGCAAGATGTTCCAGTTGGAGAAAATGTTCCTAAAGAAATCAACGTAATAGTTGAGATAAACAGAGGCTCAAAAAATAAGTACGAAATAGATAAAGCAACAGGTCTTATCGCGCTCGACCGCACTTTGCACACGGCGCAAGATTATCCTTTTGATTATGGTTTTGTTCCACAGACAATTTGGGATGACGGCGATGCTCTCGATGTAGTGCTTCTCACAACTCATCCAATTATGCCTGGAATGCTTGTCGCTTCACGCCCTGTTGCCATTATGCGAATGACTGACTCTGGCGATTGCGATGATAAAGTTATTGCAGTTCCTGTTGGCGACCCTCGTTGGGGTGAAGTAAAAGACCTAAAGGACATCAACAAGCACACGCTAAAAGAAATGGAACACTTTTTCACAACCTACAAAATACTTCAGGACAAAAAAGTTACTGTAGAAAAATTTGAAGGAGCCGTCTCGGCTCGACAAGCAGTTTTGCGAAGCATAAAGCTTTACAAAGATAAATTCGGAAAAAAGTAAGAACGAAAGATTAATGCGGGTGGCGCCTTCGGCGCCACCCGCATTTTCTTTTGTCTATTTGACAAAGTCCTTTAATAACATAGTGTTGAGTTAGAAATACTTTTATCCCTTCCACCCCCCTGCTTTATGCAAAAGCTACGTAGAAAAACAATCTACGAAATATCAAGAGAGACGGATTGCAGAGAGATGAAACAATCTCGATTCAACGAGTTGTACAATTCGAGCAATAAAGGAAGCTGGATGTGCGATAAGTGCGGAGTATTGTACGAGAATGACGATGAGTTTATGGTACAAATCCGTTATAGTAGAGGCATTCCGTTGTGTTCGAGAAAAAAGTACCTCCTCTTTGGAAGGATTGAACTGGGCATATGTGGAAATAAACTTACCAACACCAATGGGGTTTTCCCTTTGGCAAACTACCGCGTGAGTGAATTTCGTTAACAATAAAATTCTCGCCCCCCCACCGCGACACGCGCGGTGGGGTTTTTGTTTTATGCGACAGAAAACCGCCGAGGTTTAACCTCGGCAACAGCTTGGGGTTTGTAGTGATTCCAAACTATTGAACCATCGCGAAATTTTGACTTTTTGTATTAGGTTTGGTAGAGTCACCGCAGATAGAAAGCTCTTATTTCTTACCCCAAAGTTTTATGATAATGACTGGAGATTTTCTGACCACGACGGAAGAAAAGGTAAGCGCGCTATTAACATATTACATTATCGCATATTTGTTTATGATAGAAAAAGGAAATGCGAAGAATATGAATATAAAGAAAGGCGACTCTGTAGAGAACTTCATCGAAGTGAACAAGGATGTCATCGACGACATACGAACATCAATACAAAGAAAATTCGACTGGGAAGCCACAGAATATAATATATATTGCGCAGTTCAACTATTCCTTGCAACTGGCATAAGCAAGGTTCCGGCTCAATAGAAACCTCTTTCATCTAAAAAAACCGCTGTTTTCAGCGGTTTTTATTTTATTTAGCAAACCTTGATAAAAGCTTGCTAAAAAATTCTCAAAAAGGTATTCTGGAAAAACCATGAAAACAACATTTAAGAAAATTTCTGAAAACGAGGTTGAAATTGCTTGCGAAATTCCAAGCGACGTATTTGAGAAGGAGCGCCCGGAGGCGTTGAAACGCGCCGGCAACCACATTTCTCTTCCCGGCTTTCGTAAAGGACATATTCC
This sequence comes from Minisyncoccota bacterium, assembly GCA_028712595.1. Classification (GTDB taxonomy): domain Bacteria; phylum Patescibacteriota; class Minisyncoccia; order Phycocordibacterales; family UBA1550; genus UBA1550. The sequence continues at coordinate 11,997 of JAQTPS010000016.1, read as the reverse complement.
AGAAGCTGTTCTCATTCAAAAATTCGGAGAAGGAATAATTCTCGAGGAAATGTTAAATCTTGCCGTAGAAAAAGCATTTCCGGAGATTATGAAGGAGCATAAGTTCGCTTCTATCGGAATGCCGAGCGTGAATATTAAAAAACTTGCGAAAGGAAATCCTTTTGAGTTCACACTCACCTTCCCTACAATGCCCGAGATAAAACTTCCTGACTACAAAAAAATCGCAAAAGAAATTATGAAAGTTGCTGATGTTGTGACCGTAACAGACGAAGAATTTGCTACCGCTGAATTAGGAATCAGGAAACAACTCGCAACAAAAGACGCTGAGGGGAAAGAAATTATTCCTGAATTAACTCTCGAAGTTGCGCAAAAATTTGGCGCGTTCAAAACCATCGAAGAATTTAAAACAAAACTTCGCGAATCACTCGTCGCAGAGAAAGAAAATCAGGCAAAAAGCAAAAAACGCATGCAAACTATGGAGAAAATCGCCGACGGAATAAATGTTAAACTTCCTCAGGTCCTTATAGACGGAGAACTCGAAAGAATGATGGGGCAGTTCCGTTACGATATCGAGCGAATGGGAATGAAGCTTGCCGACTATCTTACCGCAATAAAGAAAACTGAAGAAAGTATGCGCAAAGAATGGTTGCCTGACGCAGAAAAACGCGCAAAAGTTCAAATCGCGCTCACAAAAATAGCAACTGAAGAGAAACTTGAAGTTCCAAAAGAAGAACTAGAAAAAGAAGTAAAGCATTTCCTCGAACACTACAAAGATATCCCAAAGGAACGCGCGGAAAGACACCTCGAAATAATGATAATGAACGAAAAAGTGTTTAAGTTTTTGGAAGGACAAAAGTAGTTATAAGCAAATTGCGGACACCCTTAATATCTGCTAGCATAAAACATATGTCATACCTTATTCCAACTGTTATAGAAAAGTCATCAATGGGCGAACGCGCCTATGATATTTATTCGCGTCTACTCAAGGAACGAATTGTGTTCCTCACTGGAGTCATCGACGACGACACCGCAAATATTATTATCGCGCAACTCCTTTTCCTCGAAGCCGAGGACCCAAAGAAGGATATTTCATTCTACATAAATTCCCCTGGGGGCTCTGTCACTGCAACTCTTGCAATGATTGATACAATGAACCACATCAAGCCAGATGTTTCAACGATTTGTGTTGGACTCGCAGCGTCTGGAGGAGCATGGGTTCTATCTTCAGGAGCAAAAGGCAAACGCTTTGCTTTACCCAACGCCGAAATAATGATTCATCAACCTCTTGGCGGAGCAGAAGGGCAAACATCTGACATTGCGATCAGGGCAAAATATTATTTGCGATTGCGTGATATCTTAAACAAAATGATGGCAAAGAATACTGGCAATTCACTTGCACAAGTAGAAAAAGATACCGACCGCGACTTCTTTATGAACGCCGAGGAAGCAAAAAAATACGGAATTATAGACGAAATCTACAAACCAAAGAATCCTCGCTAGATAAAATAATGTTTTGCAGAAAAAACTCCCCCAAGAGGGAGTTTTTTCTTTATGCTCGACATATTATATAAATGAATGTAATATGAAGATGTTCTTACAATAAAAACAAAATTTGACACCCATTATGAGTTTAACCGCCCACCGCACCGGAGAAAATACTTAAATATACCCAATAATTTCAAGGTTTTGTGGGTTTTGACATGAATATTAACATTGCACTTACCCTCGTCGGAGTAGTCGCAATTTTGCTTGGAGTATCACTCGGATACCTCTTGCGCTGGTTAATTTCCCTTAGTAATCGCGAATCGATAGAGATTGAAACAAAGCAAGTTCTCCTCTCCGCAAAAGAGGAAGCTCAAAAAATTATTCAGGAAGCTGACAGTAAAGCAAAGTTACGCGAAGAAGAATTACGCGAAGAAGAAAAAGAACGAGGCATCCAATTCAAAAAAACAGAAGAGCGCCTCATCAAAAAAGAAGAGCTTCTCGACAATAGACAACTAGACAACGACAAAGAAGTCGAACGAATAAAAGATAAGATAGCAGAAATAAATGAGCTCGGCGAAAAAACTCTTAGAGAAAAAGAGTTGGCTTTTCGTGAACTCGAACGCATCTCTCGCCTCTCTGAAAGAGAAGCCAAAGAGGAACTCTTGAAAAGCACAGAAAAAAGATACGAAGAAGACCTGCTCTCTCGAATAAAAAAACTTGAGAAAGACGGAGAAGAACGACTGACATCTTTGGCGCAAGGAATTCTTGCGACTTCAATTCAACGCCTTGCAACTTCAACCGCTCCAGAAATGATGTCGACCGCCGTTTCAATTCCTTCCGATGAAATCAAAGGTAAAATAATCGGAAAAGAAGGACGAAACATCAGAGCATTCGAGCGCGCCGCTGGTGTTGAAGTCATAGTCGACGACACGCCGGGCTCAATTCTCATTTCTTCTTTTGACCCAATAAGACGCCAAGTCGCAAAAGTCGCCCTCGAAGCCCTCATCGCAGATGGCCGTATTCAACCTGCAAAAATTGAAGGAATGGTTGAGAAAGCGCAGGAGGAAGTTGGAAAAATAATCAAAGAAGCTGGCGAGCAAGCCGCTTATGAATGCGGAGTATTCAACTTAGACCCACGAATAATGAGCATTCTCGGTCGTTTACATTTCCGCACGAGTTACGGACAAAATGTTCTCCAACATTCTATCGAAATGGCGCATATTTCTGGAATTCTCGCTGAAGAACTTGGTGGAAATGTCGCTGTCGCAAAGGCAGGAGCGCTTCTTCATGACATTGGCAAGGCGGTGGACCACGAAGTTCAAGGCACACATGTGGAAATAGGTCGCAGAATCTTACAAAAGTTTGGAGCTGACCCTCTTGTCATCCAAGCGATGCAATCCCATCACGAGGAATACCCTTACGAAACACTAGAATCCATAATTGTGCAGACCGCGGACGCAATTTCTGGCGGACGACCGGGGGCAAGACGAGATTCTGTCGAGAGATACATAAAACGTCTCGAGGATTTGGAGGCAATTGCAAAAGCCTTCCCGGGTGTCGAAAAAACCTATGCAATACAAGCCGGAAGAGAGCTTCGCGTCTTTGTAAAACCGGAGGAAATGACCGACATAAGCGCAAAAAACCTCGCCCACGAGATAGCAGTACGCATAGAACAAGAGCTAAAATACCCAGGAGAAATCAAGGTTGCAGTTATTCGCGAATCTCGCGCCATCGAATACGCAAGATAGTGTTTTTTGCGTAAATTACTAGAAAACAAATTCAAAATTTTGGCAATTTTTGAAAAACCCTTGCACCTATTGCGTAAAAAAACATAGAGAGTATAATATTCGGTAAGAGGGTTTTGGGGAGAGTCGAATACCCTAACAACTCTATGGAGGAAAAAAGAGGTGTTTTTAGTATTTAAAAGATTAATTAGAATCATTATGAATAAATTAGCTATCGTTGAAATCGTTCATGAGAAAATGGGCGGAACAAAAGTATTGGCAGAGCAGACCGTAGATGCAGTTCTCGACGCTATGGTTGCTTCTCTCAAGAAAGGTGAGGAAGTATCAATTGCAGGACTTGGTATCTTCTCGGTAAAACAGCGCGCAGCACGTATGGCTCGCAATCCAAAGACTGGCGAGGCAATCTCGGTTCCAGCAACAAAGGTTCCAAAGTTCCGCGCAGCAAAGGCGCTTAAGGATTCAGTAAAGTAATTCTCAAGCAAAACTTTCAACAAAAGACCGTCCTGTGGGGCGGTTTTTTGTAATAGTTGAGTTTTAAAGGTGGGGGGGGTATAATGGGGTTATGAAAAGAAAAGACCCTGGAGGCGCAGCGATATAATAATTTTATGATGCAATAAATTAAAAATATGAGGAATAAAAACATACCTATGCGCGGAGAAGGAGGAGAAATTTAAGTCGAATTATTTTATGAATGCAAGTTAAATCAAATTTAAAATATGTCTGTATTATAATAAAAAATATGAATACGGGAGTTTCAACAAAAAACACCAGAATTATTTCTGGTGTTTTTTGTTTTGGTTGAGTGCGGGTGGGGAGAATCTCCCTCGACTAAATTTTTGTCGTCACAAAAATTTGTCTGGGCACTGGCTCGCGATTTTGCGAGCTCGCAAAATATCGCTCCGCCATCCGATTCTCCACGCAAGACGCACCGGCGTCTTGCTCCACCCGCGAACGTGGTACAAAAATCCCCCGAGTTTTATCGGGGGATTTTTGTACCAAGTGCGGGTGGGGAGAATCGGACTCCCGCCAAGAGTTTGGAAAACTCCTATTCTACCATTAAACTACACCCGCTTAACGTCTCGGCTATCATAGCAGGACTGGACGAAATTGGCAATTTGATATCTGTCTCAACATAAACCCTCAGCACCAAAATGGTACTGGGGTTTATGAATTTTGTATTTAACCTTGGAGCGAGGGCTAGTCTTTTTTGGGGGTTGCGAGTGTGACGACGCGAGCACTTCAGGATTTTTGAAGCTTCAAAAATCCGTACCCTAAAAAGATCTACCCGAGCGGTCTCTACCCAACAATAGACCTAATCTTGGCTACAATTTCATCAAGAGTAAAGTTTGCCTTCACCATGAAATCTTCTGCGCCGAGACCGATTGCTCTGTCGACGTCTTCCTTTTGTCCGAGGTTGGAAAGCATTACTACTGGAATATCTTTTAGATTAGGATCTGCTTTAACGCGAGTCAAAATTTCAAATCCATCAATACCCGGCAAAATAATGTCCAGGAGAACAATGTTCGGCTTTCGTTTTGCAATAATTGCAAATGCCGCCACTGAGTCAATTGCATTTTCAACTTCAAATCCATCACCTCCGAGCTTGCGTACAAGAAGCTCTCGTAAAAATTTATCGTCCTCCACAACAAGAACAAAAACCTTTTCGCCATTCTTGTTTTTAACAGCAATAGTTGACGCTGATGCTTGAGGCGCACTCTTTGTCTCTTCTGTTTTGGTAGTTGTATCGTTTTTCATTTTTCCTCCCCACTCACTTGATGGGATTATTTCTCCTGCTAAAATTCGACTCACTTTACTAAGAACTTCGTTCGGGTCAAACACGGCCTTGACCAAAAAATCACGAGCGCCGAGCTGTTGTGCGCGCTCAATTTCTACCGGCTGTCCGGAATTTGAAATTACAATGACTGGAATATTTTTGAGCGCAGAATCAGCATGAAGCTCCTCAAGAACTTCCATTCCTCCCTTGCGAGGCATAATGATGTCGAGAAGAATGAGGTCTACTTTTGATGATCTAACTTTGTCCATAGCAATGACTCCGTCTTCTGCGCGGTCAACAACATAGCCACTCTTTTCGAGTTTTTCAGCAAGCACGTCACGGAGCACATTATCGTCTTCAATAATAAGTATCCTTTTTTTCTCACTCATAGTAAGTCCATTATACACTTAAAATAATAACAAGCCAGACCTTTTATCCACAAATTGTAGCATACTGTTACGAAAAAGGCCGCACGTAATCTCAGAGAGATTGGTGCGGCCAGGTTATTCCTAAACCAGAATCAGAGGACCTGTAGAAAGTGTCGTTCCATAGGCCTTGACTCCACCATAGGTCTGCGAATCGCCAAGTATTTTTTCAGGACTCCAATAACTTGGGGTATTAGGGTCGTCCATGTGCTTGATTCTGATTTTTCTAAGTCCAGGATTGCTTCGTCGTCCCATCGGGTCCCAAGGGCACCGAACTGTTCCTGCGCCTTTGTGAGCCCTTTTATTCCCCTTAGCTCAACAAAAAGTTGGTCATCACGATCTGGGAGAAGGTCTATCCCGCGCTTTTTCTCCAGATATACTTCGGCCGTATCGCGAAGGTATTGAACTCGATAACACAACGGAGTTCTAAAGAGCTGGGCAAAAAACAAACGAATCATGGGGAAATTGGGAAAGAAATAGGAAAAATGTCTCTGTGGAGTATTACAGCATATCCACACAAAAAGTCAATTGTTTGTGCGCCCGCTCGAATTTCCTTCGATTCAAAATTTTTTGTCGTTCGGACACACTTTGTGGTCACGAATATTTTACTCGCCGTCGCTCGTAAAATTTCTCGACCCCAGCTCGCGGTTTTGCGTACTCGCAAAACATCGCTCCGCTTCGCACAACTAAAAAACACTGTGCAAACAGTGTTTTTTAGTTGTGCGCCCGCGAGGAATTGAACCTCGATCTCAGCCTTCGGAGGGCTACGTTCTATCCGTTGTACTACGGGCGCGTTTTATGAGAAACCTACTTGATTATATCCCCTATTTACAAAAACCCCCATTATGGGGGCTTTTACAAACTTCCGGTTCAATAGTGAGTCGGGGTGCCGAGAGTCTCCTTCGAGTTTTTCCTCGCCGTCGCTCGGAAAACTCTAGGCACTGCCTCGCTCGTTTTTTCTGCTGAAAAAACATAGCTCCGGCATTCGATTCTCGACACAAGACGCGCAGGCGTCTTGTTGCACCCCTACAAACAAAGGCCCATTAGGGCCTTTTTGGTCGGGGTGCCGAGAATCGAACTCGGCCTACTTGCTCCCAAAGCAAGCGTACTACCAATATACGACACCCCGATTAATTAACATATTCTGCTCGCACAAAACAATACGAGCATATTAACACGGACACCACTTCCCTACAAGACCAAATTTTCAATAAATTTTACTTTAGCTTGAAGGGTTTTTGTGTCGAGCCGAACAGTAACAACATCAAAAACCCATTCTGGCTCCCCTGCTGGAAATTTTTCTGATAAATACGCCTGAATGACGCGCGCAAGGCGTTTAAGTTTCTGTGGATGAACATTGTCTTCTGGGCGGTAATTATCTGTTACACGCGAAACGTTTGGGGCAGAGTTTTCACAAGAAACACTTTTAACCTCAATAAAATGAAGGATTTTTTGTTTTTGGGCAATAATATCGATTTCTCCATACTTTTTGAGGTAATTCCTGCCTAAAACTTCAAAACCCTTACTTTCTAAGTACTTTTGAGCAATATCTTCCCCAAGTTTCCCAATTCCTTGTTTATTCAAAGGATTATCCATTGATAGCTAGTATATCACGTTTCAAGCAGTGGCTTGTTTCATGTTTAACGTCCTTTTTGTTACTAAGTAACATTTTTGGGTGTTTTGTGTCAAATGTGTACAGTTTCACGTTAAACCCTTACCCAACAAGGGTTTAATTGAGAGAAACCTATTAAAAAGCAAGCAAATGACCGATATTTGACCATAAAAGCATGTCCTTTATTAACGCTGTCCACAGAGTTATCCACAGTTTTACACAATTTTCCCCATATTTTATTGGCTCATAGAGTTGACACAGCTAGAAATAATTGTGGTTTGAGTGGGTGGTGTCCTTTAGGGGGAAACTATAAGTTACAAAAATCTGCCCCAGGGGGCAGGGAGAATCGCCCGCGACTCAAAATTTTTCGTCAAAAATTTTGGTCTGGGCACCGCCTCGCGGTTTTGCGTACTCGCAAAACATCGCTCCGGCGTCCGATTCTCCACGTAAAGCGCACCAGCGCTTTACTCTGTCCGCATAGAAAAGGCCCCGTTGAGGGGCCTTGATTGTGCGGGCAGGGAGAATCGGACTCCCGTCTCAACCTTGGCAAGGTCGTGTTCTACCACTAAACCATGCCCGCAGGATTAAATCATTATACTTAAATTATTGCTTATTGCCAGTACCCCCGAAGGATTCTCCCTCGACTAAACTTTTTTCGTCAAAAAAGTTTGTCTGGGCACTGGCTCGCGGTTTTGCGTACTCGCAAAACATCGCTACGCCATTCGAATCCTGACGCAAGGCCATCAAAGGCCTTGCTGCGAGGTCGCCAGAATAGGCCCATTCTATGGCCTATTCTGGTGCCCCCGCCAGGATTCGAACCTGGAACAACGGTTCCGAAGACCGGTATGATATCCATTTCACCACGAGGGCAGGGCATCAAAAAATGCTTGACTGCATGGTCATAGTACCGCATATTAGGAAAAACTCCAAAATAGAGCTAATATATTTGTATAAGAATTCGTATGCCACACACTCCTAAAAAAGTCTCTCTTAAATATCCTATTCCAAAGGAAGTTTCGCGTGTAACAAAAACATTACGCGACGGAGGTTTCGAAGCATATTTGGTTGGAGGATGTGTGAGGGATATGTTTGTCAACATCAAGCCAAAGGACTGGGATGTTACTACAAACGCAAATCCAGAACAAATACAAAAACTTTTTTTGGAAACATTTTATGAAAATGATTATGGAACTGTCGGAGTTGTAAATGAAACGGAGGATGAAACTTTAAAAGTTATAGAAGTAACTCCATATCGCACAGAAGGAGCGTACAGCGACAAGAGACGACCAGATACAGTTTCATTTAATGCGAAACTTGAGGACGACCTCAAGCGTCGTGATTTCACAATAAACGCTATAGCATATGACGATTCTCAAGGACATTCTAAAGGACATATTATTGATCCTTATGGTGGCCTATCGGACATTGAGGGAAAAATCCTCCGGACTGTAGGAAGCCCTTATGATCGTTTCCACGAAGATGCGCTTAGAATTTTGCGCGCTGTTCGCCTAGCAACAGACCTTGGTTTCACGATTAACGTAGAGACCCAAGAAGCTATTCAAAAAACTGCTCAAAATTTAAAAGAAATCGCAGTAGAAAGAATTCGAGATGAATTTTCAAAAATGGTAATGTCGAAGAACCCGATGGTTGGAATAATAATGTGCGAAAAGTTGGGACTACTTGACTACATTGCGCCCGACTTAAAACGAGGTATTGGATTGGAACAAAATGGCGCTCATATTTACACAATATGGGAACATAACCTCCGCGCCCTACAGCATTCCGCTGACCGCGATTGGCCTCTCCACGTACGTTTAGCGGCCCTTTTCCACGACGTTGCAAAGCCAGAAACTAGACGCTGGTCAGAAGAAAAAAACGACTGGACCTTCTATGGCCACGATGTCGTTGGTGGTCGTGTTACCAAAAAAGCCCTTGAAAACCTTAAGTATCCTAAGAAAATCGTGGATGTAGCGTCCCAGCTCGTCAGATACCACCTATTTTTCTCTGATATAGAGAAAATAACACTTTCCGCCGTTCGTCGCATAGTTAGAAACGTAGGACCTGAAAATGTTTGGGATCTTATGAAACTCCGAGCTTGCGACCGGATTGGAATGGGTCGCCCAAAAGAAACACCATATCGTCTCCGAAAATATCAATCAATGATAGAGGAAGCAATGCGCGCGCCTGTGTCAGTTGGTATGCTAAAAATTGATGGCAAGAAAATTATGGATGTTACACACGAAACACCGGGGCCAAGAATTGGTTTCATACTTCACGCGCTCCTCGAAGAAGTTTTTGATAATCCAGAAAATAATACTGAAGAATTCCTTGCAAGGCGCGCTATCGAACTCAACAAACTTAATATTGAAGAATTAAAAAAACTTGGCGAAGCAGGAAAAGAAAAAAAAGACGAGGAGGAAGAAAAGGAGCTTGCAGAGATTCGCAAAAGACACGGAGTAAAGTGAGTTTGTAAGGTTGAAAGTTCTTAAAGTTTGTAAAGTAGAATTCGCATTCACTTTTTTACTTTATGAACTTTATAAACTTTTAACTTGCGTGCTTCGAGCGCTATTTGAGCTCAAGCACGATAGGGCAGTGGTCGGACCCATAAAAGTTAGTCATCATACTTGTACTTTTAACCGACTTGAGAAGATCCGGAGAAATGAAAAAGTAATCTATTCGCCATCCAACATTTCGCGCGCGAGCGCCTGTCTGCATATCCCAAAAAGTATAAACATCGCGAGTGTTGGGATAAAGATGACGGAAAATGTCTATGTAGCCGTGATAAATTAATTCATCAATCCACGCTCGCTCTTCTGGCAAAAACCCTGTATTTTCTTCGTTTTCTTCGGGTCTCGCCAAATCTATTTCCTCGTGCGCTGTGTTTATGTCCCCACAAAAAATAACTTTATGGCCTCTTTTCCGAAGAGTTTCAATAAATTCCAAAAAATTATCATAAAATTTTAGTTTATAGGACAAACGGTCCGGTCCACCACCTCCGTTAGGGAAGTAGCAATTCAAAAGGACAAAGTCAGAATAGTAAAGGACAAGTAGTCGCCCCTCTTGGTCCATGTCCTTTATGCCCATTCCTTCTTCCACTTTTTCTGGTTTCTCCTTTGTGTAAACTGCAACTCCGCTGTAACCTTTGCGAGTTTTCGAATGACTAAAATAAGAAAAATATCCTTTCGGATTTCGTACTTCTTCCGGCAATTGTTCCGCTTCTACTTTTGTTTCTTGCAAACAAAGTATGTCCGGATTTAGTTTTAAAATTTCCGTCCAATTGCCTTTTTTATTTATTGCCCGAAGTCCGTTTACATTCCAAGAGATAATATTCATTAAAATAATGATACCACATGATCCTAAAAAACAAGGGCTCTCCTTTTTGAATTCTCAAGGAGAGCCCTTGTTTTTGGGTTATTCTTCCTTGCTGTGAAATTTTTTATGCACATCGCGAAGCTGTTGGTCAGTTACGTGTGTATAAATTTGCGTTGTTGCAATGTTTGAATGCCCAAGCATCATTTGTACCGAGCGAATATCAGCGCCATTTTGCAAAAGATCTGTGGCAAACGAGTGACGAATAACGTGCGGTGTAACTTTTTTTGAAATGCCCGCTTTGAGCGCATAGTGTTTCACCAAACGTTCTACAGTTCGTGGTGTTAGTCGCAAAGAATCTTTTTCATCTTCCGACAAATTTTTTTCTGTTCGCACAAAAAGAGCTTCGTCAACATCAGTTCGTTTTGCAAGATAATTTTTTATAGATTTTTTTGCGCTGTCCGATAAAAATACTACGCGAACTTTTTCTCCTTTTCCTCGCACAGAAAATTCATCTTTATTCAAATCGAGGTCGCGCGACAAAGAGCAAAGCTCTGAAAGTCGCAACCCGGTGGAGAAGAAAAGCTCCAAAATCGCCTTATCTCGTAAGCTTTTTATGTCGTCACCACTTGGCGCAGAGAGCAGACGCTTGAGGTCTGGCGAGGAGATAAGGTCTAGGTCTCGCTCAGAAACTTTTGCAAGGTCAATGCGTTCCGGAGAAAGAGATTCGACGCCACGCTTACGTAAATATTTCAGAAAACTTCGTAGGGCAATCAAATAATAATTTTGAGTTTTCTTTTTTAATGTCTCGGCGCGTCCGCCTGTTTTCAATCCGCTTTCTTGTCTGTTGAGCCACAAACGAAACTCACGAACAGTGTCGTCTGTGATATCTTTTGGATTTGCAACTTTACTGAAACTCAAAAATCGTTCGAGATATCTCTCGTAATTTTCGATTGTCTTCAAACTTCGCCCTTTTTCGATTTCGAGATGTTCAAAGAATTGTCGTTTTAGTTTTTGGAGGTCCATATTTTCAAAAATGACGCATTTGCGACAAATATTGTGCGACATCAATAGTATACACCAAGAATCTGGCAAGGATAGTCCTTACTAGATTCTGATTACATCGATCCGGCCTATAGAATCCTTGGGCATACATAGGCTGGGCCGGTGGGAAAATCAAACTATCCACTAGTCTTGTGTTGTTAATTATTCTTTAATAAGTTAAACTTCATATATGACTTCATCAGACGATAGTTACATCTTGATAGAAGACTCGCGTAACTTGAGTGATGATGCAGCCGATAGCAACCCAAAAATTGAGGAACCAAAAGAGGCGCCTTCGAAGACGCTAGAAAATAATGGCATCTTCGTTGAGGAGAGCGCTAAAGACGAAGAACCTTCTTCTCTCAAAAATGATTTCTCAAAAGAATTGATGGACCAGACTGGTGTTGAAATCATCCCAACAAAAGATGATGAGGAGTGGTAGGAGAATTTCAAAATGTTCCTTTTAGATTATTAGTTAATGTGCGAATATATATACTATGGATCGTAACAGTAAATACTTTTTAAGTTTTGTTGGTCTTGTTATCGTACTTCTAGTTGGATACAAGTTTAAGCAGTTTATTATTGACAAAGACTTCACTTTGG